>NZ_JBEZVJ010000094.1:0-1152 GCF_040636935.1 Streptomyces sp. NPDC032940 | reverse complement strand
GGACCAGTTCCTCCGGCACTCCCTCGGCCCGCACCTCGTCCGGGGTCTTGCCGAAGGCGAGGGCCTGGGTCTGGGCGAAGAAGTTGGCCATCAGCAGGTCGTGCTGGGCCTTCAGCTCGTCGCTCAGCTCGGCCGCGGGCCGGGCGAAGCCGATGAAGTCCGCCGGGATCAGCTTCGTGCCCTGGTGGATGAGCTGGTAGTAGGCGTGCTGCCCGTTGGTGCCCGGCGTGCCCCACACCACCGGCCCGGTCTGCCACTGCACCGGACGGCCCTGACGGTCCGTCGACTTGCCGTTGGACTCCATGTCGAGCTGCTGGAGATAGGCGGTGAACTTGGACAGGTAGTGGCTGTACGGCAGCACGGCGTGCGACTGGGCGTCGAAGAAGTTGCCGTACCACACGCCCAGCAGTCCGAGGATGAGCGGGGCGTTGTCCGCGGCCTCGGCGTTGCGGAAGTGCTCGTCGACGATGCGGAAGCCGTCGAGCATCTCCCGGAAGCGGTCCGGGCCGATGGCGATCATCAGGGACAGCCCGATCGCCGAGTCGTACGAGTAGCGGCCGCCGACCCAGTCCCAGAACTCGAACATGTTGGCCGTGTCGATGCCGAAGTCCGCGACCTTCCCGGCGTTCGTCGACAGGGCCACGAAGTGCTTCGCGACCGCCTTCTCGTCGCCTCCGAGACCGGCCAGCAGCCAGGAGCGGGCCGAGGTGGCGTTCGTGATGGTCTCGATGGTGGTGAACGTCTTGGACGCCACGATGAAGAGGGTCTCGGCCGGGTCCAGGTCCCGGACCGCCTCGTGCAGGTCGGCGCCGTCCACGTTGGACACGAAGCGGAGGGTCAGCGAGCGGTCGGTGAAGGCCCGCAGCGCCTCGTAGGCCATGGCGGGGCCGAGGTCGGAGCCGCCGATGCCGATGTTGACGACGTTGCGGATGCGCTTGCCGGTGTGGCCGGTCCACTCGCCGGAACGGACCCGGTCCGCGAAGCCGGCCATCTTGTCCAGCACGGCGTGGACCTCGGGCACGACGTTCTCGCCGTCGACCTCGATCACCGCGTCCCGCGAGGCGCGCAGCGCGGTGTGCAGCACGGCGCGGTCCTCGGTGATGTTGATCCGCTCACCGCGGAACATGGCGTCGCGCAGCCCGAACACGTCGG
>NZ_JBEZVJ010000093.1:0-1178 GCF_040636935.1 Streptomyces sp. NPDC032940 | reverse complement strand
GGGCCCCACGCGATCGACGTCGCCGGCAGACCCTCACCACGCCGCGCCTCGGCCAACGCATCCAAATACGCGTTCGCCGCCGCATAGTTCGCCTGCCCCGCACCACCCACCGTCGCCGAGAACGACGAGAACAACACGAACGCCGACAAGTCCATGCCCCGCGTCAGCTCATGCAGATGCCGTGCACCCTCAGCCTTCGCCCGCAGCACCGGCTCGAACCGGTCCACCGACAAACCATCCAGCACACCGTCATCCAGCACACCGGCCGCATGCACCACCGCCGTCAGCGGCAACCCCACCGGCACACCCGCCAGCAAAGCCTCCACCGCCGAACGATCACCCATGTCACACGCCACCACCGACAAGCCCACACCGGCAGCAGCAAACTCCGCCTTCAGCTCCCCCACACCCGCAGCCTCAGCACCACGACGCGAAGCCAGCACCACATGCTCCGCACCAGCACCCACCAGCCACCGCGCCACACGACGACCCAGACCACCCGTACCACCCGTCACCAGCACAGTCCCCCACACCCGCCAAGAACCACCACCAGCAACACCAGCAGCACGGATCACACGCCGGCCAAACACCCCCGCAGCACGAACAGCGACCTCACCCTCACCCGAGGCAAACACCCCCGCCAGACACCCCACCAACCGGGCATCCACCACCTCAGGCAGATCAACCACACCACCCCAACGAGCACCCAACTCCAAACCAGCCACACGGCCCAGACCCCAGACCTGCGACTGATCCAGATCACGCACCCGCTCCGAGCCGGACACCGCCACCGCGTTGCGGGTCACGCACCACAACCGTGCCTCGACACCCGCATCACCCAGCGCCTGCACCAGACCCAGCGTCAACGCCACCGACACCGGAACCGAACCGAACACCCCGTCCCGGCCCGACGCCAACGACAGCAACGACACCACACCGGCGAACCCGTCAGGCTCACCAGCCACCACCGAACGCAGACGCCCAGCCACCACCTCACGACCAGACTCATCGGCAGCCAGCTCCAGCACCACAGGCCGCGCACCACAACGCGCAAGCCCCGCAACACATTCGGTCACCCACGCGTCATCAGCCAGACCAGCCGGCACCACAACCAGCCAAGCCCCCGACAACACACCCGAACCCACCGTCACCGGCGACCACGCCACCCGATAACGCCA
>NZ_JBEZVJ010000092.1:0-1238 GCF_040636935.1 Streptomyces sp. NPDC032940 | reverse complement strand
CTAGGGCCTGTCCGGCGGATCTTGGATGGTTGCTCCCTGCGGAGGCTAGGGTCTGGCTGCGGAGGCTAGGGTCTGGCTATGGGATCAATGGGGGATAGTCCCCGGAGCCGTTGGGCGTTCGTGGGCGAGACGCTGGCCAGGCGGCCATGGCTGATCGTGAGCTGGGTTCTGCTCGCAGGTGTGGCGGTTGCCGCCTGGAAGATCGTGCCGCAACCGTGGAGCGCGGGCGTCTATCCTGTGGTCTTGTTTGTCGCCCTGTTGCTGTTTTCCCGGGCGTCGACTCAGAAGGAGTGAGCCCGCTCAGGGTCGGAGCCAGAGTCGCATCGCTGCGGCGGTGACGGTGCCGTGGAAGACGTAGGCCCTCTTGTCGTAACGCGTCGCGACCGCGCGGGAGTTCTTGAGCCGGTTGATGGTCCGCTCGACCTCGTTGCGTCGCCGATAGCGGTCGCGGTCGAAGCCGGCGGGCCTGCCCCCGTTGCTGCCCCTGCGGCGGCGGTTGGCCCGCTGGTCCTTCGGTTCCGGGATCGTGTGCCGGATGTCGCGTCTGCGCAGGTAGCGGCGGTTTCGGCGAGAGCTGTATGCCTTGTCGCCGCTGACGTGGTCCGGCCGGGTACGGGGCCTTCCGCCCAGTGGCCGCGGAACTCGGATCCGGTCCAGGACCTCGATCATCTGCGGTGCGTCGCCCCACTGTCCCGGCGTGAGCAGAATGGACATGGGGCGGCAGCCGCCTTCGCCGGCGAGGTGGATCTTGCAGGTCAGGCCGCCCCGGGACCGTCCGAGTCCCTCGTCGGGGCGGTGGTGCCGGGGCGTCGTCCTTTTTTCGGGACCCGCGGCTTGGCCTTGCGAGCGCCGGCCGCGTGCTGATGGGCTCGGCAGGACGTTGAGTCGATACCGACCATCGACCAGTCGACCCGCCCCGCCAGGTCGGCGTCGGCCTGGACCAAATGCAGGATCCGGTCCCAGGTGCCGTCCGCCGACCAGCGGCGATGCCGTTCATAGACGGTCTTCCACGAGCCGTAGCGTTCCGGCAGATCACGCCACGGGACACCGGTCCGGACCCGGAACAGGATCCCGTTCACGACGGTCCGGTGATCGTTCCACCGGCCGCCCCGGCCACCCAGAGGCGGCAGATGCGGTTCCAGCAACGACCACTCGCGATTCGTCAGATCCCCCCGACCCATGACCGAACCAACGAGCGACCAGTCAGAAGGTCACATGATCCGCCGGACAGAACCTAG
>NZ_JBEZVJ010000091.1:0-1245 GCF_040636935.1 Streptomyces sp. NPDC032940 | reverse complement strand
TCTTGGTAGCTCGCGGATGTCGAGTCCAGCGAGGATCAAGAGGCCCTGTTGTCGAAGTGTCGCGTGGTCACGGTTGCCGGGTCCAGTCCGTCCACTCCTGGGTGTGACTGTCTCGCCCACAGGTTCGGGAACGCGGCCGACCGGCCGGGGCGCCGACCCCGGTACGGCTCGGACATGAGCGATGCCGAGTGGATCCTGGTGCGGGACCTGCTGCCGGTGCCGGGATGGCTGGCTGGTCGGGGCGGGCGGCCGGAGGGCTACTGCCACCGGCAGATGATCGACGCGGTGCGGTACCTCGTCGACAACGGCATCAAGTGGCGGGCGATGCCCGCCGATTTCCCGCCCTGGCCACGGGTGTACGCCTTCTTCGCCCGCTGGCGGGATGCGGGACTCGTGGCCGAGCTGCACGACCGGCTGCGCGAGGCCGTCCGCGATTCCGAGGGCCGTGACCAGGAGCCGAGTGCGGCGGTCATCGATTCGCAGTCGGTGAAGGCGGACGCCACCGTCGCCCTGGCCGCGCGGGGCTTCGATGCCGGGAAGAAGATCAACGGACGCAAGCGGCACCTGCTCACCGACACTCTCGGTCTGCTGCTGGCCGTGCTGGTCACGCCGGCGTCGACCACCGACCGGGACGCCGCACGCCTCCTGCTGACGGCGGCCAGGGACCGCTTCGGACGGCTGACACGGGTCTGGGCCGATGGCGGCTACACCGGCCACCTCGTCGACTGGAGTGCGGCACAGCTCGGCGTCGTTCTCGGCATCGTCCGCCGCAGCGACGACATCAGCGGCTTCCAGGCGCTGCCCCGCCGCTGGGTCGTTGAACGGTCTTTCGCCTGGTGCCTGCGCAGCCGGCGCCTGGTCCGTGACTACGAGCGGCGCACCGACACCAGTGAAGCCGTCATCTGCTGGTCGATGACCATGCTCATGAGCCGCCGCCTGGCCGCCCACCGCCGGCAGCGTCGTGCTCCGACACCTCAGGAGGCAGCGTGAACCTGCCCGGTTTCTGCTCCACCAGCCAGCCTCGTTCCACCAGCCGCTTCAGCCGGGCCCTCGCGCCTTCGACGCGGGAGGCGGACGCACTGTCCCAGCCCAGCACCACCGCCGCCCGCCGGGCACCGAGCCCGTCGCCTCCCGCATCGACCGCGGCGGCCATCAACGCCTGATAGTCCGGCGACAGTTCTTCCACCTCGGCGGCGTGCCGCCGGTGAGGCACCGCCCGGCGCGGTCCGACCGGCTTCTTCCGCG
>NZ_JBEZVJ010000090.1:0-1307 GCF_040636935.1 Streptomyces sp. NPDC032940 | reverse complement strand
AACATCCTTGTTAAATTGTTTATATCTGAAGTAGTTCATACAGAAGACTCCTTTTTGTTAAAATTATACTATAAATTCAACTTTGCAACAGAACCGCAAATATTAAAGCGATCAAACCAAACCAAAAAGGTGATAAAGATATTCAAGCAGCAATCAAAGAAACCTCAAAATATTCGGTTAAGTCATCTGATTTTTTAACTGATGATGACGAAAGAAATCAAGAAATCGTGAACGATTTAGAAAAAGGTTTATACCGAAAACGTATGTTGAGTTATGGTGGATTGCTTAAACAAAAACATAAAATTTTAAATTTAGATGATGCCGAAGATGGTAATTTGATTAATACAAGTGACGAAGATAAAACAACAGACGAAGAAGAAAAAGCACATTCAATTACGGCAATTTGGAATTTTGAAAAACAAAATTATTACTTAAAAGATTTGAAACGTTAGCTTAAAAGTTAGCGTTTTTTTATGCTTTTTTGCCCCTGCGGGAACTATAGCGTCCAACCGGCATGGTTGACCAGTTTTTATGCCAATTTTTAAATTTGCATGTAACTGGGCAGTGTCTAAAAAAAACGACACTGGATTTGCTTGAATTTTAGTTTGTGAAATTAAGATATATTTATTTGGCTCATATTTGCGTTTTAAAAGCTTATGTAGGTTTTTAGGTATAAAACTATATGATTTACCCCTAAATCTTTAAAATGCCCCCTTAAAATTCAAAATAAAGGCATTTAAAAATTAACAAAATAAAAAAGCTACTAGCAAAAAACTAGTAGCTTTAGTCTTGATGTAGTATTAATTTTTATATCTGCGCCACAACGCCGATTCCTTAAAATGAATATAAAAAATCGACGAAGGTCGATTACGGTTTTGCACACGTCGATTTATCCGACGTATAAGTGCGCCCTTACGGGATTTAAATAGATTATAACGACGAAAAATAGACCTGTAAAGTAATAACTATTGTGATAAAGTTTGCTAAAAAGGAGTTTTGAATTTGAAAAAAACAGAACGTAATTTATTTTCTATTTTCTTATCTTTAGGAAGTCTTTTTGCTATCTTTAGTGGTTTCTTTATTTTGGGTATTGGAATGTTAATTGGTGGAGCAACTTTATTAACTAAAAGTATTTCTGAAGAATAAAAGAGTTGACGCATTTATGCCGAGAAAATTTATTGTGCGTTGAGAAGAACCCTTAACTAAACTTGGAGACGAATGTCGGCATAGCGTGAGCTATTAAGCCGACCATTCGACAAGTTTTGGGATTGTTAAGGGTTCCGAGGCTCAACGTCAATAAAGCAATT
>NZ_JBEZVJ010000089.1:0-1320 GCF_040636935.1 Streptomyces sp. NPDC032940 | reverse complement strand
AACGACGTCTGGTTCGGCTACCGGGCGACCGTCATGCCCGGCGTACGGATCGGCGACGGCGCCATCATCGCGGCCGGCGCCGTGGTCACCGCCGACGTCCCGCCCTACACGATCGTCGGCGGCAACCCGGCCAGGCCCATCAGGCAGCGCTTCGACGACGCCGACGTCGAACGGCTGCGGCGTGCCGCGTGGTGGGACTGGCCGGCCGACCTGGTCACCGAACACGCCCGCACCATCATGGCCGGAACCCCGGCCGACATCGAACGCATCGCCACCGAGCATGGACAGGGGAAGTCCCTTTGACCCAGATTTTCATCGACGAGCACGTGGCGGCCGACAGCGAGGCGGGACCCTACGCCCTCACCACCGGAACGGACGTTATGGTTCGCCGTCGTCCACAGCGGCCGGATCGGCCGCCTCGTCCCCGGTGAAGCCGATGAGCCACCGGCCCGACGTCGTTCCCGCACCCGCAAAAGTAGCTCCGCTGGCACCCGGGCACGCTGTACCTGCCTGGGTCGTACCGGCGCCCGCGGGGATAGCTCCGCCACCGTGGCGATGACCCAACTCCCCGCCGAGTCGTCTTCGCGCCTGCGGGGTAGCTCGGTGCCGAGGGGCTGTCCTGAAATCTGTGTATGCCCGGTGTGACTGGCTGGCATCGGGGTGATCGGTGCCGGGAAGGATCATGATGGGTGACAGGGATGAGCCCGGCAGGCGTTCGAGCGTCGTACGTATGGGGGCCGAGTTGACGCAGCGGCAGGTGCAGGATCAGGAGATCGCACGGCAGTTGGTCGAGCGGGCCCGGTCCGAGGGCGTGAATCTGGTCGGGCAGGACAGCCTGTTCAAGGGACTGTTGAAGATGGTCCTGGAAGGCGCTCTCGAGGCGGAGATGTCGGAGCATCTCGGCTATGAGAAGGGTGAGATCCGGCCGGCCGCGGGACCCCGAACGCGCGGAACGGCACGACGTCGAAGCGGGTGCGTACCGACATCGGTGAGGTCGAGCTGGATGTGCCGCGGGACCGGGAAGGCAGCTTCGAGCCCCAGATCGTGGCCAAGCACACCAGCGCAAGCTCGAGGGCTTCGACGAGGCCGTGCTCTCGCTTTATGCGAAGGGCCTCACGACGGGGGAGATCCAGCAACATCTCGCGGAGATCTACGACATGGATGTCTCACTGGCTGTTCTCTATCCGCTCGGGTGACCGGGTGGGGTTCGAACAGGGGCCTGGTTCGGGTGAGTCGGCCGGTGCGGGTGCATGGAAGAAGGGCCTCTTGGTAGCTCGCGGATGTCGAGTCCAGCGAGGATCAAGAGGCCCTGTTGTCGAA
>NZ_JBEZVJ010000088.1:0-1461 GCF_040636935.1 Streptomyces sp. NPDC032940 | reverse complement strand
CTTCTTGCCGTTGACGGAGTCGGTGAGCATGACGAGGCAGAAGGGGCAGGCGGTGGAGACGATGTCGGGGTTGAGGGAGAGGGCTTCGTCGACGCGTTCGTTGTTGATGCGCTTGCCGATCCGTTCTTCCATCCACATGCGGGCGCCGCCGGCGCCGCAGCAGAAGCCGCGTTCCTTGTGGCGGTGCATCTCCTCGTTGCGGACGCCCGGGACGGCGGCGATGATCTCGCGGGGCGGGGTGTAGATCTTGTTGTGGCGGCCCAGGTAGCAGGGGTCGTGGTAGGTGATGATGCCCTCGACCGGGGTGACCGGGACCAGCTTGCCCTCGTCGACCAGGTGCTGGAGCAGCTGGGTGTGGTGGATGACTTCGTAGTCGCCGCCGAGCTGCGGGTATTCGTTGCCGAGGGTGTTGAGGCAGTGCGGGCAGGTCGCGACGATCTTCTTCGCCGACCTGGGCTTGCGGGACTCCTCGGTGACCTTGCCGTCCTCGTCCGTCTCCTCGCCGAAGGCGGCGTTGAGGGACATGACGTTCTCCATGCCCAGTTCCTGGAAGAGGGGCTCGTTGCCCAGGCGGCGGGCGGAGTCACCGGTGCACTTCTCGTCGCCGCCCATGATGGCGAACTTCACGCCCGCGATGTGCAGGAGTTCGGCGAAGGCCTTGGTGGTCTTCTTCGCGCGGTCCTCCAGGGCGCCGGCGCAGCCGACCCAGTACAGGTACTCGACCTCGGTGAGGTCCTCGATGTCCTTGCCGACGACCGGGACCTCGAAGTCCAGCTCCTTGAGCCATTCCAGGCGCTGCTTCTTCGCCAGGCCCCAGGGGTTGCCCTTCTTCTCCAGGTTCTTGAGCATCGTGCCCGCCTCGGACGGGAACGCGGACTCGATCATCACCTGGTAGCGGCGCATGTCGACGATGTGGTCGACGTGCTCGATGTCCACCGGGCACTGCTCGACACACGCGCCGCAGGTGGTGCACGACCACAGCACGTCCGGGTCGATGACGCCGTTCTCCTCGAGGGTGCCGATCAGCGGGCGCTCGGCCTCCGCGAGGGCTGCGGCCGGGACACCGGCGAGCTGCTCGGCGGACGCCCTCTCCTCGCCTTCCATGGTCTTGCCGCCGCCGGCCAGCAGGTAGGGGGCCTTGGCGTGCGCGTGGTCGCGCAGCGACATGATCAGGAGCTTCGGCGAGAGCGGCTTGCCCGTGTTCCACGCCGGGCACTGCGACTGGCAACGCCCGCACTCGGTGCAGGTGGAGAAGTCCAGCAGACCCTTCCACGAGAACTGCTCGACCTGGGAGACACCGAACACGTCGTCGTCACCGGGATCGGTGAAGTCGATCGGCTTGCCGCCCGACGTCATCGGCAGCAGCGCACCCAGCGCCGTACCGCCCTTCGCATCCCGCTTGAACCAGATGTTCGGGAACGCCAGGAACCGGTGCCACGCCACACCCATGTCGGTCTTCAG
>NZ_JBEZVJ010000087.1:0-1516 GCF_040636935.1 Streptomyces sp. NPDC032940 | reverse complement strand
GATCCGTGCGCAGGCGCTGGCCGGGCCGAGCGAGAAGGCGACGGCGGCGCAGCACGCCAAGGGCAAGCTGACGGCGCGTGAGCGGATCGGGCTGCTCGTGGACCCGGGGTCGTTCCGGGAGGTCGAGCAGTTGCGGCGGCACCGGGCGACCGGGTTCGGGCTGGAGGCGAAGAAGCCGTACACCGACGGTGTGATCACCGGCTGGGGGACGGTGGAGGGCCGTACGGTCTTCGTGTACGCGCATGACTTCCGGATCTTCGGCGGTGCGCTGGGCGAGGCTCATGCCACGAAGATCCACAAGATCATGGACATGGCCATCGCGGCGGGTGCGCCGCTGGTGTCGCTGAACGACGGTGCGGGTGCCCGGATCCAGGAGGGCGTGAGCGCGCTCGCCGGTTACGGCGGGATCTTCCAGCGCAACACCAAGGCGTCGGGGGTGATCCCGCAGATCTCGGTGATGCTGGGCCCGTGTGCGGGCGGCGCGGCTTACAGTCCGGCGCTGACGGACTTCGTGTTCATGGTCCGCGAGACCTCGCAGATGTTCATCACGGGTCCGGACGTCGTCAAGGCGGTCACCGGTGAGGAGATCACGCAGAACGGTCTGGGCGGCGCGGACGTGCACGCCGAGACGTCCGGCGTGTGCCACTTCGCCTACGACGACGAGGAGACCTGCATCGCCGAGGTGCGCTACCTCCTCTCCCTCCTCCCCCAGAACAACCGCGAGCCGGCACCCCAGGTGCGCAGCGGCGATCCCGTCGACCGGCGCAGCGAGGTACTGCTGAACCTCGTGCCGGCGGACGGGAACCGGCCGTACGACATGGCGAAGGTGATCGAGGAGATCGTCGACGACGGGGAGTACCTCGAGGTCCATGAGCGGTGGGCCCGCAACATCATCTGTGCGCTGGCCCGGCTCGACGGTCAGGTCGTGGGCATCGTGGCCAACCAGCCGCAGTCCCTGGCCGGGGTCCTGGACATCGAGGCGAGCGAGAAGGCCGCCCGGTTCGTGCAGATGTGCGACGCCTTCAACATCCCGATCGTCACCCTCCTGGACGTGCCCGGCTTCCTGCCCGGCGTCGACCAGGAGCACGGCGGGATCATCCGCCACGGTGCCAAGCTCCTGTACGCGTACTGCAACGCGACGGTGCCGCGGATCTCGCTGATCCTGCGCAAGGCGTACGGCGGTGCGTACATCGTCATGGACTCCCAGTCGATCGGCGCGGACCTCACCTACGCCTGGCCGACCAACGAGATCGCCGTGATGGGTGCCGAGGGCGCGGCCAACGTCATCTTCCGCCGGCAGATCGCCGAGGCGGAGGACCCCGAGGCCATGCGGGCCCGCATGGTCAAGGAGTACAAGACCGAGCTGATGCACCCCTACTACGCGGCCGAACGCGGCCTCGTGGACGACGTCATCGACCCCGCCGAGACCCGCGAGGTCCTCATCCGCTCCCTGGCGATGCTCCACACCAAGCACGCCGACCTGCCCTCCCGCAAGCACGGCAACCCGCCGCAGTGA
>NZ_JBEZVJ010000086.1:0-1565 GCF_040636935.1 Streptomyces sp. NPDC032940 | reverse complement strand
TTAGACATCATCTCATTTGGTCGGGATAAGGTGTCGGTCACGGTTGACACACAAGGGCATCGATGCAGGTCGCCCCAGCGGATAACCAGACCAAGCGGTGGGTCAGAGAGGTGCGGTCCTCTGTTCAGTACGCACCTGTCGAGGTGGGACGGAGCAGGGACATGATTGACCGAGATGGCCTCGCCGGTCTGATCCGCTTGATGCCGCCGCCGGTCGGAGTGGGGGTGCTGGTCGACTGGGAGACTGTGCAAAGGGCCTGGGGGCTCGTGTTCCCCTCGGACTTCAAGGGGTTCCTAGCGCACTACGGTGATGGTCTGTCGGGTCTGGATCTCGGTGTGCTGGTTCCTTCCACCGTGACTCCTGAGAACTGTGACGAGCCGGGTGCCCCGAAAGGCGGCATGGGGTTCATCACCGCGGACACGCGGGCTACGTGGATGGACACCGAACCCACCGGCATGGACGCAGCAGCCGAGGATCTGGTGACCTGGGGAGCGGATGGCAGTGCTGACCTGTACTGCTGGCTCACCCATGGCGAACCCGATGACTGGCCGGTGGTGCTCTTCAGTCACGGCGACGACACCTGGACTCGTTTCGACTGTGGCATGACGGAGTTCCTGTGCAGGGTGTTGAGCGCAGACAGCCGGGCCGAGGCCATGCAGGATTCCGCTCTGTGGGGCGCGGGCTTGCGCAGGCTCTGAAGTCGCTTGGTCTGCCTCATCTGGTGAGTCGGCGGTAGCAGATGAGGGTGCAGGCGATGCTGGTGAAGGCGAGGAAGTGCTCGGCCTTGCGCTCGTAGCGTCGGTGCAGGCGACGGCAGCCGGCCAGCCAGGACATTGTGCGCTCGATCGTCCAACGGTGGCGCCCCAGCCGGGTGGAGGACTCGATGCCCTTGCGGGCGATGCGGTGGCGGATACCGCGCCTTCGGAGCCATCGGCGCAGGTGGTCATAGTCGTAGCCCTTGTCGGCGTGGAGCTTGCCCGGTCTGCGTCGCCGAGGGCCGCGACGGGAGCGGATTGGGGGTATGCCCTTGACCAGGGGGATCAGGGCCTGGCTGTCGTGCAGGTTCGCCCCTGAGATCCCGATGGACAGGGGCAGACCGGTCCGCTCCGTGATCAAGTGGATCTTCGAGCCGTACTTGCCCCGGTCCACCGGATTCGGACCTGTCATGTCCCCCTTTTGAGAGCCCGCATATTCACCGAGTCGATCGCGCAACGCGACCAGTCCAACTCTCCGCGGGAACCGAGCTCGTCGAGGACCAGGCGGTGAAGCTTCGCCCACACTCTGGCCTTGCTCCACTCGGAGAACCGCCGGTGGGCCGTCGCTCCAGACGGCCCGAAGGACGCGGACGGCAACTGCTGCCAGGTACAGCCGGACGTGGCCACGAACACGATCGCTGCCAGGACCTCCCGGTCGCCGTGCCGACGACGGCCGCCCCCTTGCGGCCGCGTCGGCGGCTCCGGCGCCACCCGCTGAAACAGCTCCCACAACTCATCCGGCACCAGCCGCTCAACGATCCCCACCACGACCAACAGACTACCGACCCGGCCAAATGAGATGACCTCTTA
>NZ_JBEZVJ010000085.1:0-1711 GCF_040636935.1 Streptomyces sp. NPDC032940 | reverse complement strand
GCCAACGCCTACCGCGACTACCTCGAACTCCACGGACTCTCCGTCCAGCTCGCCGAAGCCCTCGCCGAGTACTGGCACGCCCGCGTCCGCTCGGAACTGGGCATCGTGGGGGCCGAACCCGACACCGTCGACGGCATGTTCCGCACCGAGTACCAGGGCTGCCGGTACTCACTGGGCTACCCGGCCTGCCCCGACCTGGAGGACCGCGCCAAGATCGCCCACCTGCTCCGGCCGGAGCGCATCGGCGTCCACCTGTCGGAGGAGTTCCAGCTCCACCCCGAGCAGTCCACCGACGCCATCGTCCTGCACCACCCCGAGGCCAGCTACTTCAACGCCGGAGGCCGGGAGTGACCACCCTGCGCGATGTTCTCGACCGGGCCACCCCGTCGTTCTCCTTCGAGTTCTTCCCGCCGAAGACCGACGCCGGAGCCCGCACCCTGTGGCGGGCGATCCGCCGGATCGAGGCGCTGGCGCCGACGTTCGTGTCGGTCACCTACGGGGCCGGCGGCTCCTCCAGGGACCGCACCGTCGAGGTCACCAAACGCATCGCGGCCGAGACGACCCTGCGCCCCGTCGCCCATCTGACCGCCGTCGGTCACTCGGTGGCCGAGCTGCGCCACATCATCGGCCAGTACGCCGACGCCGGCGTCCGGGACGTCCTGGTGCTGCGCGGTGACCCGCCCGGCGACCCGAACGCCCCCTGGGTCCCGCATCCCGACGGCTTCACCCACGCTCATGAACTGGTGCGGCTGGTCAAGGAGTCGGGAGACTTCAGCGTCGGCGTGGCCGCCTTTCCCGAACGTCATCCGCGCTCACCCGACTGGGACAGCGACATCCGTCACTTCGTCGCCAAGTGCCGGGCGGGCGCCGACTACGCGATCACCCAGATGTTCTTCCGGGTCGAGGACTATCTCCGGCTGCGCGACCGGGTCGCTGCCGCGGGCTGCGACACCCCGATCATTCCGGAGATCATGCCGGCCACCGACGTACGGCAGATCGCGCGCTTCGCCGAGCTGAGCGGCGCGGCCTTCCCCGAGGACCTGGCCCACCGTCTGGACGCCGCGCGCGACAACCCCGCGGACGGCCACCGCATCGGTGTCCGGTACGCCACCGAGATGGCCGAGCGGCTGCTGGCCGAAGGCGCCCCCGGACTGCACTACATCACGCTCAACCGCTCGACGGCGACGCTCGAGATCCACCGCGACGTACTGAATTCAAGGAGCACCCAGCATGCCCTCGCAGCCCCGCGCTGACTTCACCGACTTCAAGGTCGCCGACCTCTCCCTGGCCGAGTTCGGCCGCAAGGAGATCACGCTCGCCGAGCACGAGATGCCCGGTCTGATGGCGATCCGCAAGGAGTACGCCGAGGCCCGGCCGCTGGCCGGGGCCCGGATCACCGGTTCCCTGCACATGACGGTGCAGACCGCCGTGCTCATCGAGACCCTCGTCGCGCTCGGCGCCGAGGTCCGCTGGGTCTCCTGCAACATCTTCTCCACCCAGGACCACGCGGCCGCCGCGATCGCCGCCGCCGGCATCCCGGTCTTCGCCTGGAAGGGCGAGACCCTGGAGGAGTACTGGTGGTGCACGGAGCAGGCGCTGACCTGGCCCGGGCAGGCCGGCCCGAACATGATCCTGGACGACGGCGGTGACGCCACCCTCCTCGTCCACAAGGGCGTCGAGTACGAGAAGGACGGCAAGGTCCCCTCGCCCG
>NZ_JBEZVJ010000084.1:0-1777 GCF_040636935.1 Streptomyces sp. NPDC032940 | reverse complement strand
AGCGCGCCGCCGGGCGCGGCCAGCCGGGGCGAAGACAGACATCCGATGCGGTTGATCAGTCAAGCGGTGCTGGGGAAGGCGGTCTGCTCGTCGTAGGGGATGCGGTGGGTGAGGCAGTGGTGCAGGCAGCCGAGTAGGCGGTTGAAGAGGTTGCGTTGGGCTGCGACGTGGCGGTCGTCGGCTGTGCGGCGGCGGTCGTAGTGGGCTCGTGCTCCGGGGGATGCGGTGAGGGCGGCGAAGGCCCAGATGTAGCCGGCTGAGGCCAGACGCTGGTTCTTGATGTGCCTGGCCAGGACGGTGGTCTTGCGTCCGGAGGATCTGGTGATGGGGGCGGATCCGGCATAGGCCTTCAGGGCGCGCGGGCTGGTGAAGCGGGTGTGGTCGTCGCCGAGTTCGGCCAGGACGCGGGCGCCGGTGAGGGCGCCGAGGCCGGGGAAGCTGGTGATGATTTCGGCGTCCTGGTGGGTGGCGAAGGCGGCGGTGGTGGCTGCTTCCAGGTCGTCGGCGCTGGTGCAGGCCGCGTCGAACTGCTTGAGCAGAGCGAGGGTTTTGGTGCCCATGGCCTGCTCGATGTCGGGTGGCTGGTGCATCTGTGGTTCGCGTAGCAGGGTGTGGAGGCGTTCGACTTCGCCGGTGATCTCCCTTTGTCGGCCGGCCTTCTTGAGGATCGCTCGCAGCTGCGGGCGGGTGAGCTGGGCGGCCTGGGTGGGTGTGGGGGCCGCGACGAGCAGGGCGCGGGTGACGGGTGAGGCGAGGCCTTCGCGGAAGTGCCTGAAGACGGTGAGGAAGCCGGGGAAGTACTCGCGCAGGTGGGAGCGCAGTCGGTTGCCGGTCTGGACGCGGTCTCGGACGGCGTCCTGTTGGGCTCGGGCCAGGACGGTGATGGCCTGGGCGAGGTGGCTGTCCGCGGGCAGGGGCCGGTGCTCTGCGGGGTCGGTGCGCAGGATGTGGGCCAGGACTTTGGCGTCGAGGTGGTCGGATTTCTTGCGGCTGAGTGCGTAGCGGTCGCGGTAGCGGGCGGCGGTGAGCGGGTTGATCACGTAGATGGGCCTGCCGGTGGCGCGTAAGCAGGCGACCAGGAGTCCGTGAGAGGTCTCGATGGCGACCGGGATCGGGTGCTCTGGGCTGTCGCCGTGCTGGGCCAGCAGCTGCAGGAGCTGGCTGAGGCCTTCTGGGGTGTCGTCGATGCGGAGCTTGTCCAGGAGGGTGCCGGCCTCGTCGAGCAGTGCGATGTCGTGGTGGTCGGTGGCCCAGTCGATGCCGCAGAACACGCTGGTCATGGTGGTGTCCTTGGGTGGGTGGCGGTGGTGTGAGGTCGTCGCCGTGGCGGGGTTGCGCGTCTCCCTAATGGCAGGGCTCAAGGCCCGTCATCCGATTAGCCGTTCGCAATCCCAGCGGTCGCCAGGGGTCTCGGTCAGCTGCGGAACTGGGAGCGTTCGCCGAGCGGTGAGAGGTGTTCCCTGGCGGCGGCTTGAACCACGAGAGCCAACGATGCCGCTGATTGTGTGCGAGCGGGGGTGGCGGGGCCGGTCCGCGCGGGACGAAGGCATGAGCGCGGGCCGGCCCCGCCACCCCCGGCGCTGCTGCACTGGGCAAGTAGGCACGTGGGGCCGACTCTGTCTTGAGAGGTCAGGCCTCAGGAGCGACTACGGATCACCACATGCCCACCCGTCCAGGGACGCTCGGCCATGAGAAACCGCCCAGCGCCTTACCGCACCATTAGGAGGCAGGCCGCGCCGCAGAGGCGGCGCGCGCCCGCGCCGTGCGCGGGCCTTGA
>NZ_JBEZVJ010000083.1:0-1841 GCF_040636935.1 Streptomyces sp. NPDC032940 | reverse complement strand
CGACAGCAACGCACCGAACTGCACCGCTACACCGACGTCGACCCCACCACCGTCCTGCCCGGACCGCACGACCTCGACCCGACGAAGATCTTCACCGCGGGAGCGGACCCGGGCGCCGGTCCCGGCCGGCGCAAGTGGCGCATCGGCCTACCCGTGCTGGCCGCGGCGGTCGCCGTGGCCCTCGCCGTCACCGTCCCTTGGCCGACCGGTGACGGCAGCGATACCGCGTCCGAGAAGCCGGCCGGAACCGCAGCCGGCACCTTTCCCGTGACGATCAGGCACGACTACGGGGAGACGGTCGTCCGGTCCAGGCCGCGACGGGTGGCCGCCTGGGGCTGGGGCGCTGCCGAGACCGCGATCGCGCTGGGCACGTTCCCGGTCGGCATCGCCGAGGAGGACTCCGCGTCCGGCGAGGGGATGCTCCCCTGGGTCGCGGACGCCTATGAGGACAAGGGCCTCGGCGCCCCCGTCGTCTTCAGTGAGAGCGGCTCGGCGAGCTGGACGTTACCCGTGGAACAGATCGCCGCGACCGACCCCGACCTCATTCTCGCTCCGTACTCGGGCCTGACCGAGGAGCAGTACGAGCAACTCAGCGATGTCGCCCCGGTCGTGGCCCGCCCTGCGGACGCCTCGCTGGAACCCTGGGAGGGAGTCGTCGCCACCACAGCGAAGGCTCTGGGAGTGCCGGCGAAGGGCGAGGAGTTGCTCGCGGACACCGACACTCGCCTGGCCGCGCTCGGTGAGCGGCACGGGCTCACCGGCACCTCCTTCGCGGCGGTGGTCAACGATCCGTCCCGAAATCGGGTGCACGTCTTCTCCGATGCCAGCCCGGTCGTCCGGGTGCTCGAAGGGCTGGGCATGCGGCTGGCGGACTCGGTGGCCGAGCTGGACGCCGACGACGACGGCATGATGTACACCCTGGACTACGAGGATCTGCACCGGCTCGAATCCGACGTCATCGTCCTGTACTCCACCACGTCCGAGCTGGTCCGACAGGACCTGGCCAGCCGGGATCTGGACGCGCTGCCGGCCTTCGCGGCAGGGCGTGTCGCTCACCTGTCCGGCACCGACGAGTTCGCCTCGGCCGCTTCACCGACGGTGCTGTCGATCCGCTGGCCCGGCGGACTGCCGGTGCTGGCCGAGTCCCTGGAAGAGGCGGACGCAGACCACAACTGACCCCACGTCATCCCCACCTGCATCGATCGGAAGGACCTCCCCGTGTTCCGTCCCAGCGCCGCGCTCGCAGCCGGCCTCGTCTCCTTGACCCTGCTGACCGCTTGTTCCGATCAGAAGGAGGACGACGCCCCGCCCCGGGCCGGCAGCACCGCTGCTTCCTCGGCCTCCTCCGCCGGATCGTCGGAAGAGGGCCTGGAGAAGCAGGACGAGGTACCTGACGAGTGGCCGCCGGAGATCCCCTTGCCCCTCGGCTACAAGATCAAGGCGGGATCGGAGCCCCTTGAGGGCCAATACCACAGCGCACAGGTCATCGGCTTGCCCAAGGAAGCGGTGACGGCGACGCTCAAGGAGTTCGAGGCCAATGGGTTCAAAGACGAAGGCCTCAGCGACGCCATGAAGGACAGAGGCTTCTTCCGTTACACCAGCGAGAAATGGGAAGTTGATCTCACCGCTGCCCCGATGGACAAGAACGGGGAACCTTCAACGGAGGACACAGGGGTCTACACGTTGCTGTACATCGTCGGCCCTGCCGCGTAGGACATGTCACTGAATCGATCGGGATGGTTGCGGGAGGCCGTCTGTGTGGGACCTGGCGCCGTCTGATCCGCGTACGGTCGGGCCGTACCGGACGCGCGCGGTACTGGGCGAGGGAGGCATGGGCCGGG
>NZ_JBEZVJ010000082.1:0-1847 GCF_040636935.1 Streptomyces sp. NPDC032940 | reverse complement strand
AACACAGTGGACGCGAGCAACTGAGGACAAGCCCTCGGCCTATTAGTACCGGTCACCTCCACACCTCACGGTGCTTCCAGATCCGGCCTATCAACCCAGTCGTCTACTGGGAGCCTTACCCCATCAAGTGGGTGGGAGTCCTCATCTCGAAGCAGGCTTCCCGCTTAGATGCTTTCAGCGGTTATCCCTCCCGAACGTAGCCAACCAGCCATGCCCTTGGCAGGACAACTGGCACACCAGAGGTTCGTCCGTCCCGGTCCTCTCGTACTAGGGACAGCCCTTCTCAAGACTCCTACGCGCACAGCGGATAGGGACCGAACTGTCTCACGACGTTCTAAACCCAGCTCGCGTACCGCTTTAATGGGCGAACAGCCCAACCCTTGGGACCGACTCCAGCCCCAGGATGCGACGAGCCGACATCGAGGTGCCAAACCATCCCGTCGATATGGACTCTTGGGGAAGATCAGCCTGTTATCCCCGGGGTACCTTTTATCCGTTGAGCGACGGCGCTTCCACAAGCCACCGCCGGATCACTAGTCCCGACTTTCGTCCCTGCTCGACCCGTCGGTCTCACAGTCAAGCTCCCTTGTGCACTTACACTCAACACCTGATTGCCAACCAGGCTGAGGGAACCTTTGGGCGCCTCCGTTACTCTTTAGGAGGCAACCGCCCCAGTTAAACTACCCATCAGACACTGTCCCTGATCCGGATCACGGACCCAGGTTAGACATCCAGCACGACCAGACTGGTATTTCAACGACGACTCCCCCTGAACTGGCGTCCAGAGTTCACAGTCTCCCAGCTATCCTACACAAGCCGAACCGAACACCAATATCAAACTGTAGTAAAGGTCCCGGGGTCTTTCCGTCCTGCTGCGCGAAACGAGCATCTTTACTCGTAGTGCAATTTCACCGGGCCTATGGTTGAGACAGTCGAGAAGTCGTTACGCCATTCGTGCAGGTCGGAACTTACCCGACAAGGAATTTCGCTACCTTAGGATGGTTATAGTTACCACCGCCGTTTACTGGCGCTTAAGTTCTCAGCTTCGCCCAGACGAATCTGAGCTAACCGGTCCCCTTAACGTTCCAGCACCGGGCAGGCGTCAGTCCGTATACATCGCCTTACGGCTTCGCACGGACCTGTGTTTTTAGTAAACAGTCGCTTCTCGCTGGTCTCTGCGGCCACCCCCAGCTCAGGAGGAAAACTCCGTCACCAGGTGTGGCCCCCCTTCTCCCGAAGTTACGGGGGCATTTTGCCGAGTTCCTTAACCATAGTTCACCCGAACGCCTCGGTATTCTCTACCTGACCACCTGAGTCGGTTTAGGGTACGGGCCGCCATGAAACTCGCTAGAGGCTTTTCTCGACAGCATAGGATCATCCACTTCACCACAATCGGCTCGGCATCAGGTCTCAGCCACATGTGCGACGGATTTGCCTATCGCACGGCCTACACCCTTACCCCGGGACAACCACCGCCCGGGATGGACTACCTTCCTGCGTCACCCCATCACTCACCTACTAACCGCTTGGTTCAGCGGCTCCACCACTCCCCTCAACTCCGAAGAGATCAGGGCGGCTTCACGGCCTTAGCATCACGATGCTCGATGTTTGACGCTTCACAGCGGGTACCGGAATATCAACCGGTTATCCATCGACTACGCCTGTCGGCCTCGCCTTAGGTCCCGACTTACCCTGGGCAGATCAGCTTGACCCAGGAACCCTTAGTCAATCGGCGCAAACGTTTCTCACGTTTGTATCGCTACTCATGCCTGCATTCTCACTCGTCAACCGTCCACAACTACCTTCCGGTGCTGCTTCACCCGGCAGACGACGCTCCCCTACCCATC
>NZ_JBEZVJ010000080.1:0-1975 GCF_040636935.1 Streptomyces sp. NPDC032940 | reverse complement strand
GTGGTGGGTCGGGGCCGCGCCGGGGGGTGTCCGTCCTCGGAACGGCGCGAAATCGGTTCCTTGCCAGCAGGCGGGGCGTTGACGCGCCAACCGCTGCGGGCGGACACCCCCCGACACGGCCCCTTCTCGCCGTACGCGGCTGACGGCTGCCATCCCATCCCGCCCCAGCTGCGGGCAGTCGCCCCCGCCGTGCCGTCCTGGCTGCGGGCAGTCGCCCGCCGTGCCGTCCTGGCTGCGGGCAGTCGTGCCTCCCCAGTGCCTGAACGGCCTGGGAGGTGCCCCCAGGGCGGCACGGGTGGGCGCTGGGGTCCCTCCTCTGCCCCCCTCTGGGGGAGGCACCCCGTAGCGCCGGGCTGCGCGACCCACCCCCGCCTCGCGCCCGCTCCGGGCACCCAGGCAACAAAAGCCACGTGCACCCACCCCCGGTCCGCTTCAGCGCCGGGGCGCATGGTCCGTCGCCCACCCCGGGGGCGCCGTCGAGCCCCGTACCACCAGGTCCACCGGGATGTCCCCGGCCTCGGGCGTCCCGCCCTCCAGTACCGCCAGCAGCGCCCGCATCCCCCGTTCGCCGAACAGTTCCGCGTCCAGGCGGACCGTCGTCAGCTCGGGGTCGATGGCGGTGGCCAGGCCGAGGTCGTCGAGGCCCGTGACCGAGAGGTCGTCGGGGATGCGCAGCCCCATCCGCCGGGCCGCCTTGTACGCGCCGACCGCCAGTTTGTCGTCGTCGCAGACCAGCGCCGTCGGACGCGGACCCGGCTCCGCGAGTGCGGTCGCCGTGGCCGTCAGGGCGTCCTCGATCGAGATGGCGGCCCGCGCGGTGCGCAGCGTGGTGCCGGGAACGGCGTCCAGCCGTGCTGACAGCTCCCGTGCGCGGACCTCGAACGTCCAGGACGGGACGTCCGCCGCGAGGTGCAGGAATCGGCGGTGGCCCAGCCCCAGAAGGTGTTCCGCGAGCTGGCGGACCGCGTCCGCGATGTCCAGGTTGACCGTCGCCGCGCCCAGGCTGCCCTCCGGGTCGCTGTCCAGCATGACCAGCGGCAGCTGGTCGCCGCGGATGGCGGAGAGCGCGTCGGCGGCCATGGAGGACGCGATGACGCCGTCCAGGGCGGCCCGGGCGGAGGCGAAGGGGTCCCGGGCCGGACCCACGCCCTCGGGGGAGGGGTAGAGGACCACGCCGAAGCCGTGCTCCGCGGCGACGCGCGCCGCGCCGGTGTAGACGCCGGCGAAGAACTCGGTGGTCAGCGCCGGGACGACCAGCAGGACCGTGCGGGTGCGGCCGAGGCGGAGATTGCGGGCGGCGAGGTTCGGGCGGTAGCCGAGCGCGTCGGCGGCCTCGCGGACGCGCTGGGCGGTGGGCTCCGACACCCGGCCGCGCCACTTGTCGCCGAGGACCAGGGAGACCGCCGCCTGGGAGACGCCGGCGGCCTGGGCGACGTCCCGGCTGGTGGGGCGGGTACTGCCTCGTGCCACCGTTCCCCTGCGCTTTCGTCTGGACTCGTGAACAGCCGACATGGTACGTATGGCAACGGAAGTTATACGTAAAACCTCATCGAGGTCTCATGCGAAGGGGGTGGGTCGTGGTCGCCGGATACCTGGACATTCTCCGGGCGCGGCACGCCGTACGGCTGCTCGTCGGCACGCTCGTGGGGCGGCTGCCCAACGCCACCGCGGCGATCGCGATCGTGCTGTTCGTTCGGGCCGAGGGCGGCTCGTACAGCCTGGCGGGGGCCCTGGCCGCCGTCTACGGGGTCGCCAACGCCGTGGGGCAGCCCGTGCTGGGACGGCTGGTCGACCTGCACGGGCAGCCCCGCGTGCAGCTGCCGGCCGCCGTGCTGTCGGGCCTCGCCATGACCCTGTTCGCCTTCGCCGGTACCGAGCCCGCTGCGCTCGCGTACGTGGCCGTGGGAGCCGCGGGCCTCTTCACACCCCCGCTGGAGGGCGGCCTGCGGGCCCTGTGGCCGAGCGTGCTCCGCGA
>NZ_JBEZVJ010000079.1:0-2200 GCF_040636935.1 Streptomyces sp. NPDC032940 | reverse complement strand
CCGAGACCCGCGAGGTCCTCATCCGCTCCCTGGCGATGCTCCACACCAAGCACGCCGACCTGCCCTCCCGCAAGCACGGCAACCCGCCGCAGTGATGGCGGGGCACGGCAACCGCGCGTGAGGTCGGTTATTCCGTGTGGGAGTGGCTGCCGTGCCCTCGGCTTCGCCCGTTTCCTCCAGGGGAGTTGCTGCGAGCGTTCGATGAACGCCTGTGCGCTCGCTGGTTTCCGGCGCCTTCGGCTTTGGTAAAGCAGCAGGTCAGAAGCTTGCATAGTGCAGCAGTCCCGAAACTGCCCTAGGATCCCGGGAAACAGCGCGATCGGTTTGGTATTGACAAACCATCTGGGCTGTTTTTTACTCCTGAGGTGCCGGATCGCAGCACACTCACCTAGGGGGCACGGCGTGCAGATCGACGTACTGGGCATATTGGACGTCAGGGAGAACGGGGTCTCCATCGCCCCGACTGCACCCAAGCCCCGGCAGGTGCTCGCCCTTCTGGCGCTGCACGCCGACCAGGTGGTGCCGGTCTCCGCTCTCATCGACGAACTGTGGGCGGGCCAGCCGCCCCGCAGTGCGCGCACCACCCTGCAGACCTACGTGCTGCAACTGCGCGACCTCATCGGCCAGGCGCTCGAGCAGGAGGCGCCCGAGGCCGATCCCGCTTCGGCTCCCCGGCGCAGCGCCAAGGACGTCCTGGTCACCGCCTCCGGCGGGTACATGCTCGTCTCGGGCGGCGGTACCAGCGACGTGAGGGAGTTCGAGCGGCTGGCCGGCATGGGCTACCGGGCCATGGACGCGGGGGGCTTCAAGGACGCCTCGCGTCTGCTGGGTGAGGCGCTGGCCCTGTGGACCGGCTCGGCCCTCGCCGACGTGCAGATCGGCGCGCGGCTGGAGATGGAGGCCAAGCGGCTGGAGGAGAGCCGGCTGTGCGCCCTCGATCAGCGCATCGAGGCCGACCTCCGCCTCGGCCGGCACCGCGAGCTGCTCGCCGAACTCACCGTGCTGACGAGCCGTTACTGGTCCCACGAGAACCTGCATGCCCAGTTCATGCTCGCGCTGCACCGCTCGGGCCGACGGGGCGAGGCCCTCGACGTCTACCACCGGCTGCGCAGCACCCTCGTACGGGACCTGGGGCTGGAGCCCTCGGCCCGGCTGCGCCGGCTCCAGCAGTCGATCCTGGTGGCGGCTCCCGAGACCCCGTTGACGGCCGAGCACCAGATGCCCTCCACGGTTCCCGTCTCCTCCGCCCGCGTGGGCGGCGGCGTCCGCTCCGCGTGAACCGGCGCCCGCTCGCGGGCGCCGGTGCGGCAGGGATCACCACGGTTCGGCTGTGGGCGACGCGGTACGTGGGTAGGCTCCGACCACAACGAAAAGCTACCGCTTAGTAGCTGACTTTCGCCGGTTTGAGGAGCCCGTCCATGCAACTCGTCGCGATCGTCGTGTCACTGGCCCTGATCGTGGTCGGCTTCGCGCTGTTCTTCCGGGCCGTCCACCAGATCTACCGCTTGGTACGGCTCGGCCAGCCCGCCCCACCGGGACTCCGGACCGGCAACCCCTACCGACGCACGGTGACTCTGGTCCGGGAGTTCCTCGTTCACACCCGGATGAACCGCTGGGGCCTCATCGGCTTCGCGCACTGGTTCGTCGCCGTGGGCTTCTACGCCCTGCTGGTGACGCTGGTCAACGCCGTCGGCCAGCTGTTCCAGGCCGACTGGGTGCTGCCGGTGCTCGGTGACTGGGCGCCGTACAACGTCTTCGTCGAGTTCCTCAGCGCGACGACGGTGCTCGGCATCCTCACGCTGATCGTCGTCCGGCAGCTGAGCCGGCCCACGGCCCCGGGCCGCAAGTCCCGCTTCACGGGCTCCAACACCGGCCAGGCGTACTTCATCGAGACCGTCATCGTCATCGTCGGCACCTGCATCCTGGTGCTGCACGCCCTCGAGGGCGCCCTGCACCACGTGGACGGCTACGAGGCCTCCTACTTCGTCTCCTACCCGTTGGTGGACCGGTTCCAGGAGATGAACCCGGCCACCTTGGAGGACCTGGTCCGCTGCGCCGCGTTCCTGAAGATCGCGACGTCCTTCGTCTGGATGATCGTCATTTCGCTGAAGACCGACATGGGTGTGGCGTGGCACCGGTTCCTGGCGTTCCCGAACATCTGGTTCAAGCGGGATGCGAAGGGCGGTACGGCGCTGGGTGC
>NZ_JBEZVJ010000078.1:0-2413 GCF_040636935.1 Streptomyces sp. NPDC032940 | reverse complement strand
AGACGGTTCTCTTGGTCGAAAACCCATCTACCAGGGGCTTCACCACGTTGTCAGCCCAACTACCGGACCAAGGCGTCAGGTTGAAAAGGGCTCACGCACTCATCCAACCGGAAGCCCCTGACAACCAACTCCACATCCCAACCCTGGCGCGGTGGTGGCCGCCGGACCCTGACGGGCACGGCGTCCAGGGCTGGTGCCGATGGCGGCAGCGACATGGCGAGCTCCCGCCCTGGCGAACCAGGCAGCCGCAGCTGCTCCCGCCAGCCCGTCCGCGCACACCAGCCCCACCGCGCGCCACCCGCGCACCTCACCGCGACTCCGGCCACCCCGACCCCGCCACTCCCACCGAACCCGACGAGCCCCCACCCCCAACCGCCCCGGCCTCCGACGCCGCGCCTGCCCCCGGCGGGGGAGCGGCCATCGAGGGAGCAGCCGCCCCCGCCGACGGAGCGTCCACCGGGGGAGCGGGCACCCCTACTCCGCCCACCGATCCGCCCGAGTGCCCACCATCCCGCCGCGGCCCACCGCCCGCACCCGGCTTCTCCCCGGCCGCCGACGCCCCCGCCTCCCGGCCGCCGACTTCTCCGCACCGGGGACCGTGGCCTCTCCGGCCGCCGCCCTCCCCACGCCATTGGTCCGGCTCACCGCCACCACAGCCACCTCCCAGCCACCCGGGCCCACACCACCTGCGGGCCACGTACCGCGCCAGTCTCAGCCGCGCCCCCAGCCCCCAACCCCCTCCAGCCGCCCGCCTCCCAGGCCGTAGCACTACCGCCGCCACGCCCGGTCCCGTACACGGGAAGAGCCAGGGGAGGCCCGCACCAGATGAGAGAGGACTCCCGACAGATCCGGTCCCCGGCACACCTGGGGGAGAGGGCCGCGCCCCGGTGCGCCGCTGGTGCGTGGACGCCACGGGTACCGGGGTCTTGTGGTGGTGGCGGGGCGTGTGGTCCCCGGTCGGTGGCAGGCAAGTTGCTGAGCACCTCTGGCACTTTTGACTTCCCACCTGGCGTGCGGGCCGGTTTCCCTCCCGGCGGGACGCGTACGAAGGTCGTTTCCAGGGCCCTGGGAGCCCCGTGCCCTGCGCCGCCCGACGCCCGCAGTGCCGTGCACGCAGGTGGTCTGCTTTGACGGTGTCCTCCAGCGTGCCGGGAGTGCCGCCCGGCGTCTGGCACGGGCAGGCCGCCGCCGCTCTGGGCCTGGCCGGGATCGTCACGGATGCACAGATGCGGGCCCTGTTCGGTCTCGGCATGCACCCCGACGACGCCGAAGCGATCGCCGTCAGGGAACTCAGCCAGGGCGCCACCTTCAAGAAGGCCATGCGGGCGGCTCGACTCGGTCCTGTCGTGCCGCAGTTGGCCGAGTCCTCGCCGCTCGACAAGGAGATCGCCGAGGTCATCGAGCACGTCAGCGTGCAGCTGTGCCGCCCCCTGACGAAGGCCGAGAAGAAGGACGTCCGCATGCGGTGCGCGGCCCGCGCCTTCCAGGCCGAGTACCACCGGGCGCCGGCCGACGGCACCGAACTCGCACGGTTCCTAGCCGCCCGCACCGGGCCCCAGCGCCGCGCCGTGACCGGATACGACCTCACCTTCTCCAGCGAGGAACTGTCACTGCTGTTCGCGCTCGGCGGCCCCGACGTAGGCAGGACCGTC
This sequence comes from Streptomyces sp. NPDC032940, assembly GCF_040636935.1. Classification (NCBI taxonomy): domain Bacteria; kingdom Bacillati; phylum Actinomycetota; class Actinomycetes; order Kitasatosporales; family Streptomycetaceae; genus Streptomyces; species Streptomyces sp. NPDC032940. The sequence goes on along the minus strand of NZ_JBEZVJ010000078.1, from coordinate 761 downwards.
CTCGAAGTCCTCGCCCAGGCCCGCACGGAAACCCTCGCCTGGATCGAGGACAACGCGCTCGCGGTGCGCACCGGCCCGGGCGGCGTGGTCCAGCAGCGGGCCCGGCCGGGCCTGCTCGCCACGGTCTACCTCCACTACGAGTCCCGCGCCGGCGACCCGATGCTGCACGAGCACGCCGTCATCTCCCCCCGCGTGCAGGGCCCGGACGGCCGCTGGCGCAACCTCGACTCGAGGCTCCTGCTGCGCGACGTCGTCGCCGCGAGCGAACTGTTCAACCAGCGCTCCCTCGAGCTCATCTGCTCCCGCCTCGGGCTTGCCACCGAAGAGGTCGAGGTCACCCCCGGCCAGCGGCCGGTGATGCGGATCGTCGGCATCGATGCGCGGCTGCTCGTCGCGCTCGCGCAGCGCTCCGGTGCCGTACGGACCACCGCCGAGGCCTTCTTCGACGACTACCGGCGCCGCCACGGACGCCAGCCGCACGGTGCCGCCCGCCACGCCCTGCTCGAACAAGCCCGCAACCGGAGCAGCCCCGCCAAGCGCACCGCCCGGTCCCTGGACGACCTCCTGGCCGACTGGCGGCGCCGCGCCATCACGGTCACCGACCGCGCCACCGTGGACACCCTGATCGCCACCGCCCAGGCCGCCGCCCGCGCCGGACTGCACCGCCCGTCCCCGCCGGGGTCGACGTTGCTGCGGCGGCTGAGCAGGTCCTGGCAGCGGTCGCCGAGCGGCGTACGACGTTCCGCCGCCGCCACGTCCTG
>NZ_JBEZVJ010000077.1:0-2492 GCF_040636935.1 Streptomyces sp. NPDC032940 | reverse complement strand
GCGCTACAAGGCCGTGGTGGTCGACCGTGCCGGCCGCACCGCGAGCACACTCGCCGACACCGTGACGGGGCAGGCACCGACGCCGAAGAAGCCGACGGCCGAACGCCGCCACGTCGTCGTGCACTACCACCGCGCCGACGGCGACTACACCGGCCTGACGCTTCACACCGCGAACGGGACCACCGCCGACTTCTCGGGACGGGACGCCTACGGAGCGTTCGCATGGCTCAGCCCCGCGGAGGGGACCGGGAAGATCCGATTCACGGTCGAGCGTGACGGTAAACCCGAAGGCGCCGAGCGTGTCGTGGACGTCGCCGCGGCCGGTGAGGTATGGACGAAGGAGAACTCGGACCTCGTGGACGCCGTCCGTCCCGCGGACGCCTATCCACCTCAGGACACGACGAAGGCCGTCCTCCACTACCACCGTCCGGACGGCGACTACGCCGGCTGGGGCTTGCACACCTGGACCGGAGCCGCGAACCCGTCCGAGTGGAACGAACCGATCCAACCGGTACGCCGCGACGCCTACGGTCTCGTATTCGAAGTGCCTCTCAAAGCGGGTGCGCCTTCCCTGAGCTACGTCTTCCACAAGAAGGAAGAAAAGGACGTCCCGGCCGACGAGGCACTTGTCTTCTCCTTGTACGGCCACGAGGTGTGGCGCGTCGCGGGCGAGGCGCCCTATCTGACGCCGTCCCTCGGCGGTGCCTTCCCGATGGATCTCGATCCCGCGGCCTCCGCGGCCACTTGGATCGACGAGAACACCGTCGTGTGGCACGGCACCGGCACGGGCGTCGCCGCCCAGCAACTCGTCTACGCCGCGGACGGGGGTCTGACTCTGCGGGACGGCGTCCTGTCCGACGAAGGGCAGTGGCTACGTCTCGTCCCCACCGAGCTGAGCGCGGCTCAGCAGGCGGCGCACCCCGAACTCGCCGACACCACGGCGTTCTCCATCGACCCGCGCGACCGCGACCGCATCCCCGAAGCACGCCGGGCCAAGCAGCTCATCGCCACCCAACGTTCCGACAACGGAGCTCTGTTGGGTGCAACGAGCGTGACAGCACTGTTCTCCACGCCCCAGCAGGTCCAGAAGGGTTCGACCAGGTGAACCGCAGACATGGCGCGCACGGCGCCTCACGGAAGGCGGCCGCCGCAGCGGTCGCGGCGGCGCTGCTCGGCGCAGCGCTGCACACTGCCACGCCGGCTTCGGCGGCCCCGACACCGCCCAAGCCGCCCTCCGACGCGAAACTGGCCGCGGAGCCCGCACGCCATGATGTGACCCGCGAACAGTTCTACTTCGTCCTGCCCGACCGGTTCGCGAACGGGGACCGGTCCAACGACAGGGGAGGTCTCACCGGCAGCCGCTCGGTGACCGGATTCGACCCCACGGACAAGGGCTTCTACCAGGGCGGCGACCTCAAGGGTCTGACCCGGAAGCTCGACTACATCAAGGGCCTGGGCACCACCGCGATATGGATGGCGCCGATCTTCAAGAACAAACCGGTCCAGGGCAACGGCGAGAGCGCCGGATATCACGGCTACTGGATCACCGACTTCACCCGGGTCGACCCGCACTTCGGCACCAACCAGGACCTGAAGAACCTCGTCTCCAAGGCCCATGCCAAGGGTATGAAGGTCTACTTCGACGTCATCACCAACCACACCGCCGACGTCCTCACCAACACCGAGAAGAAGTACGGCTACCGGAGCAAGGGCGCCTACCCCTACCTCGACACCGAGGGCCGTCCGTTCGACGACACCGAGGAGACCGACCGCAAGGTCGACGAGGACTCGTTCCCCTACACGCCGCAGATCCCGGCTGCGGAGAAGACGGCCAAAGTCCCGGCGTGGCTGAACGACCCGACGATGTACCACAACCGCGGCGACTCGACCTTCGTCGGCGAGAGCGGCCTCTACGGCGACCACACCGGCCTGGACGATCTGTGGACCGAGCGGCCCGAGGTCGTCGAGGGCATGGAGAAGATCTACGAGAGGTGGGTCAAGGACTTCGACATCGACGGCTTCCGCGTGGACACCGTCCGCAACGTCGACATGAAGTTCTGGACGCAGTGGGCCACGGCCCTCGACGCCTACGCCGCCAAGCGGGGCCGGGACGACTTCTTCATCTTCGGTGAGACGCTCTCCGCCGACCCGTCCGTCATCGCCCCGTACGTGACCGAGGGCCGCCTCGACGCGACGCTCGACTTCCCGCTCCAGAACGCCATCCGCGGCTACGCCTCGCAGGGCAAGTCGGCCTCCGGCCTGTCGGACGTCTTCGCACAGGACTACCGGTACACCACGGACAAGGCCAACGCATACAACGAGGTCACGTTTCTCGGCAATCACGACATGGGCCGCATCGGCTCCTTCCTGAAGTCCGATCACCCGGGGGCCGGGGACGCGGAACTGTTGCGGCGGGACCGGCTGGCGCACGAGTTGATGTTCCTGTCGCGGGGCAACCCGGTGATCTACTCCGGTGACGAGCAGGGCTTCAC
>NZ_JBEZVJ010000076.1:0-2558 GCF_040636935.1 Streptomyces sp. NPDC032940 | reverse complement strand
CAGGCGAACTATGCGGCGGCGAACGCGTATTTGGATGCGTTGGCCGAGGCGCGGCGTGGTGAGGGTCTGCCGGCGACGTCGATCGCGTGGGGCCCTTGGGCCGACGACGGCATGGCCTACGCCGTGGCGGATCGTTGGGAGCGGCACGGCCTGCCCGCCATGGCCCCCGACCTGGCGATCGCCGAGCTGGAGGCGGTGGTCAACGACCCGATGGCCGCCTCACTGGTGGTCGCAGACGTCGACTGGGACACCCTCGCCCAGGCCAGGGCGACCACGCATACGTCACAGCTGCTGAAGGAGCTGACGCGGAGCACCGCAGCCGACACGGCCGCCGACCGTTCCGCTCCAGGCGACGGGACCCTGCGGCAGCGGCTCGCCGGACTGGGGGCTGCCGAACAGGAACGAGCGGTCGTCGAGTTCGTCCGCTCGCATGTCGCCGCCGTGCTCGGGCACCGGCGAACGGACACGGTCGACGTCGACCGTGCCTTCAAAGAGCTGGGCTTCGACTCCCTTGCTGCCGTCACCTTGCGCAACCGTCTCAATGCGGCCGCAGATCTGAAGCTCTCGACCACCCTTCTGTTCGACCACCCCACGGTGCGGGCGTTGGCACGGGTGCTGCGCGAGGAAGCGCTGGGGTTGAGCGGCGACGGGGGACCGGCACCTGTCGTAGCGACGACGACGGACGACGAACCGATCGCCATCGTCGGGATGAGCTGCCGCTTCCCGGGCGGGGTACGTACTCCCGAGGACCTGTGGAACCTGCTGGTCGACGGACGCGACGTACTCACCGACTTCCCCGACGGACGCGGCTGGGACCTGGACAGCCTCTTCGACTCCGACCCGGACGAGACGGGCAAGAGCTACGTCGACAAGGGCGCTTTCCTCGACGACGCGGGAGACTTCGACCCCAAGTTCTTCGGGATCTCGCCCCGCGAGGCGACGACGATGGACCCACAGCAGCGCCTGCTGCTGAAGACGTCCTGGGAAGCGTTCGAACGAGCCGGTATCGACGGCACGCTCCTGCACGGCAGCCAGACCGGCGTCTTCATCGGCAGCAACGGACAGGACTACGCCCGAAATCTGCGCGAGGCACCCGCCGAGAACGTCGAAGGTCACCTGGTGACCGGCAGCGCCGCCAGCGTCGTCTCCGGCCGCATCTCCTACACGTTCGGCCTTGAGGGCCCTGCCGTCACCGTGGACACGGCGTGCTCCTCGTCGCTGGTGGCTCTGCATCTGGCGGCGCAGTCGCTGCGTCAGGGCGAGTGCACGCTGGCCTTGGCGGGCGGCGTCACAGTGATGTCCACCCCCGAACTCTTCGTGGAGTTCAGCCGCCAGCGGGGACTTGCTCCCGACGGCCGTTGCAAGGCGTTCGCGTCAGGCGCGGACGGCACCGGCTGGGGCGAGGGCGTCGGCATGCTCCTCCTGGAGCGGCTGTCGGATGCCCGGCGTAACGGGCACCAGGTGCTGGCGGTGGTGCGGGGTTCGGCGGTCAATCAGGACGGCGCGAGCAACGGCCTGACGGCGCCGAACGGCCCCTCGCAGCAGCGTGTCATCCGGGCCGCGTTGGCGAACGCTCGAGTGCCGGCGGCTGAGGTCGACGTGGTGGAGGCGCACGGTACGGGCACGAAGCTCGGCGACCCGATCGAGGCGCAGGCGCTGCTGGCCACGTACGGCCAGGACCGTCCCGAGGACCGGCCGCTGTGGCTCGGCTCCATCAAGTCGAACATCGGGCACACGCAGGCGGCGGCTGGTGTGGCCGGTGTGATGAAGATGGTCCTGGCCATGCAGCACGGGCTGCTGCCGCAGACCCTGCACGTCGACGAACCGTCCTCGCACGTGGACTGGACGGCAGGATCCGTCGAACTGCTCACGGACTCGACCCCTTGGCCCGAGACCGGGCATGCGCGCCGGGCGGGCGTCTCTTCCTTCGGTGTGAGTGGGACGAACGCGCACGTGGTCCTGGAGCAGGCTCCGACTGTCGCGGAGGAGCCGACCGCGGACGCCGAGCCGCCGGTGGTGGTGCCGTGGGTGGTGTCGGCGAAGTCGGAGGCTGCGCTGCGGGGTCAGGCGGGGCGTCTGGTGTCGTTCCTGGGTGAGCGTTCTGAGCTTGCTGCGGTGGATGTGGCGTGGTCGTTGGCGGCGACGCGGTCGGTGTTCGAGCACCGCGCGGTGGTCCTGGACGGTGCGGACGGTCTGCGGGCGCTGGCTGAGGGTCGTGAGGCGTCGGGTGTGGTGTGGGGGAGTGCGGCGGGCGCGGATGGCCGTGCGGTGTTCGTGTTCCCGGGGCAGGGTTCGCAGTGGGCGGGGATGGCGGCCGAGCTCCTTGACAGCTCCCCGGTGTTCGCGGAGCGGATCGCCGAGTGTGGGGCTGCGCTCGCGCCGTTCGTGGACTGGTCGCTGATCGACGTCCTGCGGGATGCGGACGCGGATGCCTGGCTTGAGCAGGTTGATGTGGTGCAGCCGGTGTTGTGGGCGGTCATGGTGTCGCTGGCCGAGGTGTGGCGTTCGCATGGTGTCGCTCCTGCTGCGGTGATCGGTCATTCGCAGGGTGAGATCGC
>NZ_JBEZVJ010000075.1:0-3240 GCF_040636935.1 Streptomyces sp. NPDC032940 | reverse complement strand
CGCCGACACCCGGACCCGTGTGTCCGCCCTGCGTGAGGCACTCGCCACCCGTGTGGTGGTCGCCGACGGGGCGATGGGCACCATGCTCCAGGCGCAGAACCCCACGCTCGACGACTTCCAGCAGCTCGAGGGCTGCAACGAGGTCCTGAACCTGACCCGGCCGGACATCGTCCGCTCGGTGCACGAGGAGTACTTCGCCGCGGGCGTGGACTGCGTGGAGACCAACACCTTCGGCGCGAACCACTCGGCTCTGGGTGAGTACGACATTCCCGAGCGGGTCCATGAGTTGTCGGAGGCCGGTGCGCGGGTCGCGCGTGAGGTGGCCGACGAGTTCGCGGCGCGGGACGGGCGGCAGCGGTGGGTGCTGGGTTCCATGGGTCCGGGCACGAAGCTGCCCACTCTGGGGCACGCGCCGTACACGGTGCTGCGTGACGCCTATCAGTGCAATGCCGAGGGTCTGGTCGCCGGCGGTGCGGACGCGCTTCTGGTGGAGACCACTCAGGATCTGCTGCAGACCAAGGCCGCTGTGCTCGGCGCCCGCCGTGCGCTGGACGCCCTGGGCCTGGATGTGCCGGTGATCGTGTCGGTGACGGTGGAGACGACCGGCACGATGCTGCTGGGTTCGGAGATCGGGGCGGCGCTGACCGCGCTGGAGCCGCTCGGGATCGACATGATCGGCCTGAACTGTGCCACCGGACCGGCCGAGATGAGCGAGCACCTGCGCCATCTCGCCCGGCATGCGCGCGTGGGCCTGTCGTGCATGCCCAACGCCGGGCTGCCGGTCCTGACGAAGGACGGGGCTCATTACCCCTTGTCCGGCGCGGAGTTGGCCGAGGCGCACGAGGGTTTCGTACGGGAGTTCGGGGTCGGCCTGGTGGGCGGCTGCTGCGGTACGACGCCTGAGCATCTGCGGCAGGTGGTGGAGCGGGTGCGGGGTCTTGCCCCGGCCGAGCGTGATCCGCGTCCGGAGGCGGGTGCCGCTTCGCTGTACCAGTCCGTCCCGTTCCGTCAGGACACGTCGTATCTGGCGATCGGTGAGCGGACGAACGCGAACGGTTCGAAGAAGTTCCGTGAGGCGATGCTGGAGGGCCGCTGGGACGACTGTGTGGAGATGGCCCGGGACCAGATCCGTGAGGGCGCGCACATGCTCGACCTGTGTGTGGACTATGTCGGCCGGGACGGTGTGGCGGACATGGAGGAGCTGGCGGGGCGGTTCGCGACCGCATCGACGCTGCCGATCGTGCTGGACTCCACCGAGGTCGAGGTGATTCGGGCGGGTCTGGAGAAGCTCGGCGGGCGTGCGGTGATCAACTCGGTGAACTACGAGGACGGCGCGGGTCCCGAGTCCCGTTTCGCCAGGGTCACCGCCCTGGCGCGGGAGCACGGTGCGGCGCTGATCGCGTTGACCATCGACGAGGAGGGCCAGGCCCGCACCGCCGAGAAGAAGGTGGAGATCGCCGAACGGCTCATCGCCGATCTGACGGGCAACTGGGGCATTCACGAGTCGGACATCCTGGTGGACTGTCTGACGTTCACGATCTGCACCGGGCAGGAGGAGTCCCGCAAGGACGGTCTGGCGACCATCGAGGGCATCCGGGAGCTGAAGCGCCGTCACCCGCAGGTGCAGACCACGCTCGGCCTGTCCAACATCTCCTTCGGCCTGAATCCGGCCGCCCGGATCCTGCTGAACTCGGTGTTCCTGGACGAGTGTGTCAAGGCGGGGCTGGATTCGGCGATCGTGCACGCGAGCAAGATCCTGCCGATCGCCCGGTTCGACGAGGAGCAGGTCACCACCGCTCTGGATCTGATCTACGACCGTCGCCGTGAGGGCTACGATCCGCTGCAAAAGCTCATGGCCCTGTTCGAGGGTGCCACCGCGAAGTCGCTGAAGGCGTCGAAGGCCCAGGAGCTGGCGGCGCTGCCGCTGGAGGAGCGTCTGAAGCGGCGGATCATCGACGGGGAGAAGAACGGCCTGGAGCAGGACCTGGACGACGCCCTCACCGGGCGTCCGGCCCTGGAGATCGTCAACGAGACGCTGCTGGACGGCATGAAGGTCGTCGGTGACCTGTTCGGTTCGGGGCAGATGCAACTGCCGTTCGTGCTCCAGTCCGCCGAGGTGATGAAGACCGCGGTGGCCTATCTGGAGCCGCACATGGAGAAGACCGACGACGAGGGCAAGGGCACCATCGTGCTGGCCACCGTCCGCGGTGACGTGCACGACATCGGCAAGAACCTCGTCGACATCATCCTGTCCAACAACGGCTACACCGTCGTCAACCTCGGCATCAAGCAGCCCGTCTCCGCGATCCTGGAGGCCGCCGACGAGCACAAGGCCGACGTCATCGGCATGTCCGGCCTCCTGGTCAAATCCACGGTGATCATGAAGGAGAACCTGGAGGAGCTCAACCAGCGGGGCCTGTCCGCCGACTACCCGGTCATCCTCGGCGGCGCCGCCCTCACCCGCGCCTACGTCGAACAGGACCTCCACGAGATCTACGACGGCGAGGTCCGCTACGCCCGCGACGCCTTCGAGGGCCTCAGGCTCATGGACGCCCTGATCGGCATCAAGCGGGGCGTGCCCGGCGCGAAACTGCCCGAACTGCGCCAGCGGCGTGTCCGGGCGGCCACCGTGGAGATCGAGGAACGCCCCGAGGAAGGGCATGTCCGTTCCGACGTCGCCACCGACAATCCGGTGCCCGCCCCGCCGTTCTGGGGCACCCGGGTCGTCAAGGGCATCCAGCTCAAGGAGTACGCGTCCTGGCTGGACGAGGGCGCGCTCTTCAAGGGCCAGTGGGGTCTCAAGCAGGCCCGCACCGGTGAGGGACCCAGCTACGAGGAGCTCGTCGAGAGCGAGGGCCGGCCCCGGCTGCGCGGGCTGCTGGACCGGCTGCAGAGGGACAGCCTGCTGGAGGCGGCCGTGGTCCACGGCTACTTCCCCTGCGTGTCCAAGGACGACGACCTGATCGTCCTGGACGAGGCCGGCAACGAACGCACCCGCTTCACCTTCCCCCGCCAGCGCCGCGGCCGGCGGCTGTGCCTGGCCGACTTCTTCCGCCCCGAGGAATCCGGCGAGACCGACGTCGTCGGCTTCCAGGTCGTCACCGTCGGCTCCCGCATCGGCGAAGAGACCGCCCGCATGTTCCAGGCCAACGCCTACCGCGACTACCTCGAACTCCACGGACTCTCCGTCCAGCTCGCCGAAGCCCTCGCCGAGTACTGGCACGCCCGCGTCCGCTCGGA
>NZ_JBEZVJ010000074.1:0-3348 GCF_040636935.1 Streptomyces sp. NPDC032940 | reverse complement strand
CGACGAGTACCCGACCGACGTCTACGTGCTGCCCAAGCACCTGGACGAGAAGGTCGCCCGCCTCCACCTCGACTCCCTCGGCGTCAAGCTGACCACGCTCCGCCCGGAGCAGGCCGAGTACATCGGCGTGAAGGTCGAGGGCCCCTACAAGGCGGACCACTACCGCTACTGAGTCACCGGTTCCTCCGAGGCAGGCCCCCGCACCCCCGTGCCGGGGGCCTGCCCCATTGGCGCCGCGCCCGCATCAGCGGCCGGACCAGCCCGTCACCACCCAGGACACCCATGCCCCGCGGCCGTTATTCGCTCCACGATCCGCACGATCACACCCCCCTCGCAGAAGAACACTTCCAGTGCGCCCCCGGCCCGTCCGGCTGGCGCTACGTCTCCCGGCTGACCACGCCCACCGGAGACCACCTCGGCTCCGTCGACCTCGCCCTCGACGAACTCGGCCGTCCCATCCGCCTGGAACTCCACGCCGCCGACTGGCAGGTGCGCGGAGCCGCTATCGACGGCGTCACCTGGGTCCGTACCGACCCCACCGGAGTCCACGCCACCGAAGGCAATGTGCGCGCCCACGCCTTCACCGGCACCTCCCCGGCCTTCCTCGTCGCCACCACCCGACTCCTGCGCCTCACCCCCTCCGCATCGGCCACCCGCGTACGCCTCGTCGCCCTCACGGACCCGGTCCTCGCCCCCCTCACCGTGGACCAGTCCTGGGCACTGGTGAACAGCGAAGCACACCCCACTGACAACGGCCCCCTGACCGTGGACGAATACCAGGTCACGGCCCTGGACACCGGCGAACAGCACACCGTGCACATCGCCGGCGACGTCGTCCTCGCGGCCCCCGGCATCGAGCTGGAGGACCTGGAGTCACCACCGTCGGTGTTCCCCCTACCGGAACCGGGCGCCGACGCATGACGCAGTGACTCGAACGCGACAGCGGCAACCGCTACGCCGGCGGCACGAAACCGGTGGCGGACCGCCCGCCCTGCGGCGCGTCGCCCGGGCCCACCGGAGGAGCCACCGGAGGCGTCACACGCGCCACCGGCGATGAATAGCTCACGGGTGGCGCGGCCGGCGCCGCGGCAGGGACCGCGCCCTGCGGGGTACCGCCGCCGAAGGCCCGCCGAGCCTCCCGCGCCTGCCGTTCCTGCAGCACCGCGGCCAGAAAGGCGGCCGGTGGCACACCCTGCGGTGCCGGGGCACCCGTGAGGGCCGCCACCTCGGACGCGAGCCGCGCCGCCATGGTCCAGCCGACCTGGGGATCGAGCTGCCCCATCCGCGCGAGGTACTGACGGACGGCGAGCCACAGTCCGTCGGGCACGGCGGACAGATCGAGACCGGAGAAGCGCCCCGCCAGCCACGGCGGAGGCGGCGGCAGAAAGCCCGTCGGCGCGACCGGCACCCGTTCCCGGACGACGAGGGTCCCCGCGAACACGTCACCGACGCGGCGGCCCCGCTCCGAGACCAGGGAGGCGATGCAGGCCACCACTCCGAGCGTCATCAGGATCTCGACCACTCCGATCAGGCCCCGCACCAGCGCGTGCCGGAACCGGATCGGCCCACCGTCGTCCCGCACCACCCTCAGCCCGCACGCCATCTTCCCCAGTGACCGCCCGTGGCTGAGCGTCTCGACCGCGATCGGACCGCCCACCAGCACCAGGACGAAAACGGCGAGGGACAGCGCCGTCTGCGCCGCCATGTCCAGGGACGAGGTCGACGCGACCAGAGCGATGGTGATGGCCACGTAGGCCGCCAGGGCCACCACCAGATCGAGCAGGATGGCCAGGGCCCTGCTGGGCAGCCTCGCGGGACGCAGCTCCAGCGCCACCGCCTCGCCCGTCACCAGCTCGCTCACGCCTGCCGCCCTTCCCCTGGCTGCCCCCGTCCCCGCCAGTCTGCCAAGCTGAGGACGCACCGCGCCGCGGTACGACAAGCTGATCCACGACGAGCCGCCGACGATAGCCGAGGAGCAGGCACACCGATGGACCTCGACGTCTTCGTCTCCGCCCACCGGGCGGAGTGGGACCGCCTCGACGCCCTGCTCCGCCGCCGGCGCCGGCTCACCGGCGCGGAGACCGACGAACTCGTCGTCCTCTACCAGCGCGCGGCCACCCACCTCTCCCTCATCCAGTCGAGCGCCCCCGACCCGCAGCTGACCGGACGGCTCAGTCAACTGGTGGCACGCGCGCGCAGCGCCGTGACGGGCACCCGCCGGGCCTCCTGGCGCGACGTCACCCGCTTCCTGACCCAGCAGTTCCCGGCCGCCGTCTACCGGGCCCGCCACTGGTGGGTCCCCACCGCACTCATATCGACCGCCGTCGCGGTGCTGCTGGGCTGGTGGATCGGCTCCCATCCCGAGGTGCAGTCCACCATCGCGGCCCCCAGCGAACTGCGCGAGCTCACCCGCCCCGGCGGCCAGTACGAGACGTACTACTCCAGCCACCCCGCGGCCTCGTTCGCCGCACAGGTCTGGACGAACAACGCCTGGGCCGCCGCGCTCTGCTTGATCCTGGGCGTCTTCCTGGGCCTGCCGGTGATCTGGATCCTGTTCCAGAACATGCTCAACCTCGGCATCGGGTTCGGCCTGATGTCGTCGGCCGGCCGCCTCGACACCTTCCTCGGCCTGGTCCTGCCCCACGGCCTGCTCGAACTCACGGCAGTGTTCGTCGCCGCCGGAACCGGCCTGCGGCTCGGCTGGACCCTCGTCGACCCGGGCCCGCGCACCCGCCGTACCGCGCTCGCCGAAGAGGGCCGCGCAGCGATCGGCATGGCGATGGGCCTCGCCCTGGTCCTGTTCGTCTCCGGGGCCATCGAAGGCTTCGTCACCCCGTCCGGCCTGCCCACCTGGACCCGCGTCGCCATCGGCGTACTGGCAGAACTGGCCTTCCTGGCCTACGTCTATGTACTCGGCGGCCGTGCCGTACGTGCAGGCGACACGGGGGACGTCGAGGCGGCCGAGCGCAGCGCCACCGTGCCGACGGCCGCCTGATGTGCATCAGCCCCGGTGGAGCTGCTAGTGTCCTCTTCGTTCCCGCAAGAGCCGTTGACACGGAGCGAGCGGGGAGGTAGATTCAAACAGTTGCCTGTAGACGGGGTCTCCCCAGAGGGTGACAGTGAGCATCTATACGCTTCCTCCTGGATCATCGAATTCGGAGAAGCCATCCTCCCGATTAATCGGAAAAGAACGGCCGGTCAGACCGGCCCGGAACTTCTGATAAAGTCGGAACCGCCGGAAAGGGAAACGCGAAAGCGGGAACCTGGAAAGCACCGAGGAAATCGGATCGGAAAGATCTGATAGAGTCGGAAACGCAAGACCGAAGGGAAGCGCCCGGAGGAAAGCCC
>NZ_JBEZVJ010000073.1:0-3587 GCF_040636935.1 Streptomyces sp. NPDC032940 | reverse complement strand
CACACCGACACCCCCGTCACGGCGGTCGGTACGCTGCGCCGCGGTGAAGGCGGCCCGGAGCGCTACCTGGCCTCCGCCGCCGAGGCGTTCGTCGGCGGTGCGGCCGTCGACTGGGCCGGTGTGTTCGCGGGTGCGGGTGCCCGGCGCGTCGACCTGCCCACCTACGCCTTCCAGGAGCAGCACTACTGGATCGAACCGTCCCTCGACCGTCAGGGCGACGTCGCGTCGGCCGGGCTCTCGTCCGCCGATCACCCCCTGCTGGGCGCGGCAGTGACGCTGCCCGCCTCGGACGGGGTGTTGCTGACAGGACGCTGGTCGCTGCGTACGCACCCCTGGCTCGCCGAACACCTGGTGCAGGGCACGCCGCTTCTGCCGGCTTCCGTGTTCGTCGAACTGGCGTTGCGTGCCGGGGACGCGGTCGGCTGTGACCTGGTGGAGGAGCTGACGCTGGAGGCTCCGCTGGCGTTGCCGGAGCGGGGTGCCGTACAGGTCCAGGTGGTCGTCGGCGGACCGGACGGGAACGGGGCGCGTGCCGCGGAGGTGTACGCACGCTCCGAGGACTCCGGTGAGGGGCCCTGGACCCGGCATGCCTCCGCTGTTCTCCACACCGTGCCCGAGGGACGGGCGACGGGCGGCGAGCTGAGCGAGTGGCCGCCCGCCGACGCCCGGACGGTCGACCTGGCCGGCTTCTACGACCGGCTGGCCGAGACCGGAGTGTCCTACGGTTCGGTGTTCCGTGGGCTCGAGGCGGCCTGGCGGCGCGGCGACGAGGTGTTCGCCGAGGTGACGCTGCCGCAGGCGGAACGAGCGGACGTGACCCGTTACGGACTGCACCCCGTGCTGCTCGACACGGCCCTGCAAGCGGGCCTCGGCTCGGGGGCACTGGACGGTGGCGCCGCCGGGGACACACGGCTGCCCTTCGTCTGGCGCGGCGTGTCACTGTCCGCGACCGGTGCCTCGATGCTGCGGGTGCGGCTCGCGCCGGCCGGGCCCGACGGGTGGTCGGTACTGGTCGCCGACGCGGCGGGAACACCCGTCGCGACCGTGGACGCCCTGGTGACGCGCCCCGTGTCGCCGGAGCAGCTGACGGCCGTGACCGACCTCGCCCTCCGTGGTGCGGCCGACGGGCCGGCCCGGAACCCCGTGGGCCGCCGCACGCTGGCCCAGGCGGCGGACGGGGACGAGTCGGCCCTGCGCCGGAGCCTGCTGCGCGCGGGGGACACGGAACGGCGGCGGATCCTGCTGCGTCTGGTGCAGGACCAGGCCGCCGGCGTGCTCGGGCACGCCACACCGGACGGGATCGAGCCCGAACTCTCCTTCAAGGAGCACGGCTTCGACTCCCTCACCGCGGTCCAGCTACGCAACCGGCTCAACACCGCCACCGGGTGCCGACTGCCGGCCACCCTCATCTTCGACCACCCGACGCCCGTCGCCCTGGTGAACCACCTGTACGGCGAGCTCCTCGGCCGCCAGGACGACGCCCCCACGGCCCCGGCACCCGCGGTCCGGGCCGCGTCGGACGAGGAGCCCATCGCCATCGTCGCGATGAGCTGCCGCCTGCCCGGCGGCGTCCGGTCACCCGAAGAACTGTGGGAGCTGCTGACCGAGGGCCGCGACGCCATCTCCACGTTCCCCGAGGACCGCGGCTGGGACGTGGACGGGCTGTACGACCCCGACCCCGAGGCGCCCGGGAAGACGTACACGCGGCACGGCGGCTTTGTGGCCGACGCGGCCGGCTTCGACCCGGCGTTCTTCGGGATCTCACCGCGTGAAGCGACCGCGATGGACCCGCAGCAACGGCTGCTCCTGGAGACCGGCTGGGAGGCGTTCGAACGTGCGGGCATCGACCCCGCGTCCCTGAAGGGCACCGAGACCGGCGTCTTCATCGGTGCTGGCACGCACGGATACGGCACCGGCACCCACGACCCCTCGAACGGCGTCGAGGGCTACCTGGTCACCGGAAACGCCCTCAGCGTCACCTCAGGGCGCCTCGCCTACGCCTTCGGGTTCGAGGGCCCCGCCGTGGCCGTCGACACCGCCTGCTCGTCCTCGCTGGTGGCCCTGCACATGGCCGTCCAGTCGCTGCGGCGAGGCGAGTGCCCGCTGGCTCTGGCCGGCGGCACCGCGATCATGTCCACGCCGTGGACCTTCGTCGGCTTCAGCCGCCAGCGAGGTCTGGCAGCCGACGGCCGCTGCAAGCCGTTCTCCGCCGCCGCCGACGGTTTCGGACCGGCCGAGGGCGTCGGTGTCCTCCTGCTGGAGCGACTGTCCGACGCCCAGCGCAACGGGCACCATGTGCTGGCCGTCATTCGCGGCACGGCCATCAACCAGGACGGCGCGAGCAACGGCCTGACGGCGCCGAACGGTCCCTCGCAACAGCGCGTGATCCGGGCCGCGCTGGCGAACGCCCGGGTGCCCGCCACCGAGGTCGACGTGGTGGAGGCGCACGGTACGGGCACGAAGCTCGGCGACCCGATCGAGGCACAGGCGCTGCTGGCCACGTACGGCCAGGACCGTCCCGAGGACCGGCCGCTGTGGCTCGGCTCCATCAAGTCGAACATCGGGCACACCCAGGCCGCGGCCGGTGTGGCCGGCGTGATCAAGATGGTCCTCGCCATGCAGCACGGAGTACTGCCGCGCACGCTCCACCTGGACGAACCCACCCCGCACGTCGACTGGTCCTCCGGAGCCGTACGGCTGCTGGCCCAGGACGAGCCGTGGCCGGAGACGGGCCGTCCGCGCCGCGCCGGTGTCTCCTCCTTCGGCATGAGCGGAACGAACGCCCACACCGTGCTGGAACAGGCGCCTACGGCATCGCCCGCGACGGCGGAACCAACTGCCGACGCCGAGCCTCCCGTGGTCGTGCCGTGGGTGGTGTCCGGCCGTTCGGAGAGCGCGCTCCAGTCCCAGGCGGAACAGCTCGCCGCGTACGTACGCGACCGGGCGGACCTGTCGCCGGTGGATGTCGGTCTGTCCCTGGCGACGACGCGGTCTCTGTTCGAGCACCGCGCCGTGGTCCTGGCAGGCGACCGGCACGAACTCCTCGACGGACTCGACGCGTTGGCTGATGGTCGCACGCTGCCCGGCGTGGTGGGCGGCGTCGCGGGCTCCCGCGGGCAGGCGGTGTTCGTGTTCCCGGGGCAGGGTTCGCAGTGGGCGGGCATGGCGGCCGAACTCCTTGACACCTCCCCGGTGTTCGCGGAGCGGATCGCCGAGTGTGGGGCTGCGCTCGCCCCGTTCGTGGACTGGTCGCTGATCGACATGCTGCGGGATGCGGACGCGGATGCCTGGCTTGAGCAGGTCGATGTGGTGCAGCCTGTGTTGTGGGCGGTCATGGTGTCGCTGGCCGAGGTGTGGCGTTCGCATGGTGTCGCTCCTGCTGCGGTGATCGGTCATTCGCAGGGTGAGATCGCCGCTGCGTGCGTGGCCGGGGCCCTGTCGTTGCAGGACGCCGCGAAGGTGGTCGCGCTGCGCAGCCAGGCGATTCGCGCCCTGTCCGGACGTGGTGGCATGGTGTCCGTCTCGCTGGGTGCTGACGAGGTGGGCAAGCGCCTTGCCGACTGGAATGGTCGGCTGTCGGTCGCTGC
>NZ_JBEZVJ010000072.1:0-3985 GCF_040636935.1 Streptomyces sp. NPDC032940 | reverse complement strand
TCCCCCATTGATCCCATAGCCAGACCCTAGCCTCCGCAGCCAGACCCTAGCCTCCGCAGGGAGCAACCATCCAAGATCCGCCGGACAGGCCCTAGTCCATCTGGAGGCACCCGCGCAGCTCGCCCGCCTGATCGACAGGCTGGCAGGCTGAGCGTGGCGGGCGACGGCGGCCCGCTCGACTGCGAACGGACCCTGGGCCCGGCCAACCAGCCGCATGGGACGGCACGGACCGGAACAAGAGCCGCCGACGGCCGGTGAGACGAACCCGTCGCGCCACCCCAGGTGCTCCCGGCGCCAACACGGGTCTGCGGTGTTCCCTGCGCTGTCGTCTCGCGCGGCGGAAACGGGTCGCGGACACCGGTGCGGAACACCCGCCGGTATCCGTCGGCCGGCGTTGTGTCCCTGAACGTCGCCGATGACGTCTGCGGCCCCGGCGATTCCGGGCGGGACGAGGTCGTAGACATCGCCGTCGATGTCCATGCCACGGGTGGCAGGCAGATAGCGAGCGACCACCTGCAGGCCGGTGAGCGCGGGGAGGGTACGGGGCAGGAGCGCCTGCTGAAGGCTGCGCAAGGTCGTGCTTCGTGTCGTAGAGGCGGGCACGGTCCAGAGCCTGGGCGATCAGCCCGGCGGGCGAGGTCAGCACGACGCGGTCTGCAGCGGAGAACGCGTGCGGACCGTCGTACGACAGGACACAGACCTCCACCGGCCGGCCGGGCACGATCAGCGGCAGGAAGGCCCAGGCTTCTTTGCCGCTGGCCAAGAACGCTTCCGGGTGAATACGCCGCATCTCAGCCGGATCCGAGAAGAAGGCGGGGACGCCGCTCCCGAGAGCACGCCCGGGCGGTGTGAGGACGGTGTCGAGGGGCGGGTGATCGAGTTGCTCCACGGCATCGGCCGGCCAGCCGCGGTGACCCGTGATCCGCAGCCGGCTCTCCCCGGCCATGGACAGCACCAGGCCCTGCCCCCCGAAGGCCGGCATGATCTGGTCGGTGACCAGAGAGTGAGCGTTTTCAGTGCGGCCACCGATCGGGTGACGGGGCGGTGTGCGGGTGGGGTGCAACGGACAGGGCTCCCGTGCCGTTGAGAGAGGTGTTCGACGTCTCAACTCAGCAGCACGACAGGGACCGTGCCGGACTTGCCCAGCGTCCTGCGGGTAGCGACGGGTTGAAGGTGGGTCCGTCGGCGATCCCTTGAACGGCGAGGTCAGCCGGTGCCGCCGGGAGTGGGCAGCGGTGTCTGTTTGGGGTGGGCGCGGAGCCCGTCGAGGACGATCGCCAGATAGCGTCGCCACAGCTCGGAGGAGCAGGGAAGGGCCATGACAGCATCGATCATCGCGGCGATTGGTGCGATGTCAGCCTCGGTGACACCGTCGCGCAGCGCGCCTTGGGCGCGGGCTCGAGCCGTGAGGCTCTCGCAGTGCAAGGTGATCTCCCGCCGCGCTTGGGCGAGGCCGGTGCCCTCAACAGCGCCGTGGTGCATCAACTCGCGCAGCCCGCGGTTGTAGGCGGCCCGCTCCAGGGCTCTCTCAAGGAAGCTGGACAGGGCGGCGAAGGCGTCATCCTCGGCCAGGGCCTGCCGCGCCATCGCCGCGATCTCGCCGAGTTCTTCGGAAAAGACGCACTCCGTGAGCGCTTGCTTGTCGGGGAATTTCCGATAGACGGTGCCGACTCCGAGCCCGGCGTGGTGCGCGACGTCATTGAGCGTGGCCTGAAGCCCACGTGCGGCGAAGACCTCGCGTCCGGCTTGCAGGATGCGTCGGCGGTTGAGCTCGGCGTCCCGCCTCAGCGGACGTGCCGCTGCCGCGACAGATTCCTGGCCTTCCTTCTGCCTGCCCATGGACCGCCTCTTCCGCCGACCGGATCACAACCGGATAGATGGTATCCGGTTCATGGTACGGTTCCTTGCGTAAGCGGATATGGCGTATCCGCATGCTGGGGGCGCCGTCCCTCACGTGGGCCTCACAGCTCGGAGGGGAAGGAGAACCAGGGATGCAGACCGTGGTCATCACCGGAGGAACCGACGGGCTCGGCAAAGGGCTCGCACTGCACTACCTGCGCCAAGGGGCGCGTGTACTCGCCGTCGGCAGCACGCCCACCAAGGGCGAGGCCCTCCTGGCAGAGGCGGCAACCGTCTCCGCCCCTGACCGGGTCGTCTTTCTGCAGACCGACCTGACTTCGGTCACGGCGACCAAGGAACTCGTCGCCAAGATCGAGAGCACCGGTCCCACAGTGGACAAACTCATCCTGTGCGCCCAGCGCTACCGACTCTTCGGCGCCCGCACTGTCACCCGCGAGGGGTTCGAGCACAGCTTCGCTCTCGCCTACCTGAGTCGGTACGTCCTCAGCCACGGCCTGCGCAAGGCGCTGGAATCCGCCCCGCGACCAGTCATCATGAACGTCTGCACCCCCGGCGTCCCGCTGGGGCGCATTCACTGGGACGACCTGCAACTGACGCGCCACTACAGCGGTTTCAAGGCCACCTTGCAGTCCTTCCGTGCCAACGACTTGCTCGGCGCGGCCTTCGCAGCCTTGTATGCCGACACCCCGATCCGCTACATCGGCTACAACCCCGGCGTGGTGTCCACCGGCATGCCCAACCACCTTCCACGGCCCCTGCGCGCCCTCACCAAGGCGTCTTTCACCGTGCTCGCCGCATCCGTGCCGAAGGCCGTCAACCCGATGACCTGTCTACTCGACGAACCTCCGGCCGAACCCTTCACCGCCTACCGCGCCACCCGCCGGCTGTCCCTGAAGGGCCCTGCATTCGATCAGGACGACGCACTGCGCCTGCACCGCCTCACGCAGGACCTGGTCGGCGCAGTGTGAAGCCGCAGACGGCCCGGAAGCGCCGGAAAACCGGCACGACAACGCGGGGCAAGATCTCCTCGGTTCAGGCAATTAGCGTTTTCAGCGTTGCTTCTCCAGGGTGAGGACGGCTTTGGTGATGACGCTCATGCGGTTGGGGCTGATGCAGCATCTGCGGAAGATCCGCCAGGACTTCAGTCGTGCCATGGCTCGTTCGACGGGTGCCCGGGCCACGGACAGGGCCCGGTTCTCGGTCTGCTCGGTGAGGGTGAGTTCACCGCCTGGTGGGCGACGCTTTGCGGTGGTGACCCAGTCGCCCGCTCCGATGGAGGCCATGTCGGCGAGGATCGGGACGTCCTGGCGTTCGCAGATCCGGATGATGCGATGGGTGCGGGCCGCGGTCAGGTCGTGGGTCCGGCCCGGCAGTGCCGGTGACAGCCACAGCATCTCGCCGGTCTGGTCCGTGACGACCTGCACGTTCACGCCGTGCCGCTTGTGTTTCGAGGAGTAGTCCGCCCTGCCGTCGCCGACGCGGTCACACTCGGCGAGCGTGCCGTCCAGGAGGACGAAGTCCGGGTCCTGCGTGCGCAGTGTCTTCAGCAGGCCAGGCGCCTGCTCGGCGAGCAGGCCGGCGACTGCGCTGACGTAGCCGTGGGCGGTGCCCACGGCTATCCCGAAGGCCCCGGCGATCTGGGCGAGCGTGTCGTGGCGGCGCAGGGACACGAGTGCGACCAGCGCGCGACGGTGCGGCGGGAGCTTGCACCGCCGGTCACCTTCACGAGTGACGATGAGCATCGTGACCCACTCGACCAAGGCGTGGGGCAGGTCGAGTGCGGCAGGATACGGACCCAACAGAGCTCCTGTGCTGCTGAGTTGAGACGTCGAACACCTCTCTCAACGGCACGGGAGCCCTGTCCGTTGCGCACTCCGATCCCATACCGCCCCGGTCACCCGATCGGTGGCCGCACTGAAAACGCTCAGTGAATCCCTCGCCCCTGGCCAGCCACTGCTTGAACAGGTGGAACCCGTAGTGCGACCACGAGACGTCCGGGCCGGCCAGGCTGTCGTCTGCAGGGCAGAGCATAAGAGGTCCTAACAAAGGCGTTGGACGTGGCGGTGGGTGATCAGGCAGGTGGCGAGTCCGAGGAAGGCTTCGTGGATGTCGTCGCGTCGTTCCC
>NZ_JBEZVJ010000071.1:0-4167 GCF_040636935.1 Streptomyces sp. NPDC032940 | reverse complement strand
CAGCTCGACACCGCCATCGAACAGAACGGCAAGGGCGACCTCGCCGCCCTCCTCGCCGGCGGCGACACCTGGACCGTCATCGGCTGACGGCCGTATGCGCTGCTCGAGCACCTGCCAGGGTTCGGTCTGACGGGTGCTCGAGAAGCGCTGGGCACGCGCGCGAGACCGGCTCGATGCAGACGCTGGCTTCCCTCAACCACGCGACTGAAAGATGCTGTTCGCCCCCTCCGGGGGGCCGCGGCACCGCAGCGCAGCCGGAAGCTTGTACCCCACGACGGTCCGGACCGTGGCCGACACGCAACACCGACAGCAGGCCGCCAGGACACCACGAAGCGCATCGCTGTTCGGGCTTCCCTCCCATGCAGTCGGCCTTGCCTGCCCGCCCGCGCTTCGTGCACTGCACAGGGGCACAGGACGACGGCACCTAACGGAGATGGATGTATGGACACGCATCAGACCACGTCACTTCTCGTCGGCCTCGCCGCCCTGGTGCTCCTGGCGCGCCTGCTCGGCGCGGTGGCCCGGCGACTGGGCCAGCCGGCGGTGATCGGGGAGGTCCTCGCCGGTATCGCGCTGGGACCCACCCTGTTCGACGGGGCGATCGCCGACACCTTCTTCCCGACCAGCATCCAGCCCATGCTCAGTGCCCTGGCCGCGGTCGGTGTCGCGGTCTTCATGTTCATCGTCGGACTCGAATGGGACGCGGCGATGATCCGCGGCAGCGGAAGCCTTGCCGTCACGGTGTCGTTGAGTTCCATCGTGCTGCCGTGCGGCCTCGGCATGGCTCTGGCTCTGTACCTGATGGACGACTACGGCACCGGCGACAAGACGTCGTTCATGCTCTTCATGGGCATAGCCATGTCCATCACGGCCTTCCCGGTCCTGGCCCGCATCCTCACCGACCGCCGCATGACGCGCTCCCCGCTCGGTGTGCTGACCCTGGCCTGCGCCTCCATCGACGACGTCCTCGCGTGGTCCCTCCTCGCCGCGGTGGTCGCCGTCAGCGGCTCAGCCGACGCCGACCAGTGGCGCATCCTGCTCGCCATCCCGTACCTGCTCCTCATGCTCTTCGTCGCGCGCCCCCTGCTGAACCGCTATGCGGACCGCCGACCCGGACTGCGGCTCACCCCGACCGTGTTCGCATGTGTCCTGGCAGGCCTGCTGCTGTCCGCCGCCGCCACCGAATGGGTCGGCCTGCACTACATCTTCGGCGCGTTCCTCTTCGGCCTGATCCTCCCGCGCACCGGCAGCGAGCAGCTGCGCGCCGAAGTACACGACCGCCTGGGACAGATGAACGGCACTCTGCTGCTGCCGGTGTTCTTCTTGGTCGCAGGCCTGAAGGTCGACCTCTCAGGGGTGGGTCTGGCCGGGCTGGGCACCTTGGCGTTGCTCCTCCTGGTGGCCGTGGGCGGCAAGTTCACCGGAGCCTTCACCGCCGCCCGCCTCAACAAGATGCCGGTCAGGCAGTCCGCCGCGCTCGCCACCCTGATGAACACGCGCGGCCTGACCGAACTCATCGTCCTGAACGTCGGCCTGAAACTGGGCTACATCAAGCAGGACCTCTATTCGCTCATGGTCGTGATGGCCGTGGTCACGACCGCGATGGCGGGCCCCCTGCTGACCTGGGTCGTCGGCCGAACGGCGGAGGACGACGACCGTCCACAGAACCGCGACGTCCCCGAGCCCGTGGCAGGGACAGCAGGAAGGGCCGCGTAGCCCTGTTCCCGCCCGCTACCTCCCCGTACTTCCAGAACGAAAGGGTCCGCTCATGACCACGGGTGCTCCGAGACAACTGAGTCCACAGGAGTTCATCGACCAGAACCCGATGAGCCGCAGACAGTGGCTCATCGTGGTGCTGGGACTCCTGATGATGGTTGCCGATGGTCTCGACTCCACCATCGCCTCCTTCGTCTACCCCAGGATCAAGGACGACTGGGGCACCGACATGAGCGTGGTGACCGCCATCGTGACGCTGAGCGTCGTGGCGATGGTCGCCGGCGGCACCGCCGCAGGCCCGCTCGCCGACCGCTACGGCCGCAAGGGCGTCACCGTCACCGGCATCTTGGTCTTCGGACTGGGCACGGCAGGCATGGGACTCACGCAGAACGTCGGCGCCTTCGCCGGGCTGCGGCTCGTGGCCTGTCTGGGGCTCGGCGCGATCCTGCCGACCGTGATGGCCATGGTCGCCGACTGGAC
Organism: Streptomyces sp. NPDC032940; assembly: GCF_040636935.1. Lineage (NCBI taxonomy): Bacteria > Bacillati > Actinomycetota > Actinomycetes > Kitasatosporales > Streptomycetaceae > Streptomyces > Streptomyces sp. NPDC032940. Next base: position 1,971 of record NZ_JBEZVJ010000071.1, on the reverse strand, counting down.
ACCCGCCGCACGCAGGGTCCAGATGGTCGCGCTGGCCTTCGCAGGGGTGACGGCGGGAATCATCGTCGGTGGCGTACTCGCATCGGTCCTCATCCCCGCGGTCGGATGGCCCCCGCTGATGGCGGTGTGCGGGATCGCTCCACTGCTGCTGATCCCGGCGGTCGTCCGGTACGTCCCGGAACCCGTCAGCACGCTCACCGCTCTCGGGCGCCCCGAGGAGGAGGTGCGGAAGGCCCTCTCGGCCGCCGTCGCCGCGGGCCAGGACGTGTCCCACGTGGCCCTGGACCAGACCTCGGCGCAGCGACGCCCGGAGTCGGCGGCGCGGGTCGTCATGTCCGGCGACCTCGCTCGCACCACCGTCCTGCTGTGGGTCTGCTTCTTCCTGGCGCAGGGCACGGCAGCCCTGCTCATCACCTACCTGCCGCTGCTGGCAGAGCGCACCGGCCTGACGGCCGCACAGGCCGCGGTGGCAGTGGCGGCGTTCGGATGGGGCGGCCTCATCGGACAGCTCGCCGTGTCCTTCGTCCTCAAGCGCTTCGACCGGTTCGGCGTGCTGTCGGCCCTGTGGATGCTGAGCGTCCTCGGCTTCGTGGCAGCCGCTCTATGGGCGGCACAGTTCGCCGCGCTGCTCGCCGTGGTCTTCGTCCTGGGCCTCTGCCTCCCGGCCGCCAACTCCGCCCTCCAGGCGATCGCGGCGGTGGCCTACCCACCGTCCGCGCGCGCTACGGGAGTGAGCTGGGCGAACAGTGTGGGCAAGCTGGGCCCCGTGGCCAGTGGCCTGCTCGGCGGCCTGATGGTCGACGCGGGCTGGACCCTCGGCGCAGTCGTCCTCGTCCTGGTCATCCCTGTCGCGATCTGCCTCGCGGCCACCCTCAGGCTGCGCGCCCGCAGCCGAGGCCCCCAGACCGAAGGCCTCAGCACCCCCCATCCGCTTCCCACTCCCGCGTCCGAGCGGGTGTGAACGTGGGTGGGGTCAGGGTACGGGTGCCGGCGAAGGTGAATCTCCAGCTCTCTGTCGGCGCCGCACGTCCGGACGGGTTCCACGACCTCGCCAACGTCTTCCTGGCCGTCGGCCTGTACGACGAGGTCACCGTCACCCCGGCCGACGAACTGCGCATCACCTGCGAGGGCCCGGACACCGACCAGGTCCCCCTGAACCACACCAACCTCGCAGCACGCGCGGCACTCGCCCTCGCCGAGCGCTACGGCCGCGAGCCGGCCGTGCACATTCACATCGCCAAGGACATCCCGGTCGCCGGCGGCATGGCGGGCGGCAGCGCGGACGGCGCGGCCGCGCTGCTCGCCTGCAACACGCTGTGGAACGCCGGCGCCTCCCGCGTCGAGTTGCTGGGCCTCTGTGCCGAGCTGGGCAGCGATGTCCCGTTCAGCCTGGTAGGCGGCGCGGCTCTGGGCACCGGTCGCGGCGAGCGACTGACGGCCCTGGAGATCGGCGGTACCTTCCACTGGGTGCTTGCGACCGCCGTACGGGGCCTTTCCACCCCGGCCGTCTTCCGCGAGTTCGACCGGCTGACCGCGGGCCGGGACATTCCCGAGCCGGTCGTCTCGAGGACTCTGCTGGATGCGTTGGCGAAGGCCGACCCGGATGCGCTGGCGGCGGCGGTCTCCAACGACCTTCAGCCTGCGGCCCTGTCCCTCTTCCCGGAACTCGCCCACACACTGGAAGCGGGCCGCGCAGCAGGCGCGCTCACCGCCCTGATCTCCGGCTCAGGCCCCACAGCTGCATTCCTCACCCGAGACCTCAAGGGCGCGCTCACGGTGGCCGAGGCCCTACGAGCTTCCAAAACCTGCCGCACGGTACGCACAACAACAGCCCCCGCCCCCGGCGCCCAGGCTATGGCATGAGGTTGTTGATGATGCGGTTACTGTATCGCGTACGGTTGGCGTACTTTTTCCGTACGTGGGGGTGGGGTGTCGGTTGTTGGCTTGTGGGTGGTCAGGGGTCGGTGTCCG
>NZ_JBEZVJ010000070.1:0-5034 GCF_040636935.1 Streptomyces sp. NPDC032940 | reverse complement strand
GCCGCACCGCGTCCGGGGTGACGTCCAGCCGCAGGAAGCACTTGAAGAAGGGCGGGCTGTACGTCGCCGACCCGGGCGAGAACACCTGCGCCCGGTCCGCGTGTGCGGACCGGGCCACCGGCGTTACGGGCTCCGGCTCAGCCGCGCCGGTACTCGTCGGCCCACGCCTCCACGGTGTCGGCGGCCCGGTCGAAGGCCTCCGGCCGGGCGAGGAAGTCCGCGTCGTGGCTGGTCATCAGCGGGGACACCGGGCCCCCGGACCGGCCCTGACGGGACAGGAGCAGCGCCTGGCCCTGCACGGTGCGCGGCAGGCCGAGCCACCGGACGGGCTGCTGCACCGTCCGCACGCTGCCGACCTGCTGCCAGGCCAGCGTGCGGGTGGTGAAGAACCCCACCTGGCGCACGCCGCGCGCGCTGACCCAGACACCCATGCGCAGCAGCCGCAGGGCGCAGGCGATCATGACGAGGGCGATGCCGAAGACCACGCCGGCCGAGGACGGCGAGTCCGTCACCGCGATGATGACCGCCGCGAACAGCACGAACGAGGCGAGCAGCAACGTCAGCGCCGCCGCCCCCACCCGCCAGGGACCCGGCCGGTAGGGCCGACGCCACTGGTCGCGGTCGTCGTACGGCAGCGCGACGTCCTCGGCCGCGTCGAAGGCGCGGTCGGCCGTCAGGAAGGGCAGGGGCACGGCGGGTCCTCACTCGTTCCATCGCATGTGCTGTGCCCGGTGAGGCTACCGACCTGTGTCTCCGGTCACCACCTTCGGGTCCCCGGATGGAGTCAGGACCGGCAGAGTGCCGCTCTAGCGTCCGTCGGACGCCTGTGACTGCTGCTGCTGTGCGGAGGGATGGTCGGCCGACAACGCGGGCATCCCGATCAGCAGGGACCCTGCTATACCGGCGACCACGGTGAGCCCCAGCAGCCAGCGTCCGGCCAGCTGGCCGAGGGACGCCCGCTCGCGGGGCGGGGGAGTGACATTGCTGCGGAACCTGTCGGCTTCGGCGACGAAGGCGAACGGCACGGGTTCACGCCTGCGGATCATCGGAGGTGCGTCTCCCTTCAGGGATCAAGCGAATCGCTGTTACTCATACAGACGAACGAACGCCCTCGCAGGTGCCCAGTTTCACCGACTTCATCGCGGCACGGCACCGATCGCCCCGTTTGGCGGGCCGTAGAGTGGCCTGGCCAAGCGACGAGATGGGAAGGCCCTGCACACCGTGACCGACACCCCCGCCGACGATTTCAAGATCGACCTCCGCAGCGACATCACCGTCGAGCTGGTCAAGAGCAGCGCGACCGACTCCGACGTGCTGTTCGCCGCCCGCGTCTCCACCGTCGGGGAGCAGTCCCTGGACGAGCTGAAGAAGGACCCGGAGCGCTCGAAGGGCCTGATCAACTACCTGATGCGGGACCGGCACGGCAGCCCGTTCGAGCACAACTCGATGACCTTCTTCATCAGCGCCCCGATCTTCGTCTTCCGCGAGTTCATGCGGCACCGCGTCGGCTGGTCCTACAACGAGGAGTCGGGCCGCTACCGGGAGCTCCAGCCGGTCTTCTACGTGCCGGGCGCCGACCGCAAGCTGGTGCAGCAGGGCCGCCCCGGCAAGTACGTCTTCGTCGAGGGCACCGCCGAACAGCACGAGCTGGTCAGCCGGTCCATGGAGGACTCCTACCTCCAGGCCTACCGGACGTACCGGGAGATGCTCGCCGCCGGCGTCGCCCGCGAAGTGGCCCGCTCGGTGCTCCCCGTCGGCCTGTACTCGTCGATGTACGCCACCTGCAACGCACGCTCGCTGATGCACTTCCTCGGCCTGCGCACCCAGCACGAGCTGGCGAAGGTGCCCTCCTTCCCGCAGCGGGAGATCGAGATGGCCGGCGAGAAGATGGAGCAGGAGTGGGCGCGGCTCATGCCGCTCACCTACGCCGCCTTCAACGCCAACGGTCGCGTGGCCCCGTAGGGCATTTCCGGCGTCCGCTCGGGCACAGATGTGCGCATCAGCCGCCCGAAGTGTCCCGATTGCGGCGTTTGGAGAAGTTCATCTAGCCTGATCAAAGGGACCCGGCACTGCTTGAACCCCCGAGCAGGCAGTGCCGGGCTCCACCTCCGTGCCGATCTGCCGCCTCCCCCGAGGGCAGACCCCGCCCTGAGCAACGAGTAGCGTGTAGCCCATGGCTCCGACCTCCACTCCGCAGACCCCCTTCGGGCGGGTCCTCACCGCCATGGTCACGCCCTTCGCGGCGGACGGCGCACTCGACCTCGACGGCGCGCAGCGGCTCGCCGCCCACCTGGTGGACGCAGGCAACGACGGCCTGATCATCAACGGCACCACCGGCGAGTCCCCCACCACCAGCGACGCGGAGAAAGCGGACCTCGTACGAGCCGTCCTGGAGGCCGTCGGCGACCGCGCCCACGTCGTCGCCGGAGTCGGCACGAACAACACCCAGCACAGCATCGAGCTGGCCCGCGCCGCCGAGCGCGTCGGCGCCCACGGCCTGCTGCTCGTCACGCCGTACTACAACAAGCCCCCCCAGGAGGGCCTGTACCGCCACTTCACGGCCATCGCCGATGCCACCGAGCTGCCCGTCATGCTCTACGACATCCCCGGCCGCAGCGGCGTCCCGATCAACACCGAGACCCTCGTCCGCCTCGCGGAGCACCCGCGGATCATCGCCAACAAGGACGCCAAGGGCGACCTCGGCCGCGCGAGCTGGGCCATCGCGCGCTCCGGTCTCGCCTGGTACTCCGGCGACGACATGCTGAACCTCCCGCTGCTCTCGGTCGGCGCGGTCGGCTTCGTCTCGGTCGTCGGCCATGTCGTCACCCCCGAGCTGCGCGCCATGGTGGACGCCTTCGTCGCGGGAGACGTGCAGAAGGCACTGGAGATCCACCAGAAGCTGCTCCCGGTCTTCACCGGCATGTTCCGCACCCAGGGCGTCATGACCACCAAGGCCGCGCTCACCCTGCAGGGACTGCCCGCGGGCCCCCTGCGCGCGCCGATGGTCGAGCTGACGGCCGAGGAAACCGAGCAGCTCAAGATCGATCTTGCCGCCGGCGGGGTACAGCTCTGACAACGGACTTAGCACCACCGCACCGCCCGGTGCCACAACGGCTTCACAACTGAATACGCAGGCCACCGGTGCCTGCACCCCACCACGACAACTGCTTCTGCACGAACGTCACGCGCGCCACGTGCCCACCGGTACGTGGCGCGTGTGGTTGAGGAGAGTCTTTTGAGTCATCCGCACCCTGAACTGGGCCGTCCCCCCGCGCTCCCCGCAGGCGGCCTCCGGGTCACCCCGCTGGGAGGCCTCGGCGAGATCGGCCGCAACATGACGGTCTTCGAGTACGGCGGCCGCCTGCTGATCGTCGACTGCGGAGTGCTCTTCCCCGAGGAGGAGCAGCCCGGAATCGATCTGATCCTGCCGGACTTCACGTCCATCCGGGACCGCCTCGACGACATCGAGGGCATCGTCCTCACGCACGGCCACGAGGACCACATCGGCGGCGTCCCCTTCCTCCTCCGCGAGAAGCCGGACATCCCGCTGATCGGCTCCAAGCTGACCCTCGCCCTGATCGAGGCCAAGCTCCAGGAGCACCGCATCCGCCCGTACACCCTGGAGGTGGCGGAGGGGAACCGCGAGCGCATCGGCCCGTTCGACTGCGAGTTCATCGCGGTGAACCACTCGATCCCGGACGCTCTGGCCGTCGCCATCCGCACCCCCGCGGGCATGGCCGTCCACACCGGCGACTTCAAGATGGACCAGCTCCCGCTGGACGGCCGCCTCACGGACCTGCACGCCTTCGCGCGGCTGAGTGAGGAGGGCATCGACCTGCTCCTCGCCGACTCGACGAACGCCGAGGTCCCGGGCTTCGTCCCGCCCGAGCGCGACATCTCCAACGTCCTGCGCCAGGTCTTCGCCGGAGCCCGCAAGCGCATCATCGTGGCGAGCTTCGCCAGCCACGTCCACCGCATCCAGCAGATCCTGGACGCCGCGTACGAGTACGGCCGCCGGGTCGCGTTCGTCGGCCGCTCCATGGTCCGCAACATGGGCATCGCCCGGGACCTCGGCTACCTGAAGGTGCCGCCGGGCCTGGTCGTGGACGTCAAGACCCTCGACGACCTGCCGGACAGCGAAGTGGTCCTGGTCTGCACGGGCTCCCAGGGCGAGCCGATGGCGGCTCTGTCCCGCATGGCCAACCGGGACCACCAGATCCGCATCGTCGAGGGCGACACGGTGATCCTCGCGTCGTCCCTCATCCCGGGCAACGAGAACGCGGTCTACCGCGTGATCAACGGCCTGACCCGCTGGGGCGCCAACGTCGTCCACAAGGGCAACGCCAAGGTGCACGTCTCGGGCCACGCGTCCGCGGGCGAGCTCCTGTACTTCTACAACATCTGCCGGCCGAAGAACCTGATGCCGGTCCACGGTGAATGGCGCCACCTGCGGGCCAACGCCGAACTGGGTGCCCTCACCGGCGTCCCGCACGACCGCATCGTCATCGCCGAGGACGGAGTCGTCGTCGACCTCGTCGAGGGCAAGGCGAAGATCTCCGGCAAGGTTCAGGCGGGATACGTCTACGTCGACGGCCTCTCCGTCGGCGACGTCGGCGAGCCGGCCCTCAAGGACCGCAAGATCCTCGGCGACGAGGGCATCATCTCGGTCTTCGTCGTCATCGACTCCTCCACCGGCAAGATCACCGGCGGACCGCACGTCCAGGCGCGCGGCTCGGGCATCGAGGACTCGGCTTTCGCCGACGTCCTGCCCCGGATCACGGAGGCCCTCGAACGCTCGGCGCAGGACGGGGTCGTCGAACCCCACCAGCTCCAGCAGCTGGTGCGCAGGACGCTCGGCAAGTGGGTGTCGGACAAGTACCGGCGCCGGCCGATGATCCTGCCCGTGGTCGTGGAGGTCTGACGGTCCGTCGGACCCACGACCGCGCGAAAGAGGAGCGGGGGGGGGGCCCGGGGGGGGGGGGGGCCCCCCGCCGACGAGGTATGAAAACACGCCGCCCGGGGGCACCCAACAAA
>NZ_JBEZVJ010000069.1:0-7485 GCF_040636935.1 Streptomyces sp. NPDC032940 | reverse complement strand
GAGACGGTTCTCTTGGTCGAAAACCCATCTACCAGGGGCTTCACCACGTTGTCAGCCCAACTACCGGACCAAGGCGTCAGGTTGAAAAGGGCTCAGTGACGTGCGAACCCGAGAACAGCCTGATCACCACTGTCCGAGACGAAGCGGAAGGTGCGGCCAGCCCGCTTGAACCTGGCTGATCGCATCACTGGGGCCACATACTCCTTGACCAGCAAGTCCAGCGGTCTCATCAGTCTCACTTCCACGTCTACGCGCCCGCACGGCACCCAGTTGCTGCCGCAGCGTAGTGCCCCGCACTGACAGTCTCTGAGGTGCATTGCACCACCGGATGGAGATAGATGTCCGCGAGCGTGAGAGGTGCTCCGCAGGGTCACGCTCGAACCGCCCTTGATCACAATTCGATCGTGCCCTAGTAGCCCCAACTATCCGGAGATATTACTCATTTGACAGTCTCACGTGACACCGGCCCCGACGCCGAGCAGCGCGTAGACGACGGTGACGGGGCCGATGGTGAAAGCTCTCGCGCATCCGAACGAGCGTCGCGGACGGCAAGCAGTTACCTACGCCGTGAGTATGAGGCGTTGCGCTCCTGCCACAACCGTTGCAGAACCCCGTACACCCTGGGGTTGACGACGTGGGCGTCCAGGACTCCTAGGCTCGGCTGGCCGGATGTGAGGTCATGGCCTGTTCGCCGCCACGACGGCGGAAGGGGGGATCGTCCGTGGACCTGGTCCTGATCATTGTGTGGATCGGTCTGCCGCTCGTCGGGTTCCTCGGCTTCGTCGTGCTGGTGGGCGTGTTGCTGTGGAGGTACGGCGGCAGCGATGGTGGGCGCGGCCCCGGCGGCGGTTTCACCGGCGGTGGATCGGCGGGCTTCTGACCGTGCATGTACTACCCCGGGGGCCGGGCAGGCATCCTGCTCAGCCACCGACACGAGTTCCATGAGGTGACGACGGATGGGAGCAAGGTGAGCGGCCGGAGTCGGCAGGAAGAGCCTACGAGTTACGGACTTCAGCCACCGGCGGCGGCACCCGCGTCCGCAGCCGGTGACAAGCATGCCGCGGCGGGCCGGCACGAAGCGACGGCCGTCCCACTGCCGCACGCACGCACTGGGGCCGGGGCGGACCGGCAGGCAGGCGCGGGCCGGTTGGTGGGCGGCCGCTACCGGCTGCTGGAACGGCTCGGTGCCGGAGGGATGGGCACGGTGTGGCGGGCCCGGGACGAGGTCGTCGAACGTGACGTCGCCGTCAAGGAGCCGCAGGTTCCGGAGAACCTGGGGGCGGCCGACCGCCGTACGGCCTTCCTGCGGATCGAACGGGAGGCCCGGGCGGCTGCCCGTATCGACCACCCGTCGGTCGTGACCATCCACGACGTGGTCAGCGAAGGGGGCCGGCCCTGGATCGTGATGGAGCTGCTGCGTGGGAAGTCCCTGGCCGAGCTTCTGGAGGAGGGCACCATGGCCCCGGCGGAGGCCGCCCGGATCGGACTGGCGGTCCTAGGTGCCCTCGCCGCGGCCCATGAGGCGGGAGTGCTGCACCGCGACGTGAAGCCCGGCAACGTGATGGTCGGCCGCCACGATCGGGTGGTGCTCACCGACTTCGGGATCGCGCAGGTCGAGGGTGAGCAGAAGCTCACCGAGACGGGCGCTTTCATCGGCTCGCCCGAGTACATCGCCCCCGAGCGTGTCCTGGGCCGTCGACCCGGTCCGGAGTCGGACCTGTGGTCGCTGGGCGTCCTGCTGTACCTGGCCGTGGAAGGAGTCTCCCCGTTCCGCCGCCAGACCACCCCCTCCACGCTCCAGGCCGTCCTCCTGGCTGAGCTTCCTCCCCCACAGAACGCCGGAGAACTCACCGGTCCGATCACCGGGCTGCTGCGCAAGGAACCGGAGAGCCGCCTGACCGCCCAGGCCGTCCAGCCACTGCTGCACACGCTCACTCTGCCCGCCCCGCCGCCCCCGACACTGCGGTACCCGTCTGCCGGACCGCCCGGATCTGCCACGACGGCTCGGCAGCCGGTCTGGCGCAGGAACCCGCGCGTCTCCGTCGCGGTGGCCGCGGTGCTCGCCCTCGCGGTCACGGCGGCCACCGTGGTGGTGACGAACCGGGACGACGTCCCGGACGGGTGGAAGAGGTACGACGAGTACCGGATGAATCTGTCCGTGGCCGCGCCCGTCGGCTGGGCCATCACCACCGAGGACGACCTGAGCGGAGAGAACGGTCCTTACCGTGGTACCCGTTACACCTCCCCCAAGGGGGACGTGTCCTTGCTGGTCGACCGCAAGGAGAAGGTCACGGAAACCCCGCGGGCCGTCGCCGACCGCTGGAAGCAGGAGAGCGAGGCCGCTGTGACGCCCACCGGCGGCAAGCCCAGCGTCGTCCGCATCGAGTCGACCACCCACCAGGGCCGGGACGCGGCCGTCATCACCGAGTCCTACAGCGAGAACAGCGAGGGGACTCCCCGCCGCTTCCGGAAGGTCCTCATCGTCACCACCTCGGGACAGGAACGTCTGACTCTCGGGGTCTACCTGTCCGACGGCCGGTCGGCGCGGAAGACAGCCGACGACATCCTCGCCAAGGCTCGGGCAGCCTTCCGGATCCGTAACCTCTGAGGCGTATGACGGCGGCGGATCCGACGAGCTACGCTGCGCGCTTCGGAACAGCGCAGGTTACGGCAGCGCCGGCGAGTTCAGGGGGCTGTTGATTCGCACGCGATCCGAGCGGCAACGTCGCAGTAGGACGGCGGGAAGAGGGTAGGCGGCGGCAAGCGCCACCTGGTGGTGGACTGTCTCGGCCTGGTCCTGGCGGTGGCGCTGACGCGGCGAGCGTGCAGGACCGCGACGCCTCCGTGACGCTGCTCGAACGGGCGCGACAGGTGTACTTCCCCGTCCGCCTTGCCTGGGCGGACGGTGCCTGCTGACTACGCAAGAACGTGATCAGCTGGAGGGTTTGGGCCGGCGCGGATGACCGCTGCAGGCGTTGATCCGCGCTCCCGGATCGTCCTGGCCTGTGCCAGGGCGCCACCAATCGCGAGGTGGCGTGTCAGGTCGGGGCGGAGGAGCACACGGTCGGCAAGTGGCGGGCGCGCTTTGTGTGCGCGACCGAAACCGTCCGAGGAAAGCGCAGTGCAGTCGCCCAGCGACATGGCCTTGGGGGTGGGACGAGGTACAGCGGGAAGACCGTGTCGTTGCCGTGGAGCAGGGCCGAGTCGACCAATCGGCAAGGTCGCAACGTTCACTTCGAGCGGGATCTCGGCAGACGCGTCACCATGGCAAGGAAGCCTTGGAGGGGGCCGGCTCATCCTGAGCATCCAGAAGCGGAGCCGCATCGGTCGGCTCCAGCTGATCCTCGACCTCAACAGTAGTACGCGCCACCGCTGTGTACGTCTGATGCTCAGGGATCACTGGTATGCAGTGAGTGGAGCGCCCTGGGTTCGCTGTCTGTCATCAAACCCAGGGCATTGCACTCGGTCGATCGCCAGGTCGGCTCAGCAGCTCGGGAGTTACACCGCTCACCGTACAGACCTTCACAGGCATCGCCTCCCGTTCAGGAACGGGGGCGTGCTCGTGCCGTGGCGACGGCTGTGGGTGCCTGAAGGCGTGAGGTCTGGCGTGAGTGGATGATCGAGCGTGTTGTCAGTGGCAGGAGGGATGATCTGTTGGTGACTTCACTACTGGATGACGTGCGCGCGAGCGCGGATTGGATCGCTTCCGCTCTCGGCTCTTCGGGTTACCAGTCGGACTTCTCCCCGGGCAGCCTGCGCGATGTCGAACGATTCATGACAGAGCACAGCAGCTCGGGTGCGGCGGTGGGGGGTGGCCTCTTGGCTGCTGACCTCGGGGCCCGTCTGTTCGGCGTGGGCTGCTATGTCGGCGAAACGATCCGGCTCAGTGTAGGCGGTGTCTGGGAGGCGGACGACGCCGACCCGGCAGGCGAGCTGAGCGTCAGGCTCCGGCTCGTCAGCGGATCAGTGATCTGGCCGGTCCAGCGTGTGGTCAAGCGGTTTCAGAATGGCCCTGAGGACAGCCTCACCGCCTATGGGGTCTTCCTCGGTCTGGACGTGCCTGTCGACTGAGAAGGCAGTCAGTCATGCACAGTCGCTGGTTCCTCGGCCAGCGAGGGTGGCGCCTTCCGGGCCAGGCGCCTGGTCACAAGGGTGATGGCGGCCCAAGTGATCAGGGTTTCGGGGTGCTGATGAGGCGTTGCATCCGAGGACGAGAAGCCGTCGCCGCGCCGTACGCAGGCCGGCAAGAGGAGCCGTGGCCATATCGAGGTGCGTTGGTGCCTGTGGCTTGTGCAGACTCCAGGCATGGCTGCTGATACCGCCGTCTCGCTTCACGGGAGGGCGCTGCGACATGTCGCGCCCCGGCTCCACATTCCGGACGGGCTACGTCATCAACTCGATGTGCGGGTGCTCGGGCTCCGCCGGGCAGATGAACAGGTGCTGCCGGTAGCCGCTGCCTATCTGGACCCCGGTCGCGTTGTAGCCGCGGTGGCCGGGGTACGGTCCAGCACCTGGATGGGGGTGCGGAGACCAACTGTTCCCGGCGTCGTCCCCTTCCTCGAACGTGGCGATGGTCATCAGGACCTCCATCCTGGTGCCGCACTCGGAGCAGGGGTGCGGGCTGGGGTCGGTGGCGTTCCAAGCGGGCCAGCCGCCGACCTTCCAGCCGGGTGCGTTGGACAGCACACAGTCGTAGTACGTGTCAGGGTCCATGTCTTCCTCTGCTGCCTGCGGCACACTCCACTGCTTGAGCTGCTCCCGCAGTTCTTCGCTCAGTTCCAGATGGTCGGGGTACTCGGTGATCTGCTCCGGTTCGAGCACGCACGGTTCCGGCAGATAGCCGTCGAACTGCACGGCGGGCGGCTCGGGGGGCGTGTCGAGAGTGTCGGTGACGGCTGCTGCCGAACGCCAGAAGAGCAGGGTCCTGGGCATGATCGGGTGATCGAAAGGGCACCACAGAACCTGCAGCAGGTCCTTGCCCTCCGGCGGGCTCAGATCGGGCACATCCCGCACGTACAGTTGCGTGACGGGCAGCATCGCTATGGGGCCGTCGTACGCCTGGACCTCCAGCTTCACCGGATACGTCCGAGGGGGCCGGATCCGCTCGAGAGTTTCCCGTTCTTCCGGAGTCAGGTCCCGGCCGTGCGAGGCGGCGAAGATCCGTCGTTCCAGCCGCAGATCCGCCGGGGACAGGGCTGGGTCGATGCCATTCACCACATGCGGTTCCTGGCAGTGCGGCCACGGCTCCTCGGCGGGCCACAGCAGGGGCCCGCCGATCGAGCTGTCGTGCCATGTCGGCGCCCCAGGACGGGGGTGCAGGCGGGTCGCCGTGCGGGCCAGCGGTGCCAGTTGGGGAAAGACCGCGGCAACGTCGATCGGCCGTGGCGGAGTGACAGGAGTGACATTCATGGCCGCAATCTTGCCAATCGCCTCTGACAACGGCCCTCGTGGCCGCCCCCGAAGAGCTCCGGCACCGGCGCCGTCCGGGAGAGCACTACCGCCGATCCGTTGCCGGCAGATGCCCCGCGAGCAGGTCCACGATCGCCGCGAAGAGCGCAAAGGGTGCCATGCGCCATGAGGCTACTTCCCTCCGAGAAGCCGCTGTCCTCAGATCCTCGCGCTCACGACGACCGGCATCAGCACTCCGACGGACACCGCGACCGCTGCGGTGCCGAGAACCGTCCACCTGCTCCAACAGTGCATGGGACATCGGCCGCCGGATCACCCTCCGCCCGCGAGCGGAGTAAGAAGCGATTCAGCAGGCTGGAGTCCACCGCCACTTCAGTTGCAGCCCTTCACGGCTATGGCATGCCGCCACGGCGGTGGCGCTGCGTGACTCTGAGCGCGCCCGGCACCCGGCGCCACGCAGCGCCTTCCGCCCGGAACCCTCAGCTGCTGACTCGCGTGCAGGTGAGGAACACCGCGCCGCTCTTGAGCACGGTGTGGTCGGCGAGTGTCCAGGTGCGCGGGTCGAAGGCGGCCTTGCGAGAGAACAGCGGGATCCCGTCACCGATGGTCAGCGGACCGACTTTGAGGATCAGCATGTCGATCTCGGAGTACAGGGAGCCCGCGAGCTCGGCGCCACCGAGCAGCCAGATGTCCTTGCCGTCCTGCCGCTTGAGTTCCCGCACGGTCGCCACCGGGTCGTCGGCGACCAGTTCGACCGCCGGGTCCGGGCTCTCGGTCAGGGTCCGGGAGAAGACCAAGTGACGCAGGTGGGGGTAGGCGTCGGGGATACCGGCCGCGAGACCGATCTCATAGCTGCGCCGTCCCTCCAGCACCGTGTCGAAGTGGGTGCCTTCCGCTGTGACGGACAGTGCCTGCCGGGCCTGGACGGGCAACGTCTCCGGGTACTCTGCCGCGAGGTGCTGTATGTAGTCCTCCGGTATGGGCCAGAACCCGTTCGGACCGGTGGGATCCGCGCCGTCCGGGCCCGCGATGAAGCCATCGAGGGTGGTGGCGACGTAGTGGACGAGCCTGCGCATACCGGGTCCCTTCCGTTGGTCATACTGTTGCGGTGCGGCCCGGGGACAGCCGGATGACATGCCGACAGGCCGCTGAGTGATCATGACACCCCGCCCAGCGACGCGGGCGCCGTTCTGCCATATCGCACGGATACCTCAGCCCCCGATGCCGGCCAACAGTCAGCACCGGCCTCGCCACCGGAGGCAACCCGGGAGCCTGGAAACAGGCCCAGCCCGACGGCTTCTCCACCTCAGCAGGCAATCACATCGAGCGCTGGCCACCCCCACAAAGCGCCCGAATCGGCCTGGCTCATAGCCGCTCCCCGACTGCACAGTTGCCGTTCGAGCGCGAACCCGAGCGTGCTCAGCGAGTCAGTGCACAGCCTGCGAAGAGGATGCCAACCAGGCAAAACGCGAAGAAGGCAAGCTGTCGGCGATGCGGCCTGATGTGGTCCGTCGCCTCGCCACTGCGCCACCGCACAAGGATCTCCCTGAACATCGCGCGCTGGGGAATCAGCCCCAGGGCCAGGCCGATGTGAGCACATGAGTACATGACGAGTGCTCCGGTCAGGCCAATGCCCTGCGACCGGCAGACCACGACCAGGAACGCGCCGCCGGAAGCCGGCTACCGCCACGTCGCCGCGCAGACCTGAGCAGTACGTGGCGGCGAAGTGGCGGCAGGTTGTCGGTTCCACGATGCATTGCGTCGCGGGCGACGGGATCGGCATCCTGGCCGCCGCCGTGGTGACCTCCGCGATCGGGATCCCGATGTGAGCCGATGTCCTGTGCGAGTACACCTTCGGCTTCCTGTTCGACAGGACCGTTCCAGGCCCTGTTCGAAAGCTTGACGTTTATGGTCTGGCGTCGAACGCGGCTCGAACTTGATCGGCGTTTTCGCAGTTCACCGGACACGAAGGCGGCCCTCGTCTGACTGGGTGTTCTCTATCCGCTCGGGTGACCGGGTGGGGTTCGAACAGGGGCCTGGTTCGGGTGAGTCGGCCGGTGCGGGTGCATGGAAGAA
>NZ_JBEZVJ010000068.1:0-7817 GCF_040636935.1 Streptomyces sp. NPDC032940 | reverse complement strand
TCCCCCATTGATCCCATAGCCAGACCCTAGCCTCCGCAGCCAGACCCTAGCCTCCGCAGGGAGCAACCATCCAAGATCCGCCGGACAGGCCCTAGCGGCGGGTGAGGCGGGTGAAAGTGACCCCGTTGGGAAACGCGGTGCGCTCGGCGACGTCGAAGACGGTCGGGTCGAAGGCCCCGTCCACTACCGGGACTCCGGTACCGGCAACGACCGGATAGGTCTTGATCAGGAGCTCGTCGATCTCGGGCAACAGGGTGCCCGCGAGCCGGCCACCACCGCAGAGCCAGATGTCCAGGCCGGCGTCCACCTCGCCCTTGAGCTCGCGGACGAGGGCGAGCGGGTCGCCCGGCACGACGGTGACGGTCGGGTCGGTGTCCGGCTCGAGGGTGCTGGACACGACGTACTGGCGCAGGTGTACGTACGGACTGGTGATCCCGTTGTCGAGGGCGGGGCGATAGGTACCGAGGCCCATGACGACGGTGTCGAAACGCCGGTTGGGCGCGTCGGCCACGCCTACGGCCGCGCGGTAGGCGGTCGGGACGGTCTCGGGGTACAGCGCGTTCATCCAGGCCGAGTAGGCGGTGGCCTGCTGTTCATCGCCCTGCGGAAAGAAGTCGAACTCGCCGCCGGGGCCGGCGATGCGGCCGTCGAGTGAGACGCCGATGTAGTACACGAGCTTTCGCAAAGTAGTCCCCCATCCGTAGTACTCTGTCTGAAGTGGTTTGAACGTAGTACTACGTATGGAGTGGTGTCAATGGTGAGACGGAACGACCAGCGCCGCGCCGCCCTCGTCGACGCGGCGATCGAGGTGCTGGCCGGCGAAGGTGCACGAGGGCTGACGTTCCGGGCGGTCGATGCCAAGGCGACTGTTCCCGCCGGCACGGCGTCCAACTACTTCGCCAACCGCGACGACCTGCTCACCCAGGCCGGCGCCCGCGTCTACGAGCGGCTCCAGCCCGACGAGGCCACGATCGCGCGTCAGCAGGCGGCCGGCCGTGACCGGGAGACGTACGCGGAGCTGATGCGGGAGCTCGTCGGCCGGGTGGCCGCCTTCCGCACCGGCTACCTCGCGTTGCTCGAACTTCGCCTTGAGGCCACCCGGCGCCCCGAACTGCGCAGGGTCCTCACCGAGCGGGTCCGGGCCGACGTCGACGCCAACGTCGCCTATCACGAGGCTTCAGGCCTCCCCGGAGACGCCACGGCTGTCAAGTTGCTCATGCTGACGCTGAACTGGCTGATCGTTGAGCAGCTCACCCTGCCGGACGTCTTCACGGAGGCAGAGCGCGAACAACTGGTGGCGGCCGCAGTGGAGCGCATCGTGGCGGCGCAGTAGGCGACTCGGCGCGGGACGTGCCGGTTCTCGCAGCGACGGCGATGTCCCTCGTCGTTCAGCTGCGTAGTCCGTCGCGGAACGCGTGGGCGGATTGGTCCTGGATCTTTTTTCACCTGATCAGGTCCGGGGCTTTGTTCACGAGTGTCGGTTCTGGCTCGCTTTCCGTGATGTACGCACGCTGAGTGACGGCTGACGCTCCGATCGGGCTCCGGGAAGTTGCCTGAAAATGACCAGTGCCGATCTTGATGTGGTCGACAGTGCGGCGTCGTGGAAGAGATGGCGCCCCGCCTGGAGGGCCTGCTGTTACCGTCCATCGCGGACGTGTCGGTGCTGTCGCTGGACGTGAGCCACGAGGCGATACGCATCGACGTCTGCAGTACGGCGGACGGGGCGGCATGCCCGGACTGCGGGAGCCAGTCGACCCGGGTGCACAGCTCTTACCTGCGGTTTCCAGCGGACGTGCCGAGTGGGGGACGTCTGGTGGTCCTGCAACTGCGAGTCCGGCGGTTCTTCTGTCCGGAGCCTTCGTGTGCTCGGCAGACGTTCGCTGAGCAGATGCCGGGACTGACCCGGCGGCACAGCAGGTGGACGGAGCGGTTGCGGTCGACTCTCGCCGCGGTGGGTCTCGCCCTCGCCGGCCGGGCTGGCGCCCGGATGGCCCGGGCATTCGGGGTGCCCATCAGCCGCAGCGCGGTGTTGCGGCTGCTCGATGCATTGCCCGAACCCGCAGTCCCGGCCCCGCGAGTGGTGGGGGTTGATGAGTACGCCACGCGCAAAGGACGGGTCTACGGCACGGTGCTCGTCGACGTCGAGACCCGCCGGCCGGTGGATCTGCTGCCCGACCGAGAGGCGTCCAGCCTGGCCGCATGGCTGGCGAAGCGACCCGGGATCGAGATCGTCTGCCGGGACCGCGCGCCGTTCTTCGCGGAAGGCGCCACAGCCGGGGCACCACAGGCGACGCAGGTCGCCGACCGCTGGCATTTGTGGCACAACCTTGGGGAAGCCACCGAGCGGGCTGTCGCCCGCCACCGCCAGTGCCTTCGCGTCCTGGTCCCCGATCGCGAGGCGAAGGCCGACAAACCGGCGCCGCCCGAGGAGAAGGCGGACTCTCCATGGCGGAGCGAGCGGTTCGCCAACCGCGTCCGAGCCAGGCACGCCACGGTCCACGCGCTGCTGGAAGCCGGCCACAGCCGCCGTTCCATCGGGCGTCAGCTCCAGATGACCCACCGCACCGTCAAGAGCCTCGCCGACGCTGCGAAGCCGGAAGACCTCTTTCGCGGCCAGTGGCAGTACAACAGGACCTCCGTCCTCGATGAGTACAAGCCCTACCTGGACGAACGCTGGGACGAGGGCTGCACCAACGCCTGGAAGCTCTGGGAGGAGATCGTTCCCTTGGGCTATCGAGGCAGCTACGGCCGGGTCAGCGCCTACCTGCGAGAGAAGCGCACCTCGCCACGGCCAGTCACCGCGCAACCGCCGGCACCCCGCGTGGTGACGAGATGGATCCTCAGCCGACCCGAGACGCTGACCGAGATCGAACAGCTCCGGCTCAAGGCCGTCCTTGCCAACTGCCCTGAACTCGGCGCCCTGACCGGTCACGTCCGGTCCTTCGCCCAAATGCTCACCGAGCGGCAGGGGGAACGACTCCCGCAGTGGCTCGACGCCGTCCGCCAGGACGACCTTCCCAGCCTCCACACTCTCGCGGCCGGCATCGATCGAGACCGCGACGCCGTCATCGCCGGCCTGACCCTGCCCTGGAACTCCGGCGTCGTCGAAGGACACGTCAACAGGATCAAGATGCTCAAGCGCCAGATGTTCGGCCGAGCCGGTTTCAGACTGCTACGCAAGCGCGTATTGCTGGCCACCTGATCAACCACCAGGCTCTCGGTGATAGGACTTCCCTCTACCGAAAGATGATGAGAAGGCGACAGCGTGGACGCAGTAGTAGCGATCAGCCTGATCCGCATGGCCGCTGCAGACCTGGCCATGGAACCCTGGCAGCGTCCCTCGGACGCTTACCTGGTCCAGTTGGGCCTGGACACCCTGATGGCCGACATCGAGGCTCCCTCTCTTCCCCTGCTGGCTGGCCTCGCGCGTGGTGAGTATCCCCAGGCCCGCGAGCTGTTCGACCTTGTGCTGGAAGAGTTGGGCCTGCTGCCGCTGGCCTCGGAAGATCTTGCCAAGGCGCGATGGACCGCGGCCCAGTGGTGGGCCGGCCAGATCGTGGCGTGCCAACTCGATCCCGTGCACGGAGCGAAACTGATCTATGAGGAAGCTGCAGCCGAACTCGACTACCCCGACGCGCTGCAACCCATTGTTGATCTGGCGAAAGCACTCGACCTGCCGAAGGATCAACCTCCGGACCAGCAGCACATTCGCGACCGGGTCACCTCAGCGGCACGAGACTTTCTCGCCACAGAAGCGCACCAGAACCACAGCCTTTGAGCTACGTCGCATGACCCACCGTGACCGGTTCACGGAAAGCGAGCCAGAACCCGAGTGTCGACAGCGATTGTTCAGTACTTCGGGAGGCGCTGACACCGCGCTGTGTTCGATGGTCAAGGGAGGTGACAGCGCCCGATCCGGGCGCTTCAGTCCTTCCGGTGGGTGGCGACGGCGTCATCACCGAAGGAGGCGGTGAGTGCCCGTGCGATCAGGTCGGGCAGTCTGGTGCGTCCGTCGTCTTCGACCCAGCGCGTCAGCGCCGTGTGCATCGCGGCCAGGCAGGCGCTGGTGGCGGCTTGGGCGCGGAACGCGGCGTCGGGATCGGTCGCGTCCTTCCCGAGAGCTTCGACGATGGCCTGTTGTAGCGCGTACTGGCTGTCCAGATGCCGGGCCCGCAGCGCGGGCGTTGAGACCATGAGCCGGAGGCAGTCCAGCAGGAAGCGTTCGTTCGCCGCCTGTTCGTCCCCGTCGCCGCCGGTCGAGGCGGTGGCCGCGTCGACGAGGGCGCTGCCGATGCGGCGCACCAGGGGTTGCGTTGCTGACGACGCGGCAACGTGCTCGGTGATGAGTGGGCGGGCTGGTCAATGAGGACGAGGTCCTCCTTGGTGGGAAAGTGTCGGTACACGGTCATTGACGAGACGCCGGCAGCCCCGGCCACGTCGGCCACCGTCACCGCGTCGTAGCCGTGGTGGGTGAACAGCCGCACCGCGTGCGCCTGGATCAGGCGCCGCGTCTCGGAGCGCCGTCGTTCCCGCAGGTTTGGTTGCCGCTCATTCATGCGGGCGTGACAGGGTGTCCCTGTGTGATCCGAAACCACGGAAGCTGCGGATTGGTCCCATGCGAGCGGTGGACAGAATGCGACGCAGCCGCTCTGGCAGGCCGGCACAGCTGGCGTCATGCGGCCGGGACGGCCGTTCCCATTCCCGGCGCACCGCCCGGCCCAAGTCCGCGAGAGGAGGGGCCACCGGCCGCGGGCGGCTCCGTGCGGCACCGGGATGCCCGTTCCACCGGATTCCTCATCCACGTACACGGGCGTCTTCCGACTGCGACACATCACGCTGAGCCGCCACGGCCAAGGTGGTCAGGATGCGGCAGGGACGGCGGTCTCCACGCCGCGGGACGCAACGACCTGCGCACGGCCGTCGGACAGGCGGTAACACAGGCCCACCACCGCGGCCTGTCCTGCGGCGACCTTCTCGGCAAGCACCCGGGAGCGATCCAGCAGCAGATCCACCGTGTGCCTCACGTGTTCGGCGAGGACCTCGTGCGGCTCGACCTTGCCCGCAGCCCGTGCCGCCAGCACGCTGGGCGTAACCCGCTCGACGACGTCCCGGATGTAGCCGCCCGGGGTCGCACCGTCCTCCAGAGCGGCGCACGCTGCGCCGACCGCGCCGCACGAGTCGTGACCGAGGACGATGATCAGCGGGCAGTTCAGGACGTCCACGCCGTACTCGATGCTGCCCAGCACCTCCGGGCCCATCACGTGGCCGGCGGTGCGCACCACGAACAGGTCGCCCAGGCCGCGGTCGAAGATGATCTCAGCGGCCAGCCGGGAGTCGGAGCAGCCGAACAGCACCGCGAAGGGCTGCTGGGACGGTGCGATCTCGGTACGGCGGGCGGCGTCCTGGTTGGGGTGGTCGGGAGTTCCGGCCACGAAGCGCTGGTTACCGGCCAGCAGCAGGTCAAAGGCATCGCGCGGAGTCGGGTTCTGGATTTCGGTCATGACCGCAGCCTACGAGTTGGCTACCGGTCGTCGCACGGTCAGGTCCTGCCGGTGTCCACGGGGAAGGTCACACCGACGGTGGCGTCGAGGGTGCCGCTCGGCGCGTCCGGGGCGATTCCTGTCGGGCCGCGTAGATGATGAAGCATGGCGTGTGACGAGGGCCACGGATGGTCTGAGACCAACCTCGCCGGATTGCAGGTCCGCGTGGACGGTGCCGCTGGGATGCGTCTCCTTGGGTGGGAGAGCGCCTGCCGTTCTCAGTGGTAAGAGCGGTCATGCTCGTCGCGACGCCGACGGCCGGACCGTCGGCCGCCCCGTACCTGCACTGCCGGGTATGCGAAGGCCGCAACATTGCGATGGTCAGCCGGAGGCCGGGTTCCGGTGGGCCCCCCGTCCGTTGCCGGCACCCCGGCGCCGGGGCGCCGAGAAGATCCGCAGCGTATTGCGGCAGGCCGACTACACCGAGTTCACCGGCTGTGAGGACGGATTCGCCGTGGACGGCGGGCAAGCCGGGAACCGTTCGTGGTGGTGTGCACGATCCACGAATGGGCGGCAGCGGAGCAGGAGCTGCACGGAGATCGCCAGGCGCTGACCGAAGCGGGCATGCGCGTCGAGTCGGACTCCGACAACCGCAACGCAATGGAACGGTTCGGTCTTCCCGACCCTTCGGGATCTTCGGGGCAACCCTCCCACCGGTGAAGGGCATCCCGCCGATCCGCAGGCCGCCCGACCAAGGCATACCGGCGCCCAGAGCGCGGACTCGACCACGGCAGGGCAGCGCCGTGACGGCGACATTGTGATGTCGGGGCCGGCGCCGTCTCCTTACGCAGGAGTCTGAGTGATGCCGAACACCCGGATGCCCAGAGGCGGCCAGGACGCCGGCGACGGTCAGCATCACCGTGACCGGGGTCTTGAGCGCGAGCGCCTGTCAAAGTGTGGCCGGCGGCCAAGCGGAGAGAGTGAGGTTGAGTCTCCTGTAGGGGGAGACGCGAGAGTGCAGGCATGGACGGCGACACGCTCTTCACAATCGGTGACCTGGCCCGGCGAACCGGCCTGACGGTCAAGACCATCCGGTTCTACTCCGACACTGGGACCGTGCCGCCGACAGACCGCAGCCCGGCTGGCTACCGGCTCTATGACATCGACGCGCTCACACGCCTGGATCTGGTGCGCACCCTGCGTGACCTGGGACTCGACCTTGCTGTCATCCGGCAGGTGCTGGACCGGGAGGTCTCGGTGCCCGAGGTCGCGGCCGCACACGCGGACGCCCTGGAGGTGCAGATCCGCGCCCTCCGACTGCGGCGCGCGGTGCTGCGAGCGGTGGCCAAACGGGGCTCCACCCCCGAGGAAATGGACCTCATGCACAAGCTTGCCAAGCTCTCCGACGAGGAACGCCGACGCCTCATCAACCACTTCATCGACGACACCTTCGGCGGACTCGACGCCAACGCCGACTTCGTCGACATGATGCGCTCGGCCATGCCCGAACTGCCGGACGACCCCGAACCCGAGCAGGTCGACGCCTGGGTGGAGCTCGCCGAACTCACTCAGGATCCAGACTTCCGCGCCGCCGTCCGCCGCATGGCGAAGTACCAGGCAGCCGAGCGCGCCCAAGGCGACGTCACCGGCTTGCACCACGACCTCACCGAGACCGTCCGCGACACCGTCGGCCACGCGCTCGATGCCGGCATCGCTCCAGCCTCGGCCGAGGCCACACCCATCATCGACAGCCTTACCGCCCGTTACGCCCAAACCTTCAGCCGCGCCGACGACGCCGACTTGCGCCACTGGCTGCTGACACGCCTGGAGATCGCTGGCGACCCCCGCACGGAACGCTACTGGCACCTGCTGGCCGTCATCAACGGATGGCCCGTCCCGCCCAGCCTGGCACCGGTGTTCACGTGGTTCACAGAAGCCCTGCGCACTCACACCCCGCAGCAGTCCCGCGGGCAGTGGTCCCACGCCTGATGGCCGCTCCGATCCTCGCGGCTTCGATCACGCCGCGAGGCGCCGTGGGCCGTGTCGTGAGGTGCATGCGCGCGCCCCGTTCCGTTCCGAGGGGCAACGGGAGCTGAATGCCCGGGGGTGCGGGCGATGTCCAGCTCTCCTGGCCGGCCTGGGCGGTGCTGGCCCGTCTCGTGTCCGCCCGTCGTCGCACGGCATACCAAACCGCCCCCCGGAAGTGCGCCGCAAGCCGCGCTCCGCTGTCAGAGGCCGTTCCCTTTCCGAACCTCATGTGGCATCTTCGCTGGTCAGGCATGAAGGAGCCGCTGTCGCGGGAGCCTCGGTTTGTTGCCGGGCGAGGTGTCGTGGAGG
>NZ_JBEZVJ010000067.1:0-8433 GCF_040636935.1 Streptomyces sp. NPDC032940 | reverse complement strand
TCACACCCTGCTCGGAGAGATGCGTGATGCCGTCGGCGAAACGCACCGCCTCCCGCACATGACGCACCCAGTACTCGGGGTCACACACGCCCTCCACAGTCGCCAGCTCACCCGTCACGTTCGACAGCACGGAGATCCGGGGCTCGGCATAGGTGAGCGACTGGGCGATCTGCCGGAACTCGGCCAGCATCGGCTCCATCAACGGCGAGTGGAAGGCATGCGAAACCCGCAGCCGACGCACCCGACGACCCTCAGCCCGCCACACCTCCTCAAGCTCCGAAACCACAGCACCGTCACCGGAAACCACCACCGCCTGCGGCCCGTTCACCGCCGCGATAGCCACGCCTTCCCGGCCGGCCAGCACAGCACTGACGACTGCTTCGTCGGCCTCGACGGCGAGCATCGCCCCGCCCGATGGCAGTGCCTGCATCAGACGACCGCGCGCGGCCACCAGCACACACGCGTCCTCCAGCGACCACACACCCGCCACATAGGCAGCCGCCAACTCACCGATCGAATGCCCGCCCACCACATCAGGACGCACACCCCACGACTCCACGAGCCGGAACAGCGCCACCTCGATGGCGAACAACGCCGCCTGCGTGAATACGGTCGCGTCCAGGGCCTCCTCGTCGCTGAAGATGACCTCCCGCAACGGTCGTTCCAGCAACCCGTCGAACCCGGCACACACCTCGTCGAACGCCTCGGCGAAGACCGGGAACGCCTCATACAGCCCCCGGCCCATCCCCACACGCTGACTGCCCTGCCCCGAGAACAACACCGCCAGCCGGCCGGGTACTACGTGACCACTGACCACGCCGGCGACCGGCTCACCCGAGGCGACAGCAGACAGCCCAGCCCGGTCGCCCGAGAAGACGACGGCACGGTGCTCGAACGCCGACCGCGTCCTCGCCAACGACCACGCCACATCCACCGCAGCAAGCTCAGAACGCTCATCTAGGAACGACGCCAGACGCCCCGCCTGACCCCGCAGCGCCGCCTCCGACTTCGCCGACACCACCCACGGCACCACCACCGGCGGCACAGCGTCCGCAACCGGCGTCTCCTCGACAGCCGGAGCCTGCTCCAGGATCACGTGCGCGTTCGTCCCGCTGATGCCGAACGACGACACACCCGCCCGGCGGGGACGGCCGGTCTCCGGCCACGGCATGCCCTCCGTGAGCAGTTCCACCGCACCGGCGGACCAGTCCACGTGCGTGGAGGGCTCGTCGACGTGCAGGGTCTGCGGCAGCACTCCATGCCGTATCGCCAGCACCATCTTCATGATCCCCGCGACACCCGCGGCAGCCTGCGTGTGCCCGATGTTCGACTTGATCGAGCCCAGCCACAACGGCTGGTCCTCCGGCCGGTCCTGGCCGTACGTCGCCAGCAGCGCCTGCGCCTCGATCGGGTCACCCAACTTCGTACCCGTACCGTGCGCCTCCACCACATCGACCTCAGCCGCAGACACCCCGGCATTAGCCAACGCAGCACGGATCACCCGCTGCTGCGACGGACCGTTCGGCGCGGACAGGCCATTGCTCGCACCGTCCTGGTTCAGCGCGGAACCCCGTACCACCGCCAGCACCTGGTGCCCGTTGCGGCGGGCGTCGGACAGCCGCTCCAGGAGGAGCATGCCGACGCCCTCCGCCCAGCCGGTGCCGTCCGCGTCGGCCGCGAACGCCTTGCAGCGGCCGTCGGGGGCAAGTCCCCGCTGACGGCTGAACTCCACGAAGGCGCCGGGGCTGGCCATCACCGTCGCGCCACCGGCCAGCGCCAGGGAGCACTCGCCCTGACGCAGTGCCTGTGCTGCCCAGTGCAGGGCGACCAGCGACGACGAACACGCCGTGTCCACCGTCACCGCAGGGCCCTCGAACCCGAACGTGTAGGAGATACGCCCCGAGGCGACGCTGCCGGCGTTGCCGGTCATCAGGTAGCCCTCGGTGGCCTCCCCGGCCTGGTGCACCAAGTCGCCGTAGTCGTGGTAGGTCAGACCGCAGAACACGCCGGTCTGGCTGCCGCGCACCGAGGACGGGTCGATACCCGCCCGCTCCAGCGCCTCCCAGGACGTCTCCAACAGCAGGCGCTGCTGCGGATCCATCGCCAACGCCTCACGCGGCGAGATACCGAAGAAACCCGGGTCGAACTCGGCTGCGTCGTACAGGAAGCCGCCCTCTCGGGCGTACGCCGTGCCCTTGTGGTCGGGGTCCGGGTGGTACAGCGCCTCCAGGTCCCAGCCGCGGTCGGTGGGCAGTCCGGCCACCGCGTCGCCGTCGTTGACGAGGAGGTGCCACAGGTCCTCCGGGGTCTGTACGCCGCCGGGGAAGCGGCAGCCCATCCCCACGATGGCGATCGGCTCGTCATCCGGTACGGTCCGCGGCGTCGCCGTCGCCGGGTGCGTGTCGGCTGTCGTCCCGGGCTGCTGTTCGTCGTCCGTGTGATCCGGTCCCAGCAGCTCGCCGAGGATGTGGCGGGCGGCCGCGGCCGGGGTCGGGTAGTCGAACACGAGGGTGGCCGAGAGCTTGAGGCCGGTGGCGGCGTTGAGGCGGTTGCGGAGTTCGACGGCGGTCAGCGAGTCGAAGCCGAGGTCCTTGAAGGCACGCTCCACGGCGAGTTTGTCCGCGTGCCCGAGGACGGCCGCCACGCTGTCGGCGACCAGTTCCTGCAGGACGTCCTCCCGCTCGCGCGGTGTGAGACCGGCAAGGCGGCGCACGAGGGCGGGAGTTGCGCCGTCGTCGGTGGCCGACTCGACGACGCGGCGGACCGGGGTGCCGATGAGGTGCCGCAGGATCGCGGGGACGGTTCCGGGCCGTGCGTTGGCCCGCAGCACGGCGACGTCCATGTGCGTGGGCACGAGGAGGTGGTCGTCCGCCGTCCGGGCCGCGTCGAAGAGCGCCAGCCCCTCGTCCGCGGGAAGCGGCGTCATGCCGAAGCGCGCCAGGCGGGCCATGTCGACCTCGCTCAGGTGGCCGGTCATCTCACTGCGCTCGGCCCAGAAGCCCCAAGCCAGCGAGATCGCGGGCAGACCCTGTGCGCGCCGGTGCGCCGCCAGGGCGTCCAGGAACATGTTGGCCGCGGCGTAGTTGCCCTGGCCCGCCGCGCCGAAGGTCGCGGCTGCCGAGGAGAACAGGACGAAGGCGGTCAGCCCCATGTCCCGGGTGAGCTCGTGCAGATGTGCCGCGGCATCGACCTTGGGGCGCAGCACGGCGTCCAGCCGTTCCGGCGTCAGTGACGCGATGACGCCGTCGTCCAGGACACCCGCCGCGTGGACCACACCGCGCAGGGGGTGTTCCTCGGGGATCCGCGCCAGCAGGCCAGCGACCGCGTCGCGGTCCGTCACATCGCACGCCTCGAAGACCACGTCGGCCCCCAGCGCGCCCAGTTCCTGCTCGAGTTCGGCGGCGCCGGGCATGTTCCGCCCGCGGCGCGAGGCCAGCACCACGCACCGGACCCCGTGCTCGGCGACCAGGTGCCGCGCCACCAGGCGCCCCAGGACGCCGCTCGCGCCGGTGATCAGCACCGAGCCGTCGGTGTCCCAGACGGGGTCCGACGTCCCCGCCGGGACGGCGGAGACCGTCGCCCTGGTCAGCCGCGGGATGTGGGCCCGGCCGTCGCGTACGGCGATCTGTGGTTCGTCACCGGCGAGTACGACGTCGAGCAACGCATCCGACACCCCGCCCCCGTCCACATCACACAGCACGAACCGGTCCGGATGCTCCGCCTGCGCGGACCGCACCAACCCCCACACCGCGGCAGCCGCCAGATCGGACACGTCCTCACCAGGCACAGCACACACCGCACCCCGCGTCACCACCACCAGACGCGACCCCGCGAACCGCTCCTCACCCAGCCACTCCTGCAACACCCCCAACGCACGACGCGTCGCAGACCGCACCTCAGCCGGATCACCCACACCCACACCGGTATCCGTGCCGTTCCGGGGAGCGGAGAAGAAGGGCAGCAGCACGTACGCGGGCACGGTCTCGTCGGACGTCACCACGTCGGACAGGCCGGCGTACGGACCCTCGGCCGATCCTGCGCCACCGAGGAGACCCTGCAGCTCGGCCGCGTCAGGGCCCACGACGACCCGCCGGGCGTCTTCCGTCACGGCGACGGACGCCGTCGGCAGAGCCGCCCATTCCACGCGGAACAGTGACTGGTGCGGCAGTCGGTCCCCGGCGGCCACGTCGTCCCGCGTGACCGCCTGGATCGTCACCGCGTCCGCGGTGGCCACCGTCTGGCCGTTCTCGTCGGCCAGCAGCATCGCGACACTGTCCCCAGCCGTCGGCGAGAGCCGCACACGCAGCGTGGACGCACCGGTGGCGTACAGGGACACACCGTTCCACACGTGCGGAAGCACGACCTGCGTGCCGTCCGCGCCGAGCGTCCTGCCATCCCTCACGTGGAAGGCGGCGTCCAGCAGCACCGGGTGCACCCCGTAGCGCCCGGTGTCCGCTCGCTGCTCCTCCGGCAGGCTCACCTCGGCGAAGATCTCCTCGCCCCGGTGCCACGCCTGTCGCAGCGTACGGAAGGCGGGACCGTGGACCAGGCCGGCGCCTTCCTCCGGGCCGGAGTCCTCGTACAGCGCCGCCACGTCGATCGGTTCGGCGTCCGCCGGGGGCCACTGGCCGAGGCCCTGAGCAGCGGCGTCCGGTGCCGCCGGGGCACCTGACGTCAGCACACCGCGGGCATGGCAGGTCCAGGAGACATCCGAGGTCTCCGAGGCCCTGTCGTCGTGGCGCGCGTGGACGCTGAGCGTGCGACGGCCGGAGGCGTCCGGTCCGCTCACCGCGAGCTGGAGCTGGACCGCTCCGCCCTCCGGCAAGGTCAGCGGCGTCTGCGGCGTCAGCTCCTCCAGCCGGTCACAGCCGACCGCGTCCCCGGCACGCAACGCCAGCTCCACGAAGACGGAGGACGGGAGCAGTGCCGAACCGTGGAGGACGTGGTCTGCCAGCCACGGGTGCGATTGCCGAGAGAGCCGGCCCGTGAAGAGGTGCCCGCCGGTCTCCGGCAGCGTCACGGCGGCGCCCAGCAGGGGGTGGTCGGCTGACGAGAGCCCGGCCGACGCGACGTCGCCCTGACGGTCGGGGGACGGTTCGATCCAGTAGTGCTGCTCCTGGAAGGCGTAGGTGGGCAGGTCGACGCGCCGGGCACCCGCGCCCGCGAACACACCGGCCCAGTCGACGGCCGCACCGCCGACGAACGCCTCGGCGGCGGAGGTCAGGAAACGCTCCAGGCCGCCCTCGTCGCGGCGCAGCGTACCCACCGCCGTGACCGGCGTGTCGGTGTGCGTCTCGGCGGTCTGCTCCACACCCAGCGTCAGCACCGGATGCGCACTGGACTCCACGAACACACGGAAACCGTCGTCCAGCAGAGCCTCCACGGCATCCGCGAAACGCACCGTCTGCCGCAGGTTGCGATACCAGTACCCCGCATCCAGAGCCGACGTGTCCACGACGCCGCCCGTCACCGTCGAGTAGAACGGCACGGCCGCGTCCCGAGGAGTGATGCCCGCCAGGTCGCGCAGGACGACGTCCTCGATCGCCTCCACGTGGGCGGAGTGCGAGGCGTAGTCCACGGCGATACGGCGCGCCCGCACACCCTCCGTCTCACACGCGGCCAGCAGCTCGTCCAGCGCGTCCGCGTCACCGGACACGACCACGACCGACGGACCATTGACCGCAGCGACCGACAGCCGACCGCCCCAAGCCGCCAGACGCTCACCGACCGCATCCACACCGAGCGAGACGGACACCATGCCACCCCGCCCGGACAGCGCCCGGATCGCCTTGCTGCGCAGGGTCACCACCTTCGCCGCATCCTGCAACGACAGCGCACCCGCCACACACGCGGCAGCGATCTCACCCTGCGAATGACCGACCACCGCAGCGGGTTCGACGCCGTGCGAACGCCACACCTCGGCCAGCGAGACCATGACCGCCCACAACACCGGCTGCACCACGTCGACCTGGTCGAGCCAGGCATCCGTGTCCGCATCCCGCAGGATGTCGATCAGCGACCAGTCCACGAACGGCGCGAGCGCAACCGCACACTCGGCGATCCGCTCCGCGAACACTGGTGAGGCATCGAGCAGTTCGGCAGCCATGCCCGCCCACTGCGAACCCTGACCGGGGAACACGAAAACGGCACGGGCATCGACATCGGCTGTGCTGCCCCGGACCACGCCCGACGCCTCACGGCCCTCGGCCAGTGCCCGCAGACCGTCCGCACCGTCCAGGACCACCGCGCGGTACTCGAACACCGACCGCGTCGCCGCCAACGACCACCCGACATCCACCGGAGCAAGCTCAGGACGCTCCACGACGAACGACATCAGTCGCTCGGCCTGCGCCCGCAGCGCGGCCTCCGACTTCGCCGAGACCACCCACGGCACCACGGCCGGCGAGACACCCGGCGACGGCTGCGCCACCGGCTCTCCCTCGTCGGCCGGAGCCTCCTCGAGGATCACATGCGCGTTCGTCCCGCTGACACCGAAGGCGGACACACCCGCCCGTCGGGGCTCTTCCCCTTCCGCCCACGGGGCGGGCTCGGTCAGCAGGCGCACCGTGCCGGAGGACCAGTCCACGTGCGGGGATGGCTCGTCGACGTGCAGGGTCTGCGGCAGCAGGCCGTGCCGCATCGCCAGCACCATCTTCATGATCCCCGCGACACCGGCAGCCGCCTGCGTGTGCCCGATGTTCGACTTGATCGAGCCGAGCCACAGCGGCCGGTGCTCCGGCCGGTCCTGGCCATACGTCGCCAGCAGCGCCTGCGCCTCGATGGGGTCGCCGAGCTTCGTGCCCGTACCGTGCGCTTCCACCACGTCGACCTGCTGGGTGGACAGTCCGGCGTTCGCCAGCGCGGCCCTGATCACGCGCTGCTGCGAGGGGCCGTTGGGCGCCGTCAGGCCGTTGCTCGCGCCGTCCTGGTTGACGGCCGAGCCGCGGACGACGGCCAGCACCTGGTGCCCGTTGCGCCGGGCGTCCGACAGCCGCTCCAGCAGCAGCAGACCCACGCCCTCGCCCCAGCCGGTGCCGTCGGCGCCCGACGCGAACGCCTTGCAGCGGCCGTCGGGGGCAAGTCCCCGCTGACGGCTGAACTCCACGAACCCTCGGGGCGAGATCATCAGCGACACACCGCCGACGATCGCGCGAGAGCATTCGCCCTGGCGCAGCGACTGGGCCGCGAGGTGCAGGGCCACCAGCGACGACGAACACGCCGTGTCCACGGTGACCGCAGGGCCTTCGAGGCCGAACGTGTAGGAGATACGTCCCGACACGACGCTGGCCGCGTTGCCGGTGGCAACGTAGCCCTCGGTCACGTCAGGGCCCCGGTCCACGAGGGAGACGTATTCCTGGCCGTTCGTACCGATGAACACGCCCGTCCGGCTGCCACGCACCGTCTCGGGGTCGATCCCGGCCCGCTCCCAGAGCTCCCAGGCCGTCTCCAGCAGCAGCCGCTGCTGCGGGTCCATCGCCAGGGCCTCACGCGGCGAGATGCCGAAGAAGTCCGCGTCGAACCCGCTGACGTCGGTGAGGAACGCGCCCTCGCGTACGTAGCTCTTGCCCAGGGCTTCCGGGTCCGCGTCGTACAGTCCGTCGAGGTCCCACCCGCGGTCCGTCGGGAACGCGGTGAGGGCGTCCTCGCCCGAGGCGAGCAGGCTCCACAGTTCTTCCGCGGTCGCGACCCCGCCGGGGAACCGGCAGCTCATCGCGACGATCGCCATGGGCTCGTCGGCGGCGGCCGCCGGGGCCGGCAGCGACGGGACGGCAGCGTCGTCGTGTGCGTCGACGTCGACCAGTTCGGTCAGCAGCTGGGCGGCGAGCGCGGACGGCGTGGGATAGTCGAAGACCAGTGTGGCCGACAGTTGCATGCCCGTGGCTTCATTGAGCCGGTTGCGCAGGTTCACCGCGGTCAGGGAGTCGAACCCGATCTCCGTGAAGGCGCGGCCGGGCGCGATCGCGTCGGCCCCGGCGTATCCGAGGACGGCGGCGACGTGCGCACGTACGAGTTCCAGTACGACCCGGTGCTGTTCCCCTTCGGACAGTCCTGCCAGCTTGCGGGCGAGAGCAGAGGCTCCCCCGGCGTGTTCCGTGTCCGTCGCCGCCCCGGTGCCGGCCGCCGCTGCCTGCTGGGCGACCTCCGGGATGCCGCTGAGCATGCGCGACAGCTGTCGTGCCTCGAAGGTGTCCGCGAAACGCTGCCAGTCCGCGTCGACCAGTGCGATGACGGTGTCGTCGAGGACCAGGGCCCGTTCCATGGCCTTCAGGGCCTGGCTCGGGTCCATCGGAAGCATGCCTGTGCGCCGCAAGGTACGGCTGACCTCGGCACTGCTGACGGCCATGCCGTCGTCGGCCCAAGGGCCCCACGCGATCGACGTCGCCGGCAGACCCTCACCACGCCGCGCCTCGGCCAACGCATCCAAATACGCGT
>NZ_JBEZVJ010000066.1:0-8990 GCF_040636935.1 Streptomyces sp. NPDC032940 | reverse complement strand
CCGAGACCCGCGAGGTCCTCATCCGCTCCCTGGCGATGCTCCACACCAAGCACGCCGACCTGCCCTCCCGCAAGCACGGCAACCCGCCGCAGTGACCCGAGGAGCCATGCCCATGTCCACTGCCGACATCCGCGTCGAGAAGGGCCACGCCGAGCCCGAGGAGGTCGCCGCCATCACGGCCCTCCTGCTGGCCCGCGCCGCCGCCCGCCCCGCCGAGATCGCCCCGGCCCACGGCGGCGGCCGCGTCCGAGCCGGCTGGCGCCGCCTGGAGCGCGAGCCGGGCTTCCGGGCCCCCCACAGCTGGCGCTGACGCCCCCACACGCGTAGAGGCCCCCTCCTGGGTAGGAGGGGGCCTCTACGCATGCACGCAACCTCTGCTCTGGGTGACTCACCCAGACTCGGGGGAACTGCCCAACGCCGGGCCGGGGAACGCCCTAAGGGGCGCGGGGAACTGCGCGACCAGCCACGACGCACCCGCACCCGGCAACGAAACAGCCCCCCGCAGCCCAGTGGCCGCAGGGGGCGATGTCGCAGCCCGGCGAAACGGGGTGCCGCCTGCGCCCACCCGTGCCGCCCCAGGCGGCACGCATGCCCGCAGGCTGCGGCGGGTGCGCACAGGATGCGCCGGACGGCGACAGGCGGCGGGTGCCCGCAGGCTGCGGCGGAGCCCTACCGCAGGCGGGCCATCAGGGCGTGCTCCACGAGAGTGATCAGCGTCGACTTCGCGTCCGCACGATGCCGCGCGTCCGTCGTGATGATCGGCGTGTCGGGGCCGATCTGCAGCGCCTCCCGGACCTCGTCCGGGTTGTACGGCTGCTGCCCGTCGAACCCGTTGAGGGCGATGACGAACGGCAGCCCGGAGTTCTCGAAGTAGTCGACCGCAGGGAAGCAGTCGGCCAGACGCCGCGTGTCGACCAGCACGACGGCGCCGATGGCGCCCCGCACCAGGTCGTCCCACATGAACCAGAAGCGGTCCTGACCGGGCGTGCCGAACAGGTAGAGGATCAGGTCCTGGTCGAGCGTGATGCGGCCGAAGTCCATGGCGACCGTGGTGGTCGTCTTGTCCCCCGTGTGGGTGAGGTCGTCGATGCCCGCGGACGCGGACGTCATCACGGCCTCTGTGCGCAGCGGGTTGATCTCCGAGACGGCGCCGACGAACGTGGTCTTGCCCACGCCGAAACCGCCCGCCACCACGATCTTCGCGGACGTGGTGGAGCGGGAAGGCCCTCCGCTAGAGCTTGCGAAGTCCACTGAGCACCCTTTCGAGCAGTGTCACGTCTGGCTGGCCGCCGGCGTTCTCGTCGCCGCCGGGCTGATGGATGGCGACCAGGCCCGCCTCCGCCAAGTCGGCGACGAGGATCCTGGCCACGCCGAGAGGGATCGTCAGCAGGGCCGAGATCTCGGCCACCGACTTGATCTCCCGGCAGAGGTTGCAGATCCGCTGATGCTCGGGCAGCTGGCCCTGCATCTGGTGCGGCTGCGCAGTGGTGTGCACCAGTGCCTCGATGGCGAGCTGGTACCGCGGCCTGGTGCGGCCGCCCGTCATGGCGTACGGACGCACCAGGGGGTTGTTCGAGGCGCCCGCGGGCGCAGCCTCGGGGGTGCGGCGCTGCGGCTGCACGGGCTGGATGCGCGGAGCCTGCGGCTGGTCGTACGGCGAAGGGCCGGGGCCCTGCGGCGCGTACGGCTGCCGGTGGCTCGGGGCGGAGGGGAAGCCGTACCCGTTCGCCGAGCCGTCGTTCTGGCCCTGTGCAGGGCCGTACGACCAGTTGCCCGAAGACGGACCGCCTGGGGGTGTTGCCACTTTCTCCTCCTCCGACTGTGCCTGGCATCCATCCCTGTGGAGCCGCGTCCCGAAACTTTACGGCCACGGGACGCCAAAACGCACCGTCTGTCCTTTAGTTGAGAAGGCTGCCCTGGAGCTCGGCCCGCAGATCGGGCGTCAGAACCGTGCCGGCACGGTCCACCAGAAGGGCCATCTCGTACCCAATGAGGCCGATGTCCGCCTCCGGGTGTGCGAGAACCGCGAGCGAGGAACCGTCGGAGATGGACATGATGAAGAGGAATCCCCGCTCCATCTCCACAACCGTCTGGTTCACGCTGCCGCCCTCGAAGATGCGCGAGGCACCGGCGGTCAGCGAGGTCAGACCGGAGGCGACGGCCGCGAGCTGGTCGGCGCGGTCGCGCGGGAACCCTTCGGACATCGCCAGAAGGAGTCCGTCGGCGGAGACCACCACCGTGTGGGACACCCCCGGGGTGTTGTCCACGAAGTTGGTGATCAACCAGTTCAGGTTCTGTGCCGCCTGGCTCATCGGGCTCACACTAACGCTCCTGGTTGTAGGTGCTGTCAGGACCACGGTGTTCATTCCTTGTGTCCTGGCCGTTCGATTCACTGCCTGCGGTGCGGCCTCGTTGGACGCCGCGTCGCAGGTTGCTCAGCCTGCCCCGGACGTCCTCCGGGGCGCGGGAGACCTGTGGGCCCCCCTGGGGCGTGGTTTCGGCGGCGCCCTCGACCAGGTTGGCCTTGGGAACCCGCCGCGGCAGGCCGGAGGAGGTCACCCCGCCCGCCTTCGGCTTGCGCAGCTGTGAGGCCTGCTGCCAGCGCTCGTCGTTGGCCGAGCGCCAGTCGTCGGGGCCCTCCGCCGCCGGCGCCGAGGCCGGTGCCTCGTGGTCCACGAGCCTCGCGTCGCCCTGACCGCTCGCGGTGGAACCGCGGCGCGGAAGGCCGGCGTCCGTGAGCTGGTGGGCGGCCGAGGAGGCCGGTCCCGGACGGTCGAAGCCTACGCGGTCGGCGTCGGCCACGTCAGCGGCCTGCGCCGATTCCGCCTCGGGAGCATCCGCAGGGTACTGGTCCTGGTAGCCGTTCTGGTAACCGTCCTGCTGGGGCCAGTCGTCCTGGTAGCGGCGCTGCTCGAAGGCCGAGTAGGGCTCCTGGGCGCCGGATCCGTCCGGCTGGTGCCCGTTCGGCTCCGCGTAGGACGGGTCGGCGTAGGCGCCGTTGCGCGCGTAGCCGTCGTCCTGGGACAGACCGCCGTTCGGCGCGTAGTACTGCTCGTCGTACGACGCCTGCTGCGGCTCCTCGTACGCCTGCTGCTGATCGGCGTACGCCGACTGCTGGTCGTACCCACCGGTCTGCTGGTCCTGGTAGCCGTCCTGGCCCTGGCCGTAGACCGGCTGCTGCCCGGTGAACTGGTCCTGGTAGCCGGCGTTGTCGGAGCCCTCACGGCCGTCGGGGTCCGACGGACCGGGCAGCTCGGGCTGCGCCTGGGCCTCCAGGGCCGCACGACGCTCCTCGCGCATCAGGGAGCGGCCGACGGGGTCGAGCTCGCGGATGTCGTCGGGGACCTCGTTGTAGCGGCTGTCGTCGAAGCCGAGCTCCGCGGCGGTCCGCATGGGCTGGCCGACCTGGCCGAAGCTCTCGCCCCGGAAGTTCTGCTCCGGGATGATCTGCGAGACGGTGAACTCGTCGCGCTGCATCTGCTGCTCGCCGCCACCGCCGTGCGTGATGGCGTCCGGGAGCATGACCAGCGAGGTGGTGCCCGCCTGCTCGCCCGAGGGGCGCAGCTGGACGCGGATGCCGTGCCGGTCGGACAGCCGGCCGACCACGAACAGGCCCATGCGCTGCGAGATCGCGGCGTCCACGGTCGGCGGGTTGGCCAGCTTGTGGTTGATGTCCGCGAAGTCCTCGGCGGTCAGGCCGATGCCCTTGTCGTGGATCTCGACCATGACGCGGCCGTCGGGCAGCCGGGTCGCGGTGACGCGGACCTTGGTCTGCGGCGAGGAGAACGTGGTCGCGTTCTCCAGCAGCTCGGCCAGCAGGTGCACGAGGTCGGTCACGGCACGGCCGTGGATCTCGGCCTCCGGCACGCCGGACAGCTCGATGCGCTCGTACTGCTCCACCTCGGAGGAGGCGGCGCGCAGCACGTCGACCAGCGGCACCGGCTGGTCCCAGCGGCGGCCCGGCTCCTCGCCGGCGAGGACCAGGAGGTTCTCGCCGTTGCGGCGCATACGGGTGGCGAGGTGGTCCAGCCGGAAGAGGTTCTCCAGCTGGTCGGGGTCCGCCTCGTTGTTCTCCAGGTCGGTGATCAGGCTCAACTGGCCCTCGATCAGCGACTGGTTGCGCCGCGACAGGTTGGTGAAGATCGCGTTGATGTTGCCCCGCAGCAGGGCCTGCTCGGAGGCGAGCCGGACCGCCTCGCGGTGCACCTGGTCGAAGGCGCGGGCGACTTCGCCGATCTCGTCGGTGGAGCTGATCGGGATCGGGGCCACCCGGGTGTCGACCCGGCCGGGGTCGGTGCGGGAGAGCTGGTCGACCAGCATCGGCAGGCGCTGCTCGGCGATGCCGAAGGCGGCGTTGCGCAGCTGGCGCATGGAGCGGCTCATCTGGCGGGCCACCATGCCGGCCAGGATGAACGCGGCGAGCAGCGCGATCACGACCGCGGCGCCGGTGATGTAGGCGTCCTGCTCGGCGTCGTCGGCGATGGTGGACGCCTCGTCCACGGCCTTGTCGGCCAGGTCCGTCTCGATCTTCTCGTAGGCGTCGAACTTGAGGGTGTTGACCGCCCACCAGTTCTCCGGCGTGATGCCCTGCGCGGCCAGCGCGGCGCGGGCGTCGGCGTCCGTGGAGTCGAGACCCGCCAGCTCGGAGATCATCGTGGTGGGGTTGGCCGGCGGCGGCACGTAGTCCGGGTCCTTGGCCTTGGCCTCCTTGGCCATGGCCGCCCCGTCCTCCTTGAGCTTCGCCTCGGCGTCCTCGAGCTTCTGCGCGTCCGCATCGGTACCGCCGCCGATGTACTCCTCGATGGCGATGCGCTCGAGGTAGGCGTACGACGAGAGGGCGACCCGCTGGCTGGCGAGGTGGCCCGGCTCCGGACCCGGCTTCACCAGCATGTGCATGCCGATGGACCGCTCGAGCGAGAGCGCGGCCTTGGTCAGCGAGATCGCGTAGACCGTACGGCCGTAGGAGGTGATGTTGCCGGTGCCGAGACCGAGCTCGTTGGCGAACTCCATCAGCGGGTGGGCGATCCCGGTGTAGCCCTCCTCGGTCTCCACGCCCTTGAGCTTGGAGGTGTAGGCGGTCGTGCGCAGCGTCTGGAGCTTGGGCTCCTGCTCGCGGAACACCTTCAGCCGGCGCTCCAGACCGGCCTTGCCGGGCATGTCCTGCGCGGCGGCGTCGAAGGTGTCGGCGGCCTCGTCCGTGGCCTTGCGGGCCTTGACGACCGCCTCGTCCTTCTCGCCCTTGCCCTGCAGCAGCGGCGCGGCGGTGAGGTCGCGCTCGTTGTAGAGGGCGTTGGCGTAACCGAGGGACGCGCGCACCAGGCGGGCGGTGCTCTCGGCGTCCTCGGCGTCCTGCCAGGTGTCGATCGAGCTCTTCACCTGGAAGCCGCCCATGACGAGGCCGACCAGCACGGGGATGAGCAGGATCGCGTTCAGCCGGGTGGTCACCCGCCAGTTGCGCGGGGAGAAACGGCCGCCGCTCGAGGCGGACTCGGCCGTAGGTTCCGCAGCGGGCACGGGGGCGGGCGCCGCTGCGCGCGGCGGCGGGGTGAAGTTGCCCCGGGCCGATGGCTCGGGACCGTTATTGCTTCGCCTCACTCGACCAACAACCTCTCGGCGGTCGGCACCTACGTCGTGCCGCTGTGTATCAGCGCCCAGTCCGTCATCGAGTACGTGCTACTGCTGAGTACGTCTTTGACCATTGGGCAGTTCTCGCATTCCAGCACGACGACCTGCGCTCTTCCAAACAGTGGAACGAGGGGGTTACACGTGATGTAAGCCCCAGATAAAACGGTCATAAAGAGCGAGGCCCGCCAAAAGACGGGCCGTTCGTGCGCGCAGCGACACCGATCGACCGCGAGGTGTGTCGGTACCACCCGATTCCTCTGCCGAAACGTTATGAACGTCGGAGCCGACCGTGTCAAAGGACACAGCCGGCTCCCGGACGTCTACGACAACTGCCGTAGTTCCCTGCCGACTTGGATCTTCCGGCCCGGAACCTACCGCAGACGTGCCATCAGCGCGTGCTCGACCAGTGTGATCAGCGCGCTCTTGGCGTCGGCCCGGTGCCGGGCGTCGGTGGTGATGATCGGGGTGTCGGGGCCGATCTGCAGCGCCTCGCGCACCTCGTCCGGGGTGTACGGCTGCTGGCCGTCGAAGCCGTTGAGCGCGACGACGAACGGCAGACCGCTGTTCTCGAAGTAGTCCACCGCGGGGAAGCAGTCGGCCAGCCGGCGGGTGTCGCACAGGACGACCGCGCCGATGGCACCGCGCACCAGGTCGTCCCACATGAACCAGAAGCGGTCCTGACCGGGCGTGCCGAACAGGTAGAGGATCAGGTCCTGGTCGAGCGTGATGCGGCCGAAGTCCATGGCGACCGTGGTGGTCGTCTTGCCGCCGGCGTGCGTGAGGTCGTCGATCCCGGCGCTGGCCGAGGTCATCACGGCCTCGGTGCGCAGGGGGTTGATCTCGGAGACGGCGCCCACGAACGTGGTCTTGCCGACGCCGAAGCCGCCGGCCACCACGATCTTCGCGGAGGTGGTCGCCCGGCCTCCGTCAGAGCTTGCGAAGTCCACTGAGCACCCTTTCGAGCAGTGTCACGTCCGGCGCACCGCCGTTGTTCTCGTCGCCGCCCGGCTGGTGGATGGCGACGAGCCCGGCCTCGGCGAGGTCGGCGACCAGGATCCTGGCCACGCCCAGCGGCATGGACAGCAGTGCGGAGACCTCCGCCACCGACTTCACCTCGCGGCACAGGTGGCAGATGCGCTGGTGCTCGGGGAGGAGCCCCATGAGCGCTGCCGGGTCGGCCGTGGTGCTGATCAGCGCCTCGATGGCGAGCTGGTAGCGCGGCCTCGTCCGGCCGCCGGTCATCGCGTACGGACGTACCAGCGGCTGGTCGCCCTCGTCCTCGTACGGCTCCGCGTACGGATCATGAGAGGCGGTGGGCGGGGTCATGAATCCTCCGGGCGGGACAGCAGGTCGGTCAGTCGTGCCGTCGGACAGGGCCGGTGGGGGGATTGTGGCGGCCGGACGGTGATTTGGTGAGACGGGTGGTGCCGGGGCCGATCAGTGGAGCAGACTGCCTTGCAGTTCGGCGCGCAGGTCCGGGGTGAGGACCGCGCCCGCGCGGTCGACCAGCAGCGCCATCTCGTAGCCGACGAGGCCGATGTCGCACTCGGGGTGCGCGAGCACGGCCAGGGACGAGCCGTCCGAGACGGACATGAGGAAGAGGAACCCGCGTTCCATCTCCACGACCGTCTGGGCCACGTTGCCGCCCTCGAAGATCCGGGACGCCCCGGCGGTCAGCGAGGTCAGCCCCGAGGCGACCGCAGCGAGCTGGTCCGCGCGGTCGCGCGGGAAGCCTTCCGACATCGCCAGAAGGAGTCCGTCGGCGGACACGACGACGGTGTGGGACACCCCCGGGGTGTTGTCCACGAAATTCGTGATCAACCAGTTGAGGTTCTGTGCCGCCTGGCTCATCGGGCTCAACTAACGCTCCTGCTGGTGAGTGGGCCGCGGGTGGCTGCCGGTCTGGTTGGTACCGGCCTGGCGGCCCTGTGCGATTCCCCGACGGAGATTGGTCAGCCGGCCGCGCACGTCGTCGGGCGCGCGCGAGACCTGCGGACCGTTCTGGTGCGACTGCTGCTGAGCCGTGCCCGGGACCAGGTTGGCCCGGGGCACCCTGCGCGGCAGACCGGAGGTGGTGACACCACCGGCCGCGGGCTGCCGGACGCGTTCGGCCTGCCGGACGAGATCGTCGTTCGGCGAGCTGCGCCAGGCGGCGCCGGCGGGCCGCTGGGGGGCCGCCGGGGTCTGGGGCTGGGCCTGCGGTTCGGCGGCGGGCGCGGGGGCGTTGTCGTCCGCCGCCCCCCGGTCGCCGTGGAACCAGTTGGTCTCCAGCGTGTCGTACAGCGGGGTGCGTCCGTCGCCGGGGCCGGAGGCGGGCGGCAGGGCCCAGCCGTCGGCCGGCCGCTGCTGGGCCGGGGTCCCGTGACCCGGGTCCTGCGGAGCCGGACGCTGCTGCGGGGCCGGCGGACGCGGGGCGCCGAAGTCGCCGGCCGCGTGGGTGCCGCTCGCCTGCGGACGCTCGAACTGCCCGGTGGCCGCCGGGTCCTGACGGCCCGGCAGACGGTGCTGTCCGGTCTGCTGTCCGTTCGCGCCGTCGCCGTAACCCTGGGCGCCGTTGAACTGGCCGGCCGGGGCCGCGCCGTTCGGGCCCTGGTGGCCGGGCTGCCCGCCGAAGACGTCCTGGCGCACGAACTGCCCGCCGTCGTGCCGCGGGGCGGCCGGCTCGGGCCGCGCGAACTGGTCGTCGTGCGGGGCGTTCACACCGTCGCGGCCGTACGGGTCCGCGGCGGGCCGGGCGAACTGGCCCGTGCTCTGCGGGTCGTCGCGGAGCGGCGCCGGGGCGTCGAAGTCGGGGCGGGCGAACTCCGCCGTGGCGCCGGGGCCCTGGGGCTCGCCGTGCCGGGGGATCGCCGGCATCTCGGCGGTCGCGCCGGGACCCTGCTGGTCGCCGAAGTGCGGCGTCCGGGACGAGCCCGGCTCCTCGTGGCCGCGCGGGGCGTCCAGCGAGGCACGGGGCACCGGCGGCTGCGCGTTCTCGTCGCTCCAGCTGGGCGTGCGGGGCCCCGGGTTGCCGCCCGGCAGCTCGGCCCGCGCACCGCCGCGCGGCGGCAGCTGCGGACGACGGCCCTGACCGTCGTCGCCGTTGCCGTTGCCGTTGCTCTTGCGCTTGCCGCGCTGCGGCGGCACCGGGGGACGGCCGCCGAAGGCGTCCTGCCCCTGCGCGGCGTTCATACCCGCGGCCTGCAGACCCTGCGGGGCACCGGGCGCCTGACCGGCACCCGCGCCCGCACCGGCCGGAGCCGGGCGGCCCTGCTGGTTGGGGGCCGCGGGCCACCGCCCGGGTCAGCGGCGGGAAGTGCGAGGTGTCCAGGCGGGCGCGCAGCCGCCGGTAGGACTCCTCCTCGATGGGGTGGACCACACGCGTC
>NZ_JBEZVJ010000065.1:0-9825 GCF_040636935.1 Streptomyces sp. NPDC032940 | reverse complement strand
AACCGCCGCGTCGCCGACCTCATCGCCGCCCAGTACCCGGTCCTGCGACCCGGCCCGCGACCGTCCCCGGGGCAGGGCAGCGCGCCCCGGGGACGAGCCGGTCACCCGGCGGGACGGCGGGCGACACGTCCCGCCGGGCGGTCAGCGCAGGAACGCCGCGGCCACACCGGCGTCGACCGGGATGTGCAGACCGGTGGTGTGGGTCAGCTCCCCGCCGGTGAGCGCGAGCACCGCGTTCGCGACGTGCTCGGGCAGGACCTCGCGCTTGAGCAGGGTGCGCTGGGCGTAGAACTCGCCGAGCTCGTTCTCCTCGATGCCGTACGTGGCGGCGCGCTGGGCGCCCCAGCCGCCGGCGAAGATCCCCGAACCGCGCACCACACCGTCCGGGTTGATCCCGTTGACGCGGATGCCGTGCTCGCCCAGCTCGGCCGCGAGCAGCCGCACCTGGTGGGCCTGGTCGGCCTTCGTGGCGCCGTACGCGATGTTGTTCGGTCCGGCGAACACGCCGTTCTTGGACGCGATGTACACGATGTCGCCGCCCAGCCCCTGCGCGATCATCGCCCGCGCGGCCTCCCGCGACACCAGGAAGGAGCCGCGCGCCATGATGTCGTGCTGGAGGTCCCAGTCCCTGGCCGAGGTCTCCAGCAGGGGCTTGGAGATGGAGATGCCCGCGTTGTTGACGACGAGGTCGACGCCGCCGAAGGCGAGCAGCGCCTCGGCGAAGGAGCGCCTGATCTGCTCCTCGTCGGTCACGTCCACGGTGACCGCGACGGCCCGGTCCGGTCCGCCCAGCTCGTCGGCGACGGCCTGCGCGTTGTCACCGTTCAGATCGGCGACGACGACACAGGCGCCCTCGGCCGCCAGCCGGTGGGCGATGGCCTTGCCGATGCCGCTGCCACCACCGGTGACCAGCGCGACGCGGGTGGCGAGCGCCTTCGGCTTCGGCATCCGCTGGAGCTTGGCCTCCTCCAGGGACCAGTACTCGATGCGGAACTTCTCCGACTCCTCGATCGGCGCGTACGTGGAGACGGACTCCGCGCCCCGCATCACGTTGATGGCGTTGACGTAGAACTCGCCGGCCACACGGGCGGTCTGCTTGTCCTTGCCGAAGGAGAACATGCCCACGCCCGGGACCAGCACGACGGCGGGGTCGGCGCCGCGCATGGCGGGGGATCCGGGCGTGGCGTGCCGCTCGTAGTAGGCGGCGTACTCGGCGCGGTACTCGGCGTGCAGTTCCTTCAGCCGCGCGACCGCCTCCTCCAGCGGCGCGGCCGGCGGCAGGTCCAGGACGAGCGGGCGGACCTTGGTGCGCAGGAAGTGGTCGGGGCAGGAGGTGCCGAGCGCGGCGAGCCGGGGGTGTTCGGCGCGCGCGACGAAGTCCAGCACCACGTCGGCGTCGTTGAAGTGGCCGACCTGCGGCCGGTCCTGGGAGGCCACCGCGCGGACGTGCGGCGCGAGGGCCGCGGCGCGCTCCCGGCGCTCGGCCTCGGGCAGCGGCGCGTAGCCGTCGAGCACCGGGCCGAAGGGCTCGGGCCGGCCGCGCTCGGCGAGGAAGGCCTCGGCGGTGCGGATGATGTGCAGCGAGTTGCGCTCGCACTCCTCGGCGGTGTCGCCCCAGGCGGTGATGCCGTGCCCGCCGAGGACGCAGCCGATGGCCTGCGGGTTGGCCTCCTTGACGGCGGCGATGTCCAGGCCGAGCTGGAAGCCGGGGCGGCGCCAGGGCACCCACACCACCGAGTCGCCGAAGCACTCGGAGGTCAGCTTCTCGCCGTCGGCGGCGCAGGCCAGCGCGATCCCGGAGTCCGGGTGCAGATGGTCGACGTGGGCGGCGTCGACCAGTCCGTGCATCGCGGTGTCGATGGAGGGAGCGGCGCCGCCCTTGCCGTGCAGGCAGTAGTCGAACGCGGCGACCATCTCGTCCTCGCGCTCGACGCCCGGGTAGACGTCGACGAGGGCGCGCAGCCGGTCCAGACGGAGCACCGCGAGGCCGGACTCGGTGAGCGTGCCGAGGTCGCCGCCGGAGCCCTTGACCCACATCAGCTGCACGTCACCCCCCGTCACGGGGTCGGTGTCGGTGCCCTTGGCGGAGGTGTTGCCGCCGGCGTAGTTGGTGTTGCGGGCGTCGGCACCGAGCCGGTTCGAGCGCCCCAGGAGCGCGGAGACTTCGGGGTGGGTGGCCATGGGTGTGATCCTTCGGCTGAGAACGGCTGAGAGGCTTCGTGCGGGGGGGGGGGGGTTGGTGCAGGGGCTTCGGGAGAGCGGGATGCGAGAGCGGGCTTCGTGCGGCTGAGGGCGGCGGGGCGCCACTCAGGATGCGCGTCGGCGTCGGCGCGGTCGGCAGGCGTGCGCGGGCCGGTCAGGCGCCCCAGCCGGCCTGCTCCCCGCCCACCCGCTCGGCGGTGATCCGCTCCTGCCAGCCGGAGGCGTGGTAGGCGGCGACGGGGTCCGGGTGGAGGCCCTGCTCCTCGCGCAGCTCCCGCAGCAGCGGACGCACGTCGGTGTTGTAGGCGTCCATGAGGACGGCGTTCGCGGTGAGGACGTCACCGTCCCGCTGGGCGGCGGCGAGCGCGTCGAGGTCGACCAGCAGGGCCTTGGCGGTGGCCTCCTGCACGTTCATCACGGAGCGGATGACCGCCGGGATCTTCGCCTCGATGTTGTGGCACTGGTCGAGCATGAAGGCCACGTTCGTCTCCGGGGCGAAGCCGCCGTTCTTGGCGACCTCGTGCAGGATCCGGAAGAGCTGGAAGGGATCGGCGGAGCCGACCATCAGGTCGTCGTCGGCGTAGAAGCGCGAGTTGAAGTCGAAGCCGCCCAGCTTCCCCTCGCGCAGCAGCAGGGCCACGATGAACTCGATGTTGGTGCCGGGCGCGTGGTGCCCGGTGTCCACCACGACCTGCGCCTTGTCACCCAGCTTCATGCACTGGAGGTACGAGGTGCCCCAGTCCGGGACGTCCGTGGTGTAGAAGGCCGGCTCGAAGAACTTGTACTCCAGCAGCAGCCGCTGGTCGTCGCCCAGACGCTCGTAGACCGTGGCGAGGGACTCCGCCAGGCGGTCCTGCCGGGCGACGATGTCGTCCTGACCGGGGTAGTTCGTGCCGTCGGCGAACCACAGCTTCAGGTCCTTCGACCCGGTGGCGTCCATGATGTCGACGCACTCCAGGAGGTGGTCGACGGCCTTGCGGCGCACCTTCGGGTCCGGGTGGCAGACGCTGCCCAGCTTGTAGTCGTCGTCCTGGAAGGTGTTGGAGTTGATCGCCCCCAGCTCCACGCCGCGCTTCTCGGCGTGCTCGGCGAGCGCCGCGTAGTCCTCCACCCGGTCCCAGGGGATGTGCAGCGAGACCTTGGGCGCGATGCCGGTGAACCGGTGCACCATCGCCGCGTCGTCCAGCTTCTCCCGCGGAGTGCGCGGCACACCGGCCTGGGCGAACACCTTGAACCGGGTGCCGGAGTTGCCGTAGCCCCAGGAAGGGGTCTCGATCCGCTGCTGGGTGAGCGCGGCCTTCACCGCGGCGATGTCGGGCATATCAACCTCAAGTGGCGTCGGCGCAGCCCGCACAAGGGGCTGACGAAGCGGAAGAGCACATCTGTGAATCGATTCAGTGTGCTGCGGAAGTTAATCGCTCGCCGCAGTCGCGTCAAGGGTTGGCGCAGCCGGCCGCCGGGCGTTATCCAATCGTGCCGTCGCTTGGCCCGCAGGGCGCTGGAGCCGCTTTTCCTGCACTCCAATGCCCTGATGGCGAAGGGGAGGGCGGGTGTGGGAGGCCGCCCGCCGGCCGATTTCCGCGCAACCCCTTGACCTGGGCGACGGGCGGGGCTAGCTTCCCGGCAACTCATTGAAACAATTCATCGCGGGTCGGCAGCGCGGACAGCGCCCCTGGAGCCCCCGCTTCTTCTCAGCGCACACCCTCGGCACACCATGGAGACATGCAATGACGCACCCTGAACCGGAGACCGCTCCGGTGCTCGCACTGGAGGGGGTGAGCAAGTCCTTCGGCGCGGTGCGCGCGCTTCGCGGCGTCAGCCTGCACCTGTACGCCGGAGAGGCCCACGCCCTCGCCGGCGAGAACGGCGCAGGCAAGTCGACCCTGATCAAGACCCTCGCCGGCGTGCACCGGCCGGATGCGGGCCAGGTCCTGCTGGACGGCGAACCGGTCGTCTTCCACGGTCCCGCCGACGCCCGGGACGCCGGCGTCGCCGTCATCTACCAGGAGCCGACGCTCTTCCCCGACCTGTCCGTGGCCGAGAACATCTTTGTGGGCCGCCAGCCGTCCCGCTCCCTCGGCCGCGTCGA
The DNA here is from genome assembly GCF_040636935.1 of Streptomyces sp. NPDC032940. Classification (NCBI taxonomy): domain Bacteria; kingdom Bacillati; phylum Actinomycetota; class Actinomycetes; order Kitasatosporales; family Streptomycetaceae; genus Streptomyces; species Streptomyces sp. NPDC032940. The sequence continues at coordinate 5,534 of NZ_JBEZVJ010000065.1, read as the reverse complement.
CCACAAGGCCGTCAAGCAGGCCGCCGCCGACCTGTTCCGGCGTCTCGGCGTCGACCTCGACCCGGACCAGCCGGCCCGCGGCCTGTCCATCGCCGACCAGCAGCTCGTCGAGATCGCCAAGGCGCTCTCGTTCGACGCCCGCGTGCTGATCATGGACGAGCCGACCGCCGCCCTGACCGGCAGCGAGGTCGCCCGCCTCTTCGGCGTCGTGCGCACCCTGCGTGACCAGGGCGCCGCCGTCCTGTTCATCTCCCACCGCCTGGAGGAGATCTTCGGACTGTGCCAGCGCGTCACCACGCTCCGCGACGGCGCCTGGATCAGCAGTGAGCCCCTGGACGGGCTGACCGAGGACGACCTGGTGCGCCGCATGGTCGGCCGGGACCTGGACGAGCTCTACCCCAAGCAGGCCACACAGATCGGGGACGTCGCCCTCACCGTGCGCCGGCTGACCCGCGAGGGCGTCTTCACCGACGTCTCCTTCGAGGTGCGGCGCGGCGAGATCGTCGGTCTGGCCGGGCTCGTCGGGGCGGGCCGCAGCGAGGTGGCGCGCGCCGTGTTCGGCGTCGACCGCTTCGACGGCGGCGAGGTCGAGGTCCTCGGCCGCAAGCTCAAGCCGGGGGCGCCCAGCGTCGCCATGAACGCCGGCCTCGCCCTGGTCCCCGAGGACCGCAGGGCCCAGGGCCTGGTGATGGACATGTCCATCGAACGCAACATCAACCTCACCGGCTTCGGCGACACCACCCGCGGCGGCCTGATGAGCCGCGGCGCCGAACGCAGCCGGGCCGTGGACTGGTCGGTCAAGCTCCAGGTGAAGTACGCCCGCCTCGCCGACTTCGTCGGCACCCTGTCCGGCGGCAACCAGCAGAAGGTCGTCCTCGCCAAGTGGCTCGCCACCCGGCCCCAGGTGCTGATCGTGGACGAGCCCACCCGCGGCATCGACGTCGGAACCAAGGCCGAGGTGCACCGCCTGCTGTCGTCGCTCGCCGCCGAGGGGGTCGCGGTCCTGATGATCTCCTCGGACCTGCCCGAGATCCTCGGCATGGCCGACCGCGTGCTCGTCATGCACGAGGGCCGGCTGACCGCGGAGCTCCCCCGCGCCGAGGCGACCGAGGAAACCGTGATGGCGGCGGCCACCGGCCGCGCCGACCGAGGGAGGAAGGCGGCATGACCGTGACCGCTCCGCCGGTGCGCGAACAGGCACCGCCCGGCCCCACCGCGGGCCGCCGACTGATCGACAAGGTCTTCAAGGCCCGCGAACTCGCCGTGGCGGCCGTCCTCGTCGTGATGCTCCTGGCGACCCAGGTGTCCAACACCGAGTTCCTGTCCGAGCAGGGCGTCAAGGACCTGCTGCTCAACGCCACCATCCTGGTGCTGGTGGCCACCGGACAGGCCGTCGTCGTCATCACCCGCAACGTCGACCTGTCCGTCGGCTCCGTCCTCGGCATCAGCGCCTTCGCCGCCGGCAACCATCTGCACAACGGCGGCAGCTCCGTGACGGCCGTGCTGCTCGCCGTCGCCCTCGGCGCCGTCTTCGGCCTCCTCAACGGCGCCCTGGTCAGTTTCGGCAAGGTCCCCGCCCTGGTCGTCACCCTCGGCACCCTCTACATCGTCCGCGGCATCGACTCCATCTGGGTCGGCTCCCGGCAGATCACCGCCGACGCCCTGCCCGACGGCTTCGTCGACTTCGGCTCCGGCGGCGTCTGGATCGTCCCCTACCTCGCGCTGCTCGCCACCGCCGTCCTCCTCGCCGTCGGCTACTACCTGCGCAGCTACCGCAGCGGCCGCGACATGTACGCCCTCGGCTCCAGCCCCGAGGCCGCCACCCTCGCCGGCGTCCCCGTCCGCAGGCGCATCATGACGGCGTACGTGCTGTGCGGCGCCCTCGCCGGCTTCGCCGGCGCGCTCTACCTGGCCCGGTTCGGCAACGTCGACTCCGCCACCGGCAACGGCTACGAGCTGACCGTCGTCAGCGCCGTCGTGGTCGGCGGCGTCGCCTTCACCGGCGGCTCCGGCAGCGTCTACGGCGCCGCGCTCGGCGCGCTGCTGCTGACATCCATCAACAGCGTCCTTCCCGCCCTCGGCGTCAGCTCCGTCTGGGTCACCGCCATCAACGGCATCCTCCTGCTGCTGGCCATCGCCGTCGACCGGATCCTGGCACTGCGAGTCGCCTCAGTGCTGCGCAAGCAGGCCGCACAGATGAGGAGTGCACGCCATGTCTGACCCGAAGACCCCCACGACCTCGCCCCTGGCCCGGCTGAGCGGCGCGGTGCGCTGGGACACCATGGTCGGCGCCCTGCTGCTGACCCTGCTGATCTGCTCGTTCTCCTTCATCGACAACTTCGGCAACGCGCTGAACCTGTCCTTCCTGATCGGCAACACCCTCCCCATCGCCCTGATCGCCCTGCCGATGACCATGCTGGTCGTCTCCGGCGAGGTCGACCTGTCGGTCGGATCCACCGCCGGCCTGTCCGGCGCGGTGATGGGCGCGCTGTGGAACCAGGGCATGGCGATCGAGACGATCATCGTGCTGTGCCTGCTGCTCGGCGTGGTCTGCGGACTCGTCAACGGCCTGCTCGTCACCCGCCTCGGGCTGTCCTCCCTGGCCGTGACCATCGGCACCATGGCCGCCTACCGCGGCATCGCCCAGATCGTCCTGGGCTCCGACTCGGTCACCGACTTCCCGATGCAGTACCTGGACTTCGGTGCCGGCCGCATCGGCGACTCCTTCGTGCCCAAGGCCGCGATCCCCTTCCTCGTCCTGTTCGCGGTCGCCGCGGTGATCCTGCACGCCACCTCCATCGGCCGTTCCCTGTTCGCCGTCGGCGCGAGCGAGGAGGCGGCGCGGTTCGCCGGGGTCCGCGTCAAGCGGCTCAAGCTGGCCATGTTCGTCAGCACCGGCGTCCTGTCCTCCCTCACCGGCGTCTTCTGGGCCCTGCACTACGCCAGCGCCCGCTACGACAACGCGCTCGGCCTCGAGCTGTCCGTCATCGCCGCGGTGCTGCTCGGCGGCATCGACTTCGACGGAGGCAAGGGCACCCTCGGCGGCGCGATCGCCGGAGTCTTCCTGCTCGGCACGCTCCAGAACGTGATGAGCCTGCAGGACGTCTCCTCGCAGTCGCAGATCGTCGTCACCGGCGTCCTGCTCGTCCTGTCCGTCCTGGCCCCGCGCATCGGCCGCGAGGTCGCGCGCGGCAGAGCACGCAGGAAGGCGGCGGCCGCCGCCCCCGCCGCACCCCCGACCGTCACCACCTGACCCACCGCTCCACGCTCAGCACCCACCCTCCCGTACCGGAAGAACCAGGACCCACCATGTCTCACGCCTCGACCAGAGCCCGCCGCCTGACCATCGCCGTCTCCGTCACCGCCGCCCTCGCCCTCGGCGCCACCGCCTGCGGCGGCACCACCAAGGACGACGCGGCCAAGGAAGGCGCCGGCAACGCCGCCGCGGGCAAGGCGGACCCGAACGCCGCGACCAAGAAGGGCCTGACCGTCGGCTTCCTGCCCAAGCAGGTCAACAACCCGTACTTCACCAGCGCCGACAAGGGCGGTGAGAAGGCGCTGAAGGAACTGGGCTCCGACTACAAGGAGGTCGGCCCCTCCAGCGGCACCGACACCTCCGGCCAGGTCTCCTACGTCAACACCCTCACCCAGCAGCAGGTCGACGCCATCGCCGTGTCCGCGCAGGACCCCGGTGCCCTGTGCACCGCCCTCAAGCAGGCCATGAACAACGACATCAGCGTCGTCACCTACGACTCGGACACCAAGCCCGAGTGCCGCAACGCCTTCGTCTCCCAGGCCTCCGGCGAGGACCTCGGCCGCACAGAGGTGCAGCTGCTCGCCGAGCAGATCGGCTACAAGGGCGAGATCGCGATCCTGTCGGCCGCGCAGACCGCGACCAACCAGAACGCCTGGATCGACTACATGAAGGAGGAGCTGAAGGACCCCAAGTACAAGGACATCAAGCTCGTCAAGGTCGCCTACGGCGACGACGACGCCCAGAAGTCCTTCCAGCAGACCCAGGGCCTCCTCCAGGAGTACCCGAACCTGAAGGGGATCATCTCCCCGACCACCGTCGGCATCAAGGCCGCCGCCCAGTACCTGTCCGGCTCCAAGTACAAGGGCAAGGTCAGGCTGACCGGCCTCGGCACCCCCAACGACATGCGCAAGTACGTCAAGAACGGCACCGTCGAGGCGTTCGAGCTGTGGGACCCGGCCAAGCTCGGCGAGCTCGCCGCGCGCACCGCCGTCGCCCTGGAGTCGGGCCAGATCACCGGCAAGGAGGGCGAGACCTTCAAGGCCGGCGCCATGGGCGAGTTCACCATCGGCAAGGACGGCGTCATCAGCCTCGGCAAGCCGACCGTGTTCAACGCCGAGAACATCGACCAGTACAACTTCTAGAGGTCTGGGGACCGTCGATGCAGCGCGTCTGCTTCCTGCTCAAGGTCCGACAGGACCGGCTCGCCGAGTACCGTGAGCGCCATGCCGCCGTCTGGCCGGACATGCTCGACGCGCTCACGGCCACCGGCTGGCGCAACTACTCCCTTTTCCTGCGCGACGACGGCCTCCTCGTCGGCTACCTGGAGACCGACGACTTCCAGGCCGCCCTGGACGGCATGGAGGCGACCGAGGTCAACGCGCGCTGGCAGCGGGAGATGGCGCCCTTCTTCGAGGCACTGGACGGTGCGCGTCCCGACGAGGCGATGAAGCCCCTCACCGAGGTCTTCCACCTCGCCTGACGACCGCCCGGACAACGGTGCGGGGAGAGGGCGCACACGACGCCCTCTCCCCGCACCGGCCCATCGCAAGGCGGCAGGTGGCGTTCCCGGCGCCCCTGTCGCCCTTCGACCTTTTGGAGGTTAGTGCCCCATGGCCCAGCCGGTGGGTATCAAGGACGTCGCCCGTACCGCCGGAGTCTCCGTCGGCACGGTCTCCAACGTCATCAACCGCCCGGACACCGTGTCCGCCCACACACGGGCGCGTGTCCTGAGCGCGATCGACGAACTCGGCTACGTCCGCAGCGAGTCCGCGCGCCAGCTGCGCGCGGGGCGCAGCCGGATCATGGGGCTGCTCGTCCTCGACATGGGCAACCCCTTCTTCGTGGACGTCGCGCGCGGCGCCGAACGGGCCGCCCGGGAGGCCGGACTGGGCGTCATGGTCTGCAACAGCGCCCAGAACGCGGGGGAGGAGGCCGAGTACCTGTCCCTCTTCGCGGAACAGCGGGTGCGGGGCGTGCTGCTGACCCCGGCCGACGCCACCGGCCGGACGGTCGCCGCCTTCCGGCGCCACGACATCCCCTTCGTGCTGGTCGACCGGGTAGCCCAGGGAGCCACGGAGTGCTCGGTCTCGGTCGACGACGTCGCCGGCGGCGCGCTGGCCGTACGTCATCTCATAGACGCCGGGCACCGCTCCGTCGCCTACGTCAGCGGCCCGCCCGAACTGCACCAGGTCCGCGACCGGCGCACGGGAGCCCTGAACGCGCTCGCCGAGGCGGGGCTCGGTCCCGAGGCGCTGCGGGAGCTGCCCACCGAGCGCCT
>NZ_JBEZVJ010000064.1:0-10333 GCF_040636935.1 Streptomyces sp. NPDC032940 | reverse complement strand
CCCGCCCGGCCAGCCCCCGCCGCCGGGGCCCGCCGCGCCCGGCACCCCCGGCGCGCCCGTGCCGCGCCCCGGGCCGGGCACCCGGGCTCCGGCGCCGCCGCCGGCGCGGGCCGGCCGAAGGGCCGGGCGGCGCGGCCGGGCGTGGTGGCCCGGGTCCTGCGCGGCCGGCCGGCCGGCCCGTTCGGTGCCCCGGTCGGAGGCGGCGGGCGCGGCATCGCGCGGCAGGGACATCGACGGCTCCTGACGGTTCAGCGGGCGATGACGTGGCGGCGGGGCAGCCACGGCAGTTCGGCTGCCGTGCGCAGCATCGGCAGGACGGGGGTGCGCACGCCGACCGCGAGGTCCTCGTGGAGCAGGGTCCGCCCGTCGAGGAAGCGCAGCAGCCGCCGGGCGGGGACGCGGTCGAACAGCCGGAAGAACAGGTCGGGGCCGTCGACCCGGCCGGTGTCCAGCGCGCGCAGCAGCACCGCGTCCATCAGGCGCGCCCGGGCCGGGTACGGCGCCGGCGGGACCGGGCGGCGGCCCGCGCGGACGGCACGGGCGACGGCCTCCGCCTGGCGCTGCACGGCGGCGAACGTGTAGCCGGTGGAGGCGCGCGTCGCCCCGCCCGCCGTGCCGATCCGGAAGACGCTGCCGCGGTCGCCGGCCCGCCGCTCGAAGACGGCGTCGGTCATCGGGATCGCCCCCTGTTCCGTCGACAGGACCTCCGCGGCGCCGAGGAGCAGGACGCGGCGCGTGTACTCCTCCAGGGCACGGTCGTACCGCTCGGCGGTCAGCGGCTCGGGGCCGAACTCCGTGTACTCGACCAGCGCGGTGCGCCGGCCGGTCGGCAGGACGTAGCCGAAGGACAGGCCGCGCGCCGGCTGCCGGGTGCGGAAGTCCATCAGCTCGACCACCGACGGGTCGAAGACCGGCCGCCGGGTGCGGACGAACCAGCCGCGGAAGTGCTGGAGGAGACGGGTGCGCGCGGCGCCCGGACGGCCGGGCGGGCGGGAGTCGAAGACGCAGCGGGAGGAGAGCGAGACGCGTGCGCCGGCGGCGTCCGTGGCCGACAGCCGTGCGGTGCCGTCCGGCAGCGCCGTCACCGTGTCGACGGTGGCCTCCAGGCGCCGCAGCCCCGGGCGGTCCTTCAGTTCGCGGTCCACCAGCGCCTCGAAGTCGTCCGAGCGGATCATCTTGTAGCGTGCGGGCGCGATGTGACGCAGGACGACCTCGCCGGTGCGGCCGCGCACCCGCAGCCACTCCCACGACGCCGTCACCGCCGGGTCCCATCGGCCGGGTCCCGTCTCCCAGAAGCACCAGGTGCGCGGCGGCGGACGCAGCGGGCCGGCGGGCGGCTCGACCAGGACGACGGAGGGGGCCGGACGGCGGGGTGTGCCCGCCGGGAGCCGGTGCGCCAGCGAGAGGCCCGCGGCCCCGGCACCGACCACGACGATGTCCGCGTCGACCACGGTCCGCCTCCTTCCGTCCGGTCCGGCCGCGGTACCGGACGTACGCGGGTCCCTCGGCCCCACGGCCCGCCGGTTCGCAGGGGCTGCCACCACGGCCGCGACACGCGCGGGCTGCGCAGCCCGCGCACTGCGGGCCGCCCGCACGCGACGGTGCGGTGGCGTTGCTCCGGCGGAGTATTCCCGCCCCGCCCCGCTCCCGGACGCACGGCGCGCTGGACGGCACCGGTGGGTACCCGACCGGGCCCCGGGTGCCCGCCGGGCGGGTGACAGCCGGGCGGGAACGCGCCCGGGCGGCGTCGTGCCGGAGACGAAGGGGGAAAGGCTGACGCGGACCCACTTCGCCGGCCCGAGCCGACGGCCCGTACGCGTCCGTATCCGCGAGGGCGCACCCGGCCGACGTGGGACGGCGGCCGGCGGCACCCGCGCGGCGCCGCCGCAGCCGACGACGAGAGGACCCGCGATGCGCCGCAGCACGACCGGCGACGGCAGGAACGGACCGGAGGACCGGCCGGGGAGGCGGCCGTCCGCGGGGAAGGACCCGCGATGACCCGCACGGTGCCCGGCCGTACCGGTCACGTGGTGGTCGTCGGGGCCGGACTCGCGGGCCTGTCCGCCGCGCTGCACCTGCTGGGCGCGGGACGGCGGGTGACGGTCGTCGAGCGCGAGCCGCTGCCCGGCGGCCGGGCCGGACGGCGTGAGATCGGCGGGTACCGCCTCGACACCGGCCCGACCGTCCTCACCATGCCCCACCTCGCCGACGAGGCCTTCGCTGCCGTCGGCGAGCGCCTGCGCGACCGTGTGGACCTCCTGCCCCTCCACCCCGCCTACCGGGCGTGCTTCGCCGACGGCGGCACCCTGGACGTGCACACGGACGCGGAGGCGATGGAAGCGGAGGTGGAACGCTTCGCCGGCCCCCGGGAGGCGGCCGGGTACCGGCGGCTGCGCACCTGGCTCCAGCGGCTGTACGCCGTGCAGATGCGCCGGTTCATCGACGCCAACTTCGACTCGCCGCTCGGCCTGCTCACCCCGGACCTGGCCCGGCTCGCCGCCCTCGGCGGATTCGGCCGGCTGGACGCGCGCATCGGCCGCTTCCTCACGGACGAACGCCTGAAGCGCGTCTTCTCCTTCCAGGCCCTGTACGCCGGTGTCGCACCCGCCCGCGCCCTGGCCGCCTACGCCGTCATCGCCTACATGGACACCGTCGCCGGCGTGTACTTCCCGCGCGGCGGCATGCACGCCCTGCCCCGCGCCATGGCCGCCGCTGCGGCCGGCGCCGGGGCCGACCTGCGCCTCGGACGGGACGTCACCCGTCTGGAACGGTCCGGGAACCGCGTCACCGCCGTCGTCACCGCCCACGAGCGCATCCCCTGCGACGCCGTCGTCCTCACCCCCGACCTGCCCGTGGTCCACCGGCTGCTGGGCCGCCGCCCGCGCCGCCCGCTGCGGCTGCGCCACGCGCCGTCCGCCGTCGTCCTGCACGCCGGCACCACCCGCACCTGGCCCCACCTCGCCCACCACACGCTGTCCTTCGGCGCCGCGTGGCGGCGGACCTTCGACGAACTGACCCGGAGCGGCGCCCTGATGACCGACCCGTCCCTGCTGATCACCCGGCCCACCGCCGGCGACCCCGGCCTCGCACCCGCGGGCCGCCATCTGCACTACGTCCTCGCGCCCTGCCCCAACACCGACATCGGCCCGGACGCCGCGGCCTGGAGCGACCTCGCGCCCCGCTACCGCGACCGCCTCCTCGCCACCCTCGAACGCCGGGGACTGACCGGGATCGCCGCCGCCGTCGAAGTCGAGTGCCTGGTGACGCCCGCCGACTGGACCGCCCAGGGCCACGCCGCCGGCACCCCGTTCTCCGTCGCCCACACCTTCGCCCAGACCGGGCCCTTCCGGCCCCGCAACCTGGTGCGCGGCACGGACAACGCGGTCCTCGCCGGCTGCGGCACCACCCCGGGCGTCGGCGTGCCGACGGTGCTGATCTCGGGGAAGCTGGCCGCCGCCCGCATCACCGGCACGGCCCCGAGGGGCGGGCGCCGATGACCCGCCGCGAACTGGACGCGGCCGGCATCACCGACCCCGTGCTGCGCGCCGCCTACACCCGTTGCCGCCGCCTCAACGCCCGTCACGGACGTACCTACTTCCTCGCGACCCGCCTCCTGCCCGCCGACCGCAGACCGTCGGTGCACGCCCTGTACGGCTTCGCGCGGCGGGCCGACGACATCGTCGACGACATGGGGGCCGACGCGTCACCCGCCGAGCGCGCCGCCGCGCTGACCCGGCTGGAGGAACGCCTGCGGGACGCGCTGGCCGGCGGCCGGCCCGCCGGGGAGCCCGTCGCGCTCGCCGTCGCCGACACGGCCGCCCGCCACGCCCTCGACCAGGAGTACTTCACCGCCTTCCTGGCCTCCATGCGCAGCGACCTCACGGTCACCGACTACGCCACCTACGACGACCTGCGCGCCTACATGCACGGCTCGGCCGCGGTGATCGGCCTGCAGATGCTGCCCGTCCTCGGCACCGTGACGTCCCGCGCCGAGGCCGCCCCGCACGCCGCCGCGCTGGGCGTCGCCTTCCAGCTGACCAACTTTCTGCGGGACGTCGGCGAGGACCTGGACCGCGGCCGGGTCTACCTTCCCGCCGATCTGCTCGGCGCGCACGGCGTGGAGCGGTCCCTGCTGCGCTGGAGCCGGCGCACCGGCCGCCACGACCGGCGCATCACCGCCGCGCTGCGGGCCGCCGAGGACCTCACCCGGGCCGTCTACCGCGATGCCGCGCCGGGCATCGCGATGCTGGACCCCGTCGCCCGGCCCTGCATCCGCGCCGCGTACGTGCTCTACCGGGAGATCCTCGACGCCGTCGCGGCCGGCGGATACGCGGTACTGCACCGGCGCGCCGTGGTGTCCCACGGCCGTCGCGCGGCCGTCGCGGCGGACGGGATCACCCGGGTGCTGGCCGCCCGGCTCACGGCCCGGACCGCGCCGGCGTCCCGTCCCCCGGCGGTGCCCCACGAGGCGGAGGAGGCCCGATGAACGAGGACCCCCGGCCCCGCCGGGGCCGGTACCCGCTGCGGCTGCGCCGCCGCCCCGTTCCCTGGCAGCGGCAGCGCCCGACCTGGCGCGAGGCCCGCCCGGCCCTCATCGCCGGAGCCCTCGAGCGCGCGCTGGCCCGTCCGTCGGGCAACTGGTACGTGGTCGGCGCCGCCACCGGCGTACGCCCCACCCGGCCGCTCGCCACGAGGGTCGACGGCGTCGAGGTCGTCGTCTGGCGGGACGCGCACGGGCGGCTGGTCGGCGGTCCCGGCGTCTGCCCGCACCTCGGGGCCCCGCTGGCCGGCAGCCCGGTACGGTGCGGGACCCTCGTGTGCCACTGGCACGGACTCGCCCTGGACGGCACCCCGTTCGCCGGCTGGGAACCCCTGCCGGTCCACGACGACGGTCTCCTGGTGTGGGTGCGGCTGGACGGCGTGGGCCGGGAGACGCCCACCCCGGCTCCCCTCGGGCCCGCCCGGCCGGACCCGGCGGCCTCGCTGACGTCCGTCTGGCACGGCACCGGCCTCTGCGAGCCGGAGGACGTCGTCGCCAACCGCCTCGACCCCTGGCACGGCGCCTGGTTCCACCCGTACTCCTTCGTCGACCTCACCGTCGTACGCGCCCCGGACGACGCCGGGGACGACGACCGCTTCGTGGTGGACGTCTCCTTCCGGCTCACCGGCCGGCTCGTGGTCCCCGTACGGGCCGAGTTCACCGCGCCCGGACCGCGCACCGTGGTCATGCGCATCACCGAAGGCGAGGGTGCCGGCTCCGTCGTGGAGAGCCACGCCACGCCGCTGGGCGCCGACGACCGCGGCAGGCCCCGGACCACGGTCACCGAAGCGGTGCTGGCCACCTCGGACCGGCCCGGCTTCCCCGTGGCACGCCGCCTGGCACCGGCCCTGCGCCCGCTGCTGCGGGCCGCCGCAGGCCGCCTGTGGCGCGACGACCTCGCCTACGCCGAACGGCGCCGGGACCTGCGCCGTCGCGGCCTGTTCCCCGGCTGACCGGAGGAGGACCGTCATGCAGACCTTCCTGCCCCACCCCGGCTTCCGGGAGTCGGCGCTCGCCCTGGACCGCCGCCGGCTCGGCAAGCAGCGGGTCGAGGCGCTCCAGGTGCTGCGCGGCCTCACCGTGCCCGGCTACGGCTGGCGCCGGCACCCGGCGGTGCGGATGTGGACCGGCTACGAGGAGGCCCTCGTCCGCTACGGCCTGGAGATCTGCCGGGTCTGGCGCGAGCAGGGGCACCAGGACGGCTGCGCCGCCCAGTTGGTGGCCGGGCTCGCCGCGTCCCACCCCGGCACCGCCGTGCGCGACCAGCCGGAGCTGGCCGCCGCCGGGGAACTGCCGCCCTGGCTCGGGGACGACGCCTTCCACCGCAGCCACCGTTCGGCGCTGGTGCGCAAGGACCCCGACGCCTACGCCGGACTCTTCCCGGGGGTTCCCGACGACCTGCCCTACGTGTGGCCGGCCTCGGACCGAGAGCCGGGGGAGGTGTAGGGCCCGAGCGCGGGCGCCCGGCGCGGATTGGTCCCCGACAGGGCCCCGGAAGTGGACCTCGTGCCGGACCGCCCGGCTTCCTAACGTCGGCGGCATGAACTCCACCACCACGCGCGGGGCCCTGCTCGCCGCGCTCGCCTGTGTCCTCGTCGGAGGCTCCTTCACCGCCAACAGCCTGCTCGGCGACTACCCGTACGCCGGCGGCCAGTTCCTCCGCTACGGCCTGGCGTTCCTGCTGCTCCTCCCGTTCGCCGGGCCGGGTGCCGTGGCCCGGCTGCGCACGCTGGGGGCCGGCCACCGGCTCCGGCTCGCCCTGCTGGCGGCCGTCGGCATGGTCGGCTTCAACCTGGCCGTCCTCGCCGCCGAGCGCACCGCCGAACCGGCGGTCCCCGGCGTCCTCGTCGGCTGCGCGCCCGTGGTCGTGGCCGTGCTCGTCCCGCTTCTGGACGGGCGCCGGCCGCAGCGCGCCGTGCTCCACGGTGCGGCCCTCGTCGCCGTCGGGGCCTTCACGGTCCAGGGCTGGGGGCGCACCGACGGCGCGGGTCTCGCCTTCTCCGTGTGCGCGCTGGCCGGTGAGGTCGGGTTCGCGGTGCTCGCCGTGCCCGTCCTGCGCCCCCTGGGACCGCGTCTGCTGTCCACGGTGGTGTGCGGGACCGCCGCCGCCGAGTCCGCGATCGCCGGTGTGCTGCTCGACGGGGCCGGGTGGCTGCGACGGCCGGACGCGGTGGAGACCGGTGCGCTGCTGTGGCAGGCGGCGGTGGTCACCGTCGTCGGGTTCGTCTGCTGGTACATGGGCATGCAGCGCATCGGGGCCGAGCGCGCCACCCTGTTCTCCGGTCTCATCCCGGTCGCCGCCGCCGGCACGGCCCCGCTCGTCGGCACCGGCGCCTACGGCCTCGCGCAGGCCGTGGGCAGCGGCCTGGTGTTCGCCGGGGTGGCGGTCGGCTCGGGGGCCTTGGCGGCACGGTCCGCCCTGGCCGCCCGGCGCGGCCGTGCCCGGACGGCTCACCGGCTCGCCGAGCGCTCCTTGGAGAAGCTGTAGAGGTCCTGGGAGGTGCTGATCAGCTCCCGACGTTCGTGCACGGACCCGACCATGGGCTGCGAGCCGTGCAGCGGCACCTGGGCGCTCTCCGGCAGGAACCGCACCGTCACCAGGCCGATGACGCCGGCCGCCATCAGATAGTAGGCGGGCATCAGGTCGTTGCCGGTGATGCTCACCAGTGCCTCGGTGAACAGCGGCGTGGTGCCGCCGAAGGCGGCGACGGCGAAGTTGAAGCCGATGCCCATGGCCGCGTAGCGGACGGCCGTCGGGAACAGCGCGGGCAGAGTGGCCGCACTCGGCGCGGCGAAGCAGGCCAGCAGCGTGGACAGGATCAGGACCCCGAGCACGGGCGCCGCGGTGCCGTCCGACTTGAGCAGCAGGAACGCCGGCACGGCGAGGACGATCATCGCGGCGGCGCCGACGGCGTAGAGCGGACGACGGCCGACATGGTCGCTGAGCCGGCCGAGGAAGGTGATCAGCAGGACGATCCACAGCATGCCGATCAGCACCAGCACGTCGGAGAAGCCGCTGGAACGGCCCAGGGTCTCGGTCTGGTAGGTCGGCAGATAGCCGGTGACCATGTAGTTGGTGACGTTGTAGAGCAGCACGACGCCCATGCACAGCAGCAGCGGGCGCCAGTGGTCCTTGACGATGGTCCGGAACTCGCCGCCCACCGACTCCTGGGCGAGGCTCTTCTCGTGCTCGTCGAGCTGCTGCTGGAAGGCGGGGGACTCCTCCAGCTTGAGCCGCATGTACAGGCCGATGACACCGAGCGGCCCGGCGATCAGGAACGGCAGCCGCCAGCCCCAGGAGAGCATCTGTGCGTCCGTCAGCCACAGGTTCAGGGCGGTGACCAGCGCCGAACCCAGGGCGTAGCCGACGAAGGTGCCGAAGTCGAGCCAGCTGGAGAGGAAGCCGCGCCGCCGGTCGGGTGAGTACTCGGCGACGAAGGTGGTGGCCCCGCCGTACTCGCCGCCGGTGGAGAAGCCCTGGACCATCCGGGCGAGCAGCAGCAGGGCCGGCGCGGCGATGCCGATGGTGGCGTAGCTGGGGATCAGGCCGATGGAGAAGGTGCCGGCCGCCATCATGATCATGGTGGTGGCGAGCACCTTCTGCCGTCCGACGCGGTCCCCGAGGGGGCCGAAGACGAGGCCGCCGAGCGGGCGCACCACGAAGGCCGCGGCGAACGTGGCGAACGACGAGATGACCTGGGCGGCCGGGGAGGCGCCGGGGAAGAAGACCTTGCCGATGGTGGCGGCCAGGTAGCTGTAGACGCCGAAGTCGAACCACTCCATGCAGTTGCCCAGCGCCGACGCCCCGACCGCGCGTTTGAGGAGCGGCTTCTCGACGACCTGGACGTCCTCCTCGCGGAAGGCGCGCTTGGTGCGCCGGAGCCGGCGGACCAGTTCCTCGCGCACCTGGCGCGGGAGTGCCGCGACCGTGCTCGGCATCCTCGTCCGGCCGACGGGGCCGGACGTGCCGTCAGGCTTCGCGTCCGTCACGCTGCTGCCTCTCTGTTGCTCCACCACGTTTCGCCTGAGCGAATTGTGCGCCGCAATGATCGTCCGGCGCATGCCAGAGCTGCTGCCCGGGTTCGCGCGGGTCACACCGCTTTCCGGTGGGGCCGGGCCCCGGGCCTGCGGCCGGCCCGTTTGCGGATTCGAACCTCTGGGCGAACGAGAGCGCGCACCCCGGCGGTGGTCGCCGAGGTGCGCACGGGTCGGTGCGGGGCGCTCAGGGCTGTGCGGGCATGGTCCAGCAGTTGGAGCCGGCCGGCTTGCCCTCCAGCCGGTCGGTGAGCCAGGAGATGGCGGGGCCCTGGTCGGTGAGCAGGGGCGCGGCGTGGTTGAGCAGGCCGCTGCCGACGCCGGGCAGCAGGACCGGCGCGTAGGTGACCTGGCCGCCCCTGCGGCACCAGTCGACGGCCAGCTGACGGGCCTGCCCGTGCGGGACCAGGTCGTCGCTGACGCCGGTGGCCAGGCGCACCGGTCCGCTCGGCTTCGCGGTGCCGATGCGCTGCTCGTCGAGGAAGGCCTGGAGCGCGGGCTCGGCCCGGATGATGTCGCCGAGCGACTGCCCGGTCTTCGTCCAGGCCGTGCTCTCGTCACCGCCGTAGGAGAACAGGGCGTCGCCGATGCACATGGTCGACAGGTCCTCCAGTGCCTTCTCGCCCGCGGCGTTGACGTACCGCTCGGCGATGGGCCGCAGGGCCGGCTCGCTCTGGAGGAAGCCGTTGAGCGACCAGCCCAGCGCCCCGGCGAGGTCACTGCCGTCGATGGCCTCGGTGACCTTCACGAGGTCCGCGGGCGGCGCGCCCGCGTAGGTGCCGGCCAGCTCGACGTCCGGGGCGTACGACGCCTGGAGTTCGGCCGCGGCGGCCACTGCCCCGCCGCCCTGGCTGTAGCCGAACAGTCCCACGCGCGAGCCGGCGGTGACGGACGCCGACTCCAGGCCACGGGCGGCGCGTACGGCGTCCAGTACGGCATGGGCCTCGTCGACGCGGTTGACGTAGGTGTGCAGCCGGTCGGTGGCACCGAGACCCGCGTAGTCCGTGACGACGACCGCGACGCCGCGCGCCAGCAGCCGGTAGACCGACAGGTCCTCGTAACCGACCGAGACCGTCTCGCCGTTCAGCCGCAAGGGGTGTTCGAGGCCCATCGACGCGGCGCACTGGTCGCCCTGGCCCATGGTGCCGGGGGCGACCACGACCAGGGGGCGCGGTCCGTCGCCGCGCCAGCGGGCGGTCGGCTCGATGTAGGCGCCGGTGACGGCGACCGGTCCGCCGTTCGCGTCCGTGGACTTGTACATCAGGCGGGTCGCCCGTCCCGGCAGCGGGCCGCCGATGCCGGGCAGGCTCAGGGCGAGGCGCAGCGGCTCGCTGCGGATCAGGGTGCCGTCGGCGTCGGGCAGCGTGGAGGGCGGGGTGTAGAAGGCGGGGATCTCGACGCCGCGGGACACCACCGCGGCGTCGCCGTCGGTGGCGGCCGCCGGGACGGCCTGGGCGCCGAGCGCGAGGGCCGCGGCGACGGCCGCGGCGAGCATGCGGGGGCGTGAGGGCATGGCGAACCTCCTGGGGAAGGACCGGGCCGGTCGTCCGCCGGACCGGTGGTGAGGGGCCGTTGTCGCGCTGCTCCTGTGAGGTGTCGGGACCGTAACCGGACAGGAGTTACCGCGGGTAGCAGCTGACTGGTTACGGTTCAGTAACTTGACGCTTCGTCGGCCTGGTGGCGCCGCACGCGGCACGTGCCCTGGTGGGCCGGCGGCATGTGCGGGTCGTCCCGGTGGCGATGCTGCTGGGTGCCGCA
>NZ_JBEZVJ010000063.1:0-10358 GCF_040636935.1 Streptomyces sp. NPDC032940 | reverse complement strand
CAACGACCGGCTCGCCGCCCTCGTCGCCCACCTCGTCCGCGCCGACCTGCTGGTGCTGCTCTCCGACGTCGACGGCGTCTACGACGGCGACCCGAAACCCGGCTCGGGCAACACCGTCACGGTGAGCTTCCCCGCCACCCAGACCCGCTTCGTGCGGGTCGCCATCACCGCCAACTCCGGCTGGCAGGCGGCCCAGTTGTCCGAACTGGAGGTGCACGCGGCCGGGGAGTCCTCCGTCAACCTGGCCCGTGGACGCACCTTCACCGCGAGCAGCCAGACCGAGGTCTACAGCCCCGTCAACGCCGGTGACGGCAACAAGGCCACCTACTGGGAGAGCCGCAACAACGACCTCCCCCAGTGGCTGCAGACCGACCTGGGCTCCGCCGTGCGCGTCGACCGGGTCGTCCTGCGCCTCCCCGACGGCTGGGGCACCCGCACCCAGACCCTGAAGCTCCAGGGCAGCACCGACGGAACGGACTTCACCGACCTGACCGCGAGCAGGACCTACACGTTCGCGCCCGCGGACGGCAACTCGACGACCGTCTCCTTCGACGCCGCCACCACCCGCTACGTCCGCGTCCTGGTCACCGCCAACAGCGTCCAGCCCGCCGCCCAGGTCTCCGAGCTGGAGGTCTACGGGCCCACCACCGGCGACACCCAGGCGCCCTCCGCCCCGGCGCACCTGGCGCTCACCGAACCCGGCACCGGCCAGGTCCGCCTGACCTGGGACGCGGCCACCGACGACACCGGCGTCACCGCCTACGACGTCTACGCCGACGGTGACCTGCTCACCTCGGTCGGCGGCGACGTCACCACGTACACCGACACCCGGCCCGCCGGCACCCGCGTCAGCTACTTCGTGCGCGCCAGGGACGCGGCCGGCAACCAGTCCCCGGACAGCAACACCGTGACCCGGGCCGCCGCCGACGGCGACACCGAGGCCCCCACCGCCCCGGCCAACCTGTCCCTCACCGAGCCCGAGGCGGGCCGTATCCGCCTCACCTGGGAGGCATCCGCCGACAACAAGGCCGTCACCGGGTACGACGTCTACGCCGACAACACCCGGCGCGCCTCCGTCGCCGGCGACGTGACCACCTGGACGGACACCCAGCCGGCCTCCGCGACCGTCACCTACACGGTGCGCGCCAAGGACGCGGCCGGCAACCAGTCGCCGCCCAGCAACCAGGTGACCCGCAACGGCGGCGGGGCCGCCTCCGACCTGGCGGTGGGCAAACCCATCGAGGCCTCCTCCGTGATCCACACCTACGTCGCGGCCAACGCCAACGACAACAACACGGCGACGTACTGGGAGGGCGCCGCGGGCAGCTACCCGAACACCCTCACCGTCAGGCTCGGCGCCGACGCGGACGTCGACCGGCTGGTGCTGCGCCTGAATCCCGACTGGCCCGCCCGCACCCAGACCATCGAGGTCCAGGGCCGGGGGCAGAGCGACACCGGCTTCACCTCGCTGGTCGCCGCCAAGGAGTACGCGTTCGGCCCGGCCGGACAGAACACCGTCACGATCCCGGTCGGCAAGCGCACCGCCGACGTGCGGCTGCGCTTCACCGCCAACAGCGGGGCGACGGCCGGGCAGATCGCCGAGTTCCAGGTCATGGGCGTCGCCGCGCCCAACCCGGACCTGGAGGTGACGAAGCTGACCACGTCACCGGCGGCGCCCGTCGAGTCGGACGACATCACCGTCTCCGCGACCGTCCGCAACAGCGGGGCGGCCGACGCGCCGGCCAGCAAGGCCGCCGTACGGCTCGGCGGATCCACCGTGGCCACCGCCCAGGTGGGGGCGCTGGAAGCGGGGGAGCAGACCACGGTCACCGCGTCCCTCGGCACCCGCGAGGCGGGCACCTACCCGCTGAGCGCCGTCGCCGACGACGGTGACGCGGTCATCGAGCAGAACGAGACCAACAACACCTACACCAGCCCGGACGCCCTGGTCGTCAAGCCGGTCGCCAGCTCGGACCTGATCGCCGCGTCGGTGAGCACCTCCCCGTCCTCCCCGGCCGCCGGGGACGACGTCACCTTCCGCGTCGCCCTCAAGAACCAGGGCACGGTGGCCTCCGCGGACGGCGACCACCGGATCACCCTCACCCTGACCGACAGCAAGGGCGCCACCGTCAAGACCCTGACCGGCACGCACTCCGGCGCCATCGCCCCCGGCGCCACCACCGGCGCCGTGGAGCTCGGTACCTGGAAGGCGGTCGACGGGTCGTACAGCGCCAAGGTCGTCGTCGACCCCGACGCCCAGGAGATACCGGCCAAGCGGGACAACAACACCTCCGTCAAGCCCCTGTTCGTCGGGCGCGGCGCCGGCATGCCGTACGACATGTACGAGGCGGAGGACGGCACGCTCGGCGGCGGTGCCGAGGTCGTCGGGCCCAACCGGACCGTCGGCGACCTCGCCGGCGAGGCCTCGGGCCGCAAGGCGGTCACCCTGACCGGCACCGGCCAGTACGTCGAGTTCACGACCCGGGCCAGCACCAACACCCTGGTCACCCGCTTCTCGATCCCGGACGCGCCGGGCGGCGGCGGCATCGACGCGACGATCAGCGTCTACGTCGACGGCGTCAGGAAGAAGTCGCTGCCGCTCACCTCGAAGTACGCCTGGCTGTACGGCGCGGAGACCGCGCCCGGCAACGCCCCCGGCTCGGGAGCGCCGCGCCACATCTACGACGAGGCGCACCTTCTGCTGGGCGAGACCGTCCCGGCGGGCAGCAGGATCCGGCTCCAGAAGGACGCCGCGGACACCACGGACTACGCGATCGACTTCGTGAACCTGGAGCAGGCCACCGCGGTGCCCAACCCGGACCCGGCCGCCTACGCGGTGCCCGCCGGCTTCACGCACCAGGACGTGCAGAACGCCCTGGACCGGGTCCGCATGGACACCACCGGGAAGCTGGTCGGCGTGTACCTGCCGCCCGGCGACTACCAGACGTCGAGCAAGTTCCAGGTGTACGGCAGGGCGGTGAAGGTGGTCGGCGCCGGTCCGTGGTTCACCCGGTTCCACGCGCCCTCGACGCAGGACAACACCGACATCGGCTTCCGCGCCGACGCGACGGCGAAGGGCTCGTCCTTCGCGAACTTCGCCTACTTCGGCAACTACACGTCCCGGATCGACGGGCCGGGCAAGGTGTTCGACTTCGCCAACGTGTCGGACATCGTGATCGACAACATCTGGAACGAGCACATGATCTGCCTCTACTGGGGCGCCAACAGCGACCGGATCACCATCAAGAACTCGCGGATCCGGAACCTGTTCGCCGACGGGATCAACATGACCAACGGCTCGACCGACAACCTCGTCTCCAACAACGACGCCCGCGCGACCGGTGACGACAGCTTCGCGCTGTTCTCG
Organism: Streptomyces sp. NPDC032940; assembly: GCF_040636935.1. Lineage (NCBI taxonomy): Bacteria > Bacillati > Actinomycetota > Actinomycetes > Kitasatosporales > Streptomycetaceae > Streptomyces > Streptomyces sp. NPDC032940. The sequence goes on along the minus strand of NZ_JBEZVJ010000063.1, from coordinate 6,991 downwards.
GCGATCGACGCCGGCGGCGCGGACATGAAGAACAACCTGTACGAGAACCTGACGACCACGCTGACCTGGCGTGCCGCGGGCGTCGCCGTGTACGGCGGCTACGACAACACCTTCCGCAACATCCGTATCGCGGACACCCTGGTGTACTCCGGCATCACCATCTCGTCGCTGGACTTCGGCTACCCGATGAACGGCTTCGGGACCGAGCCGACGACCTTCGAGAACATCTCGGTCGAACGGGCCGGCGGGCACTTCTGGGGCGGCCAGACCTTCCCGGGCATCTGGGTGTTCTCGGCGTCCAAGGTGTTCCAGGGCATCCGCGTCAACCACGTCGACATCGTCGATCCGACCTACAGCGGCATCATGTTCCAGACGAACTACGTGGGAGGGCAGCCGCAGTTCCCGATCAAGGACACGGTCTTCACCGATGTCTCCGTCACGGGCGCCCGCAGGAGCGGTGACGCCTACGACGCCAAGTCCGGCTTCGGTCTGTGGGCCAACGAGATGCCCGAATCGGGGCAGGGCCCGGCGGTCGGCGAGGTCACCTTCAACGGGCTGAGGCTCGAGAACAACGCCGTGGACGTCCGCAACACGACCTCCACCTTCAAGATCGACATCAACCCGTAATCGGCTCGGTCCTGTCGAGGATCGATGCAGCGTAGCGCAAGCCCTTGCGGGGGTTTGCGCTACGCTTGCGTGTATGACGCGACGACTTGCTCAAGTGGCGAAGAAGGTTGGGGTCAGCGAGGCCACGGTCAGCCGGGTCCTCAACGGCAAGCCGGGGGTCTCGGAGGCGACTCGGCAGTCGGTGCTGACGGCGCTGGACGTTCTGGGGTACGAACGCCCGACGCAGCTGCGCGGGGAGCGGGCCCGACTGGTGGGTCTGGTCCTGCCCGAACTGCAGAACCCGATCTTCCCGGCGTTCGCCGAGGTCATCGGGAGCGCGCTGGCGCAGCAGGGGCTGACGCCGGTGCTGTGCACGCAGACCAAGGGGGGCGTCTCGGAGGCCGACTACGTCGAGCTGCTGCTCCAGCAGCAGGTCTCCGGCGTGATCTTCGCGGGCGGGCTGTTCGCGCAGGCGGACGCCCCGCACGAGCACTACCGGCTGCTGGCCCAGCGGCGCATCCCCGTCGTCCTGATGAACGCGGCGATCGAAGGGCTCGACTTCCCGAGCGTCGCCTGCGACGACGCGGTGGCGACCGAGCAGTCCTGGCGCCACCTCGTCTCGCTCGGCCACGAGCGCATCGGGCTGGTGCTCGGCCCCGCCGATCACATCCCCTCCCGCCGCAGGCTCGGGGCGGCCACCAAGGCCGCCGGCGGCTTCCTGGCCCCCGAGTTCGCGCAGCGGTCGATGTTCTCCCTGGAGGGCGGACAGGCGGCGGCCTCGCGGCTGCTGGACGCGGGGGTGACGGGCATCGTGTGCGCCAGCGACCCGCTGGCCCTCGGTGCGGTGCGGGCCGCCCGCCGGCGGGGCCTGAGGGTGCCGGAGGACGTGTCCGTGGTGGGGTACGACGACTCCGCCTTCATGACGTGCACCGAGCCGCCGCTGACCACGGTGCGCCAGCCCATCGAGGCGATGGGGCGGGCCGCGGTCGAACTGCTCGCGGCCCAGATCCAGGGCAGCGACGTCCCGCACAGTGAGCTGCTGTTCGAACCGGAACTCGTCGTTCGGGCCTCGACCGCGCAGGCGGCCGGCCTGCGGGCCGCGACTGCCCCTGCCGCCGCGGACCTGGTGGCCGGTGCCTGACGGATTCTTGCCCCGCCGGATGCGCCCTCTGTCCGGCCCTCCCGAGTGGTTGTCAAACAATTACGAAATCAGCGCGAGATATTGCGTCCACTTGTACGTGGTGGTTGAGTGAGCGGCGCCCCGGAACGCATCGGCGACGGGGCGCCTTCCACGTTCATGCCCGAAGGGGACCACCCATGAGAAGTGCTCGGTTCCGCCGTACTCGTCGTGCCGGCGTCATCACGCTCGTCTCCGCTCTCACCCTGACCGCTCTGGCCGCCTGCGGCACGAGCAGCAGCGACGACGGCGGTTCCGAAGGCAGCGGCAGCGGGTCCTCCGACCCGGCCGCGCCGCTGGACCCGAAGACCAAGGTGACGATCACCATCGACTGCATGCCGCCGGCGGCGAAGGCGGCCGAGCTGAAGGAATGGAAGGAGGACGTCGCGGAGTTCAACAAGATCTACCCCAACGTCACCGTCGAGGGCCGCTCCACCCCGGGCCAGTGCCTGGAACCCCCGCGGTTCACGGCGATGCTGAAGGCCAAGTCGCAGCCCGACGTCTTCTACACGTACTTCACCGACCTGCCCCAGGTGCTGGACAACGACGGCGCCGAGGACATCACCGCGTACGTCAACGACAAGACGGTCCCGGCCCTGGGGGACATCGACCCGAACGTCCTCGGCTCGCTCAAGCACGAGAACAAGCTCTACGGCCTGCCCACCAGCAACTACACGATGGGCCTGCTGATCAACCGCAAGCTGTTCAAGGACGCCGGGCTCGACCCGGACGCGCCGCCGCGCACCTGGGACGAGGTCCGCGCCGCCGCCAAGAAGATCGCCGGCCTGGGCGACGGCATCGCCGGCTTCGGCGAGTACAGCGCCGGCAACACCGGCGGCTGGCACTTCACCGCCCAGATGTACAGCCTCGGCGGCGACATCGTCGACGCGAGCGGCAAGAAGGCGGCGTTCGACAACGACCTGGGCAGGCAGGTCGCCGAGAACCTCCACGCCATGCGCTGGGAGGACGACAGCATGGGCAAGACCCAGCTGCTCAAGTGGGGCGACCTCCAGAAGCAGATAGCCACCGACAAGCTCGGCATGTTCCTCGCCGCCCCCGACGACATCACGTACATGGTCCAGCAACTCGGCGCGGATTACGAGAACTTCGGCATGGGCCCGATCCCCGGCGAGAAGAACACCCTGGCCGGCGGCAACAACTACATGATCAAGAAGGGAATCTCCGCCGACAAGATCAAGGCGGCGATCGCCTGGCTGAACTTCGAGAACCTCACCGTCGGCAAGGGCCAGTTCGACTGGGCCCGCAAGAAGACCGACAAGCTGCCGGTCGGCCTGCCGCAGCCCAACTTCTGGCTGAACGGGTCGAAGACGAAGGACGACGCGGCCCGCGTCGAGCACGCCACCATGCCGGTCGCCAACTTCAAGGCCTTCATGGACAACCCGGTCCCCGGCAAGGCCGAGCCGCCGAAGGCGCAGGAGGTCTACAAGGTCCTCGACAACGTGATGTCCGCGATCCTCACCAACGAGGACGCCGACGTCGACAAGCTGCTCGACACGGCCGAGAGCCAGGTCAACCAGGTCCTCGCCAACCAGTGAGCGCATCCCGGCGGGGCGGCGGCACCCGCCCCGCCGGCCACCGCCGCCCCCGGGCGGCGCGGACCAGACAACCTGTGGCATCCGGGGCGACGCCCCGGCGAACCAGCGTCAAGGAGCGACGATGTCGGCCCCCAGCGTGACCCCGAGCAAGGCGGCCAGCCACCGCCGGACCCCGCCGCGCGCGGCGGACCCCGTGCCGCCAGGCGGCCGTTTCGCCAAGAGCCTGCGGCGCAACCTCACGGCCCACGGATTCCTGATCGGCGCGGTGCTCTGCTTCGCCGTCTTCTCGTGGTACCCGATGATCCGCGAGTTCTTCCTCGCCTTCCAGAAGACCGAGAACGGCGAGACCAGCTGGGTGGGGATGGACAACCTCACCACCGTCCTCAACGACCCGGCGTTCGGGCAGGCCTGGCGCAACACCCTGCTGTTCACCGTGCTCGCCCTGGTCTTCGGCTTCGCCGTTCCGTTCGTCGTCGCCGTCGTCATCAACGAGTTCCGGCACGGCAAGGGATATCTGCGGCTTCTCGTGTACCTGCCGGTGATGCTCCCGCCCGTCGCGTCGGTGCTGCTGTTCAAGTACCTCTACGACCCGGGGTACGGACTGCTCAACGAACTGTTCGGCTTCTTCGGCCTGCCCGAGCAGCAGTGGCTCCAGGACCCGGACACCTCGATGCTCTCCATCGTCCTCGCCTCCACCTGGATGAACATGGGCGGCGCCGCCCTCATCTACCTCGCCGCCCTCCAGGGGATCCCCGGCGAGCTCTACGAGGCGGCGGAGCTGGACGGGGCCGGGGTGCTCCGCAAGATCTGGCACGTGACGATCCCGCAGACGCGGCTGATCCTGTCCCTGATGCTGCTGATGCAGATCATCTCCACCATGCAGGTCTTCGTCGAGCCCTTCCTGCTCACCGGCGGAGCCGGCCCCGAGGGCTCCACCACCACGGTCGTCTACCTCATCTACCAGTACGCCTTCAACTTCAACAACTACGGTGCCGCGGCGGCCCTCGGGCTGCTCCTGCTCGTCATTCTCGCCGGGTTCTCGGCGGCATACGTCAAGCTCAACCGCGCCGAGAACGAGTAGGAACCGGAGCCCCCAGCATGTCCACACGCACGCTCATCTCACCGGCCCAGCTCGCCAGGCCCCGCGGCAAGGCCGTCTACTGGGTGACGTTCGCCGTCGTCGTCGCGGGCTTCACCCTGGTGTTCCTCGGCCCCTTGTACTGGATGGTCTCCAGCGGCTTCAAGGACACGCAGGAGGTCGTCCAGACCCCGCCCACGCTGGTGCCCGGCTCGTTCGAACCGGACAACTACTCCAGGGCCTGGGAGGTGATGGACCTCGCCAGGCTGCTGTTCAACACCCTGTACTACGCGTTCGGCGCCCTGGCCTTCCAGCTCGTCCTCGACGTCGCCGCGGCGTACTCCCTGTCCAAGCTCCGCCCCGTCTTCGGCAAGGCCGTCCTCGGCGCGATGCTGGCGACGCTGATGATCCCCGCGACCGTCCTCGTCGTCCCCCAGTACCTCACCGTGCTCGACGTGCCCGTCGTCGAACGCAACCTGCTCAACACGCCCTGGGCCATCTGGCTGCCGTCGGTGACGAACGCGTTCAACATCTTCCTGCTGAAGCGGTTCTTCGACTCGATACCCAAGGAACTGCTGGACGCCGCCGCCATGGACGGCGCGAGTCCGATGCGCACCCTCTGGTCGATCGTGCTGCCGATCTCCCGCCCGATCCTCGGCGTGGTCTCCATCTTCGCGATCGTCGGGGTCTGGAAGGACTTCCTCTGGCCGATGCTCACCCTGCCCGACCCGGCCATGCAGACCCTGAACGTCGGCATCTACTCGCTCTCCAACGGCGTACCGATGAACGTGCTGATCGCCGCGCTCACCATCGCCTCACTGCCGACGCTGCTGATCTTCCTGATCTTCCAGCGCAACATCATGAGCGGCCTCACCGCCGGCGGGCTCAAGGGCTGACCTTCCGCGGCCCCGCACCCCGCCCCCTCCCAAGCCTTCGCCGCCGGCCCGTCCGACGCCCCGCTTCCGGGCCGGCGGCGAAGACCCACCCTGCCCGAAAGGAACCGCACCCGTGGCAGCCCCTCTTCCGCCCCGCACCGACGACTGGTGGCGTGACGCCGTCATCTACCAGGTGTACCCACGCAGCTTCGCCGACGGAGACGGCGACGGCACCGGGGACCTGGCGGGCGTCCGGGCGAGACTGCCCTACCTCGCCGCTCTCGGCGTCGACGCCGTATGGTTCACCCCCTGGTACGCATCCCCCCTGGTCGACGGAGGCTACGACGTGGCCGACTACCGCGTCATCGACCCCGCCTTCGGCACCCTGGACGACGCCGAGAAGCTGATCGCCGACGCCGCCGAACTCGGCATCAGGGTCATTGTCGACATCGTCCCCAACCACGTCTCCGACCAGCACGCCTGGTTCCGAGCCGCCCTCGCCGCAGGTCCCGGCAGCCCGGAACGGGAGCGCTTCCACTTCCGGCCGGGCCGGGGCGTGAACGGCGAACTCCCGCCCAACGACTGGCCGTCGCAGTTCTCCGGGAACACCTGGACGCGGGTGCCGGACGGCGAGTGGTACCTGCATCTGTTCACCCCCGAGCAGCCCGACCTGAACTGGGCCCACCCCGACGTCCGCCGCGAGCACGAGGACATCCTCCGCTTCTGGTTCGGCCGGGGCGTCGCCGGCGTGCGCATCGACTCCGCGGCCCTGCTGGTGAAGGACCCGGCGCTCCCCGACTTCGAGGAGGGCGTCGACCCCCACCCGTACATCGACCAGGACGAGATCCACGACATCTACCGAGCCTGGCGGGCGATCGCCGACGAGTACGGCGGCGTGTTCGTCGGCGAGGTGTGGCTGCCCGACGCGGAGCGCTTCGCCCGGTACCTGCGCCCCGACGAACTGCACACCGCCTTCAACTTCACCTACCTCACCTGCCCCTGGGACCCGGACCGCCTGCGCGCCGTCATCGACTCGACCCTCGCCGAGCACGCCCCCGTCGGCGCCCCCGCCACCTGGGTCCTCGCCAACCACGACGTCACCCGCACCGTCACCCGCTACGGCCGCGCCGACACCGGCTTCGACTTCGCGGCCAAGGCGTTCGGCACCCCGACCGACCTCGCGCTCGGCACGCGCAGGGCACGCGCCGCCGCCCTGCTGACCCTGGCCCTGCCCGGCTCCGTCTACCTCTACCAGGGCGAGGAACTGGGCCTGCCGGAAGCCGACATCCCCCTGGACCGCATCCAGGACCCGATGCACTTCCGCTCCGGCGGCACCGATCCGGGACGCGACGGCTGCCGGGTGCCGCTGCCGTGGACGGCCGACCCGCCCTGGTGGGGCTTCGGTTCGACGACCGAGCCGTGGCTTCCGCAGCCACGGGACTGGCCCGAGTACGCCGTCGAACGCCAGCTCGCCGACCCGGAGTCGATGCTCACCCTGTACCGCGAGGCCCTCGCGATGCGCCGGGCGGGCCGGGGCTTCGGCGACGGCCCCCTGACGTGGCTGCCCGCCGGGGAAGGCGTCCTCGCCTTCGCCCGCACGCACGCCGATACACAATCAGGCGCAGGCCGTGATGCGGGTGCTGAAGTCGCGGGAGACCGCCGTGCACCTGGTGACGCTGCTGGAGGAGATGCCGGTCCA
>NZ_JBEZVJ010000062.1:0-10515 GCF_040636935.1 Streptomyces sp. NPDC032940 | reverse complement strand
GCGCCTGGAGCATGGTGCCCATCGCCCCGTCGGCGACCACCACACGGGTGGCGAGTGCCTCACGCAGGGCGGACACACGGGTCCGGGTGTCGGCGTTCATGACTGCTCGCCCAGGAGGGCCGCGAGTGGCTCGGCCGCACCGGGTCCGTAGGCCCGCTCGACGATGCCGGCGAGCCGCACCGGGTCGACCTCGTGGGCCTGCGACCCCACCGCGCGGAGGGCCACGGAGGCCAGGGCGCACCCCAGCCGGGCCGCGTGCTCCGACGGCACGCCGTGGCTGATGGCGGCCAGGAATCCGGCGCGGAAGGCGTCGCCGCCGCCGGTCGGGTCGGCCGGCTCCACACCGGGGACGGCGGGGACGGTGAGGGGGGACGCTCCGGCGCGTTCGACGCGTACGCCCTCCGCGCCCAGGGTGGTGATCCAGGTGCCGACGGCCTCGAGGACCTCGCCGCGGCTCCAGCCGGTGTGCTCCGTCAGCAGCGCGGCCTCGTACTCGTTGGTGAACAGCCAGGTGGCGCCGTCGACCAGGTCGCGGACCTGGCCGCCGTCCAGGCGGGCCAGCTGCTGCGAGGGGTCGGCCGCGAAGGGGATGCCGAGGGCCCGGCACGCGGCGGTGTGCCGCAGCATCGCGGACGGGTCGTCGGGCGAGATCAGGACCAGGCCGGGGCGTTCGGCACCGGTGAGGAGTGCGCGCAGATCGATCTCGGACGCCTCCGTCATCGCCCCCGCGTAGAACGAGGCGATCTGGTTGGCGTCCTCGTCCGTGATGCACATGAAACGGGCCGTCTGCCGTTCGGCGGAGACGTGCACTCCGCCGGTGTCGACGCCGTGCTCCTTCAGCCACACCGCGTACTCGGCGAAGTCCGTGCCGACCGCCCCGACCAGCAGGGGCGACAGCCCGAAGCCGCCGAGTCCGTAGGCGATGTTGGCCGCCACCCCGCCGCGGCGCACCTCGAGCCGGTCGACGAGGAACGAGAGCGAGACATGCGCGAGCTGGTCGGGGAGCAGCTGGTCCGCGAACCGCCCGGGGAAGACCATCAGATGGTCGGTGGCTATGGATCCTGTCACCGCGATGCGCACGGGAACTCCTTCGATCGCTTCGGTCGCTGGTGCCGGGCTCAGAGGCCCGCGGCTGCCCGGAGCGGCGCGGCGCGGTCGGTGCGCTCCCAGGTGAAGTCGGGCAGCTCGCGGCCGAAGTGGCCGTAGGCGGCGGTCTGGGCGTAGATCGGGCGGAGGAGGTCGAGGTCGCGGATGATCGCGGCCGGGCGGAGGTCGAAGACCTCGGTGATCGCCTTCTCGATCTTCTCGGTCTCGACCTTGTGGGTGCCGAAGGTCTCGACGAAGAGGCCGACGGGCTCGGCCTTGCCGATGGCGTAGGCGACCTGGACCTCGCAGCGGGCGGCGAGACCCGCGGCGACGACGTTCTTGGCGACCCAGCGCATCGCGTACGCCGCCGAGCGGTCGACCTTGGACGGGTCCTTGCCGGAGAAGGCGCCGCCGCCGTGGCGGGCCATGCCGCCGTAGGTGTCGATGATGATCTTGCGGCCGGTCAGGCCGGCGTCGCCCATCGGGCCGCCGATCTCGAAACGGCCGGTGGGGTTGACCAGCAGCCGGTAGCCCTCGGTCTCCAGTTTGATGCCGTCCTGCGCGAGCCGGTTGAGGACGTGACCGACGACCTCCTCGCGGATGTCGGGGGTGAGCAGCGTCTCCAGGTCGATGTCGGAGGCGTGCTGCGTGGAGACCACGACCGTGTCCAGCCGTACGGGCTGGTCGCCGTCGTACTCGATGGTGACCTGCGTCTTGCCGTCCGGGCGCAGGTAGGGGAGGGTGCCGTTCTTGCGGACCTCGGTGAGGCGGCGGGACAGCCGGTGGGCCAGCTCGATGGGCAGCGGCATCAGGTTCGGCGTCTCGTCGGTCGCGTAGCCGAACATCAGGCCCTGGTCGCCCGCGCCCTGCCGGTCCAGCTCGTCGATGTCCCCGCCCGCGGCGGCACCCTCGACCCGGGACTCGTACGCCGTGTCGACGCCCTGCGCGATGTCCGGGGACTGGGCGCCGATGGACACCGAGACGCCGCAGGAGGCGCCGTCGAAACCCTTGGCAGACGAGTCGTAGCCGATCTCGAGGATGGCGTCGCGCACGAGTTGGGCGACCGGGGCATAGGCCTTCGTGGTGACCTCGCCGGCGACGTGCACCTGTCCGGTGGTGATCAGGGTCTCCACCGCGACGCGCGAGGACGCGTCGTCACGCAGCAGCGCGTCGAGGATGGTGTCGCTGATCCGGTCGGCGATCTTGTCGGGATGCCCCTCGGTCACGGACTCCGAGGTGAACAGTCGACGGGACATGTCTCTCCAGATGGTTGCGGGTCCACAGCACGAACGGCGTCAGCGACCGGGCAGGGTCACCCGTGCCACAGCCACGATGCAGAACGGCGAACGAGGGACTCTCGAACAGTGACGGAACAGGAGTGGACCGGTGTCACACCTCGGCCGCGGCGGCGTCCCGCAGGGCCCGGGCGAGCGCGCGGGTCCGCTCCTGTTCGTCCTGGTCCGCGGCGGCTCCGGCGAGCACCACCCGCGGCGGGCGGCCGCCGTCCTCCGCGATGCGCAGGGCGAGGTCGCAGGCGCGGACACCGGCACCGGAGAATCCGGCCAGCAGCAGGGGCCGGCCGGCGCCGAGCGCCGTGAGGGCGCGCCGTATCCCGTCCGGGCCGGTGCCGGCGGTGAGCAGCAGCAGTTCCTGCGGCCCTGAGTAGCTGCCGGCCAGCAGGTCGTAGCAGGTCTCGGGGGCGCCCGGCGGCGGGATCAGACAGATCGTGCCCGCCCGGTCCCGGCGTGCCGCCCGCAGGGTGACCAGCGGGGGGTCTCCGCCGGCCCCGGTCAGGGGCGGTACGGCACTGTCGTCCAGCAGTGCCAGAACCTGGCCGACGGTGGTGGTCTCGCCCGCGGACATGGGCAGCGTGCGCAGCAACAGGGCGCTCTGTGCGAGCAGTTGGGCGGCCTCGTCCTCGTCCAGCAGGGCCCGGTCGTGCACGCCGGTGAGGACCAGGCCGCCCGCGCTGTCGTGGTGGGCGAGCAGTCCGACGGGCAGGACCGAGCGGGCCGGCAGGGTGTCGGGGAACTCGGCGTGGATGCCGTGCGCGGCGAGTTCGGCCTCCAGTCCGTCCAGCGGATGCGGCGGGTCCTCGAAGACGATGAGGGTGTCGGGATCGGCGTCGGTGCCGCTCCAGGTCCGTATCCAGTCGGCCGGCACCCATTCGTAGGCCGCCATGTCCAGGGCGCGGTCGCGCAGTTGCCGCAGCAGCCGCGGCACGGTGCCCGCCGGGTCGACCTCGACGGTCATCGGCAGCGGGTTGCGCAGCGGTCCCGGCATCCGGGCCACGCCGTCGAGCGCGATGCCGCGGCCCGACACGGTCACCGCGAAACAGACCGGGGCCGGGCCGGTGGCGCCCGAGGCACGGTGGATCAGCATCGCCCACACGGCCTGGAGGACGCTGCTCTCCGCGCTGCCCCAGGTGCCCGCCCAGCGGGCGAGGCGGGTGGTCTCCACGGGGTCCAGGCGCAGCCGGGCCCGGCCGACACCGGTCGGACCGGCCGGCGCGGCGGACCGTCCTGGCCGGACCGGCCAGGAGGCCGCGCCGTCGGACGCCGCGCTGCGCGCCCAGAAGCCCCTGGCCGGTCCGGGGTCCTGGGCGGCGGCCCAGGCGGTGTAGTCGCGCAGGTCGGGGCGGCGTTCACCACCGGGCAGGGTGCCGCCCGCCAGGTAGGCGCGGTAGAACTCGCGCAGCAGGAGGTGCGCGCTCCAGGTGTCGAGCAGCGCCCGGTGATAGGTGACCAGGATCCGGGTGGGCGTGACGGGATCCGCGGTCCGGTTCTGCTCCGTCTCCAGCAGGGTGAGCCGCAGCGCGCCGGGGCGGCGAAGGTCGAAGCCGCGCAGCCGGTCGCGCTCCAGGAAGGCGGGCCAGTCACCGTCGGGGAAGGCCCGGCGGGTGATGTCCGGTACGACCCGCTCGTGCGTGACGAGCATCGGTTCGGTCCCGTCCGTGAACGCGGTGCGCAGCACGCTCTCGGCGTCGAAGACCGACTGCCAGGATTCGGTGAAGCGGCGGATGTCGAGGGGGCTGCGCCAGACCCAGACGAGCTGTTCGACGTGGCGCCCGGTGCCGGGCCCCGCGTCGCCGCCCGTGTACAGCGCCGACTGCTGGGGGGTGGCCCGGAAGGCGCGCGGTATCGGTGCCGCGGGTGCGGCGGCCAGCTCCTCCAGCAGCTCCCGCAGCAGTTGCGCCAGGGCACCGGCGGAGGTGCCGGTGACGTCGTCCGCGGCGTCGCCGGCCCACTCGAGACCGATGTGCAGCCTGCCGTCGCGGACCCCGGCCCGCGCCTCGATGCGGTGGGCGGGCCGGTGCCGGGCGGGGCCGGGCAGCGCCCCGCCCGGCCCGTCGAGGGGCACGTCGAGGGTGAGGCAGACCCGGGCGGGGGCCAGGTCGCGCAGGGTACGGCGCAGCGCCGGGTCGTTGCTCCACTCACGGCAGGCCCCGAACCCCGCACCGCCCGCGGCGCGGCCGGCACAGGCGGCCAGGGGCCCCGCGAGGGCCGTCAGCCGGCCGAGGGGGCCGGAACCCGGTGCGAGGGTGAACTGGACGGGGTACGGCTCGGCCAGCCGCCCCACGTGATGCCGCAGGGCCCGCCGCTCCTGACGCGGATCGCTGCGTACGTCGAAGCAGACCTCGTCGGCGCCCTGCCAGCGGGCCAGGGCGAGCGCGAACACCCCGGTCAGCACCTGTCCGGTGGTCAGCGCGAGCCGCCGGGCGAGCCCTTGCGCGATCCGTTCGGTGAGGTCCTCGTCCAGGGCGAAGCCGGTGTGCCGGACGCCGGGCGGGGTCCGGTCCGGTACGGGCCCGGCCTCTTCTCCCGTGCACCCGGTGTCCGGTCCGGGCGCCGGCGCGTCGGTGGGCCGGTCCTTCGTCCCCGTCGCGCTCACGTCCGTCCGGCTCTCGCCGTCGGCGGGCGGGGCGGCCTGCTCGGTCCGCCGGCCGGACTCCCCCGGGTACGGGGCGAGCCGGCGGACGCCGGCCGCCTGGGACCTGCGTTCGGCGACCAGGCTCCAGTGCTCGGCCTCGGCGGAGTCACCGGCGAGCTCCCGCAGTTCGGCGACCCAGTCGGCCAGAGCGTCCGGCTCGCCCGGCTCGCCCGTGTCGCCCGGGCCGTCCGGGCCGTCCGTTTCGGGCCGGGGCCGTCCCGGAGCCTTGCCGAGCGCGGCGGTCAGGTCGTCGAGCAGGATCCGCCAGGACCCGGCGTCCACGGCCGGCGCAGGGGCCACCAGGGCGATCCTGTCGGCCCGCGGTCCGTCCGTACGGCGGTCCCTGGCGAGCAGGCCCCGCAGCTGGACGCCGGCGTCCGCGTCGAGCGTCCGGCCGGCCCGGTCCACGAGCGCGGCGAACTCGGCCTCGCCGGTGAACTCGCCCTCCACCAGCAGCTCTTGGTCCGGCTCGGCTCCGTCCCCGGCGCCCGCTGCGGCACGGCCGCCTGCCGCGTCGAGCCGGGACCGCAGCTGAGGGTGCGCGGCCACGACGGTACGCAGCGCCTCGCGCAGCGCGTCCGCGTCCAGGACGGCACCGGCCTTCGCACCCGTCGCCGGGGGCCCGGGCACCTCGATCACCATCGCCTCGTACCGGCGCTCCCCCTCCCGTGCGAGCGTCGCACACTGTGCGGGGGTCAGCGGCCGGTCGGACAGCGGCTGTTCGGTGAGGCGGTCGGCGATGCGGCCCACGACGAACGCGACGGGCGCGCCCTGGGGCGCGGTGAACCGCAGGGTGTGGTGGTCCGGCCCGTGCCGCAGCAGCCGGTGCCGCCAGCCGGCCCGGTCCGGGTCACCGGCGGCCGGCTCGTCCAGCAGCCGTTCCAGCGCGGCCTCGTCGTGGGGCCCGTGCACCTGAAGGTCCCACTGTGCCGGCAACGGAGGGTGTCCCGGGTCGACGACCACGGAGACCGGCGCATGCGGGTGGCGGGGAGACGTCATGATGCCCCGGGGCCCGCGGTCCGCCGCGCGTGGCCGGCTGCCCGGACCGCGCCGTACTGCCTCTCTCCCATCACGGCCTCCTGACCTGCCTGCGTCCACAGCGGTGCAGATGAGCACGCTATGGGCAGTCGCGCCCGAAGTCCGTTATCCCGAGCGGGTGTACAGCGGGGTCCGAGCGTGGCCCTAGAACGGGCGGGGGCGGCGGCGCGGAACGCGGGTCTGCGGGGGCAGAGGGCGGAGCGGTCGGCGGGGGCCGGGGGGCGCCTCGCCTCAGACGCACTCACCCACGGCTCCGCCACCGCCTGCCGCGGTCGCCGGGACCAGCATGCGCACCGCACGCTGCGCGTGCTGCCGGGCCAGGGTGAGCAGGGTGGTGCTGGTGCGGCCGAGCATCGCCCGTACATGGCGACGCGCTTCGGCGAGGTCGGCGTCCCGGCCCAGCACCAGGGGGATGTCCTCCTCGCGGAGCACGACGGTCTGCTTCGAGGTGATGGTCGTGCCCGTCTCGTCCGGGACGACGGACCATTCACCGGCGTGCGCCTCCAGCAGCGGAAGGGGCACCGTCTGCTTGTAGACGATCCGGCCCGCGTGCGGGAAGCAGATCCGTACCGCCGCGGTGGTGAGGGAGCCGTTCTCGGTCAGCCGGTCCAGCGTCATCCGCTGCACTCCGGGCGCCTCCTCGGTGAGGGCGACCCGGGCGACGTCGGGCACCAGCTCGGGCCAGCCCTCGGCCCGGTACAGGAAGTCGTAGGCCGGCTCGGCCGGGCCCTGGAAGCGGATCGAGTCCTCGACGGTCAGCATCAGATCGTCCAGGCGCGTCCACCGCTCGGCGAAGCCCTTCAGCTCGGCGAGCTGCGCGCGGATGGCGAGGCTCGCGGCCCGCTCCGTCCACTCCGTGCGAGGCAGGTCGGCGACGCCGACGCGCAGTTCCAGATCGGTCTCGCGCGGGCCCTCCGGCCGTACGCTCAGCACGCCGCGCACCGACTCCAGAGGAGCCCCGGGCAGCTTCGGCCGGATCTTCAGGCGGCGCTTCACCGGGTCCAGGTGCCGCCAGGTCGTCCACGAGTTCACCTGGCCGTCCACGAGACACCACATCCGCAGGCGTTCCCACTCCCCGTCGGACTCCAGGCACTCCGCATGGATGATCTGGGAGCAATAGAGTGGCAGCTTCGCCCCGTCTGCGACCACCGCGTAGACCACCCCGGCGGGCGCGGAAACATGGACGTGATGCGTCGTGCTGCCGGCACACTCACCAGACATCTGAACACCTCTCTTTGCGCAGTGCGCCGCCCGGACGCGGGCCCGGACCGGACGGCAGGACGAGAAACCCGGTCCGACGGCCGGAACACGGCATCAGCCGACGGGCGCGGGCTCCTCGACGAGCCGGCGGACGACGCGGCAGGCCCGGCCCAGGAGCCGGGGCAGCTCGCGGCCTCCCCGTACGAAGAAGTGCCTCCCGGGCACGGTGCGCGACCAGACGGGTCCCTCGGTCCACCGGCGCCAGCCGTCGACCGTCGAGGCGGGGGCCAGCGGGTTGTCCTGCGAGTCGACGACGAGCACCGGAGTGGTCAGCGGGCCGGCCGGGGAGGACCTGCGGGCCGCCTCGTGCAGGTCCTGGGCCAGCTCCAGCTCGGCGCGGAGCACCGGCAGCATGGCCCGCAGCAGGATCCCTTCGTCGCTGCCGGGCGGCACGGCGCCCTTGCCGCTCAGGGCATGCAGAAGTTCGTCGTCGGTCGCCCGGCGGACGTCCGGCAGCTGGGGCGGCACGTGCGGCGGTGAGCAGGCGCCGACGGCGAGGAGGGCGGGGCCCGGCAGGCCCAGGTCGTGCAGGGCACGCGTCACGGTGAGCGCGATCACCGCGCCCAGGCCGTGCCCGTACAGGACGTACGGGCCGGGTTCCGGCTCGGTGAACTGCGGCAGGACATCGGCGAGCAGTGCCTCGTGCGTGGTCGCCCGCGGCTCGGTCCGCCGGCTGGTGAATCCGGGCAGGCGGACCGGTACCGGTTCCACACCCGGTCCGACGCTCGCGGCCCAGCCCTCGAAGACGGAGACGCCGTCACCGGAGTGTGCGAAACAGTGCAGCCGTACCGGCTGTTCGATCGGCATGGCACCCTCCTCTACGTCCGCTCCAGATCCCGCCGGGGCGGAATCCGAGAATCTCCGAGCGGCCTCGAATCACACTCGAGACCGAACCGAGCCGGGACTCGGGGCGCGATGTGATTCCACGGCAGAGGAATGGCGGCGGCGAAATCGGAGACTTCCGATTCGGACCGTGCCGGAACGTGAACGCGATTGTCGGGGAAAGCTCCTCAGGCCGCGTACCGGTCGAAGGTGGAGCCGCGGCGCGGTCCGGCCACCACGTCGAGAGCGGGATCGACCGCGAGCATGGCCTGGTGCAGCCGCTGGAGCTGCGGCGAGGGCTCCACGCCGAGCTCCTCGATCAGCCCCTCGCGCAGCTTGCGGTACACGTCCAGGGCGGAGGCCTGCCGGCCGGACCGGTACAGGGCCACCATCGCCTGCGCGTGCAGGCCTTCGTGCTGGGGGTTGCGGGCGATCAGGTCGGTGAGTTCGGCGATCAGTTCCGCGTGCCGGCCGAGCCGCAGGTCCGCGTCGATGCGCCGCTCCACGGTCACCAGCCGGGACTCCTCCAGCCGCGTGACCTCGATCGCCAGGACCGGACCGAGCCGCAGGTCCACCAGCGCGGGCCCCTGCCACAGGGCGAGCGCCTGCCGGAAGCAGCGGGCGGCCCGCTCGTCGTCGCCCTCCTCGAAGGCCTCCTGGCCCTCGGCGACCAGACGCTCATAGGTGTGCACGTCCACCGACTCCGGGGGGATCTGGAGCAGGTAGCCGCCGTGGCGCGTGGCCAGAATGTTCTTCGCCGCGCCCGGGGCGTCGGGCCCCATCGCGGTGCCCAGGCACCGGCGCAGCTGCATGATGTACGTCTGGAGGGTGGTCATGGCGCTCTGCGGCAGCTCCGTCCCCCAGATCTCCTCCATCAGCGTCGATACGGGTACGACGCGGCTCGGATACAGCGCGAGCAGGGCGAGAACCTGTCGTGGCTTCCCGGCGGTCGGGACGATCGAGTCCCCGTTCACGGCGGCACACAGCGGACCCAAGACCTGAATCTCCATGGTTCCCTCCGTTCGTCGTCGGGCACTCCCGATGGCGGAAAGTCGTCGGCAAACGTGCACGCTAGCCGCACCCGCACCGGAGGCACCGGTTCCTTCAGCGGCATTCGAGCAATCCTCAAAGAACGACAAACATCACCGTGTTCGAGAAACGCATAAGAACACCCGGAGGAAAAGACGAGGAAATCGGGAGGGCTACTCGAAAATCCTTCATCCCCCGCACACGGCGACCCAGAGGGACATTCAAGAACGAGAAAAGCCCGCACATCCGGTATTTATCAAAGGGGACGTCCGGCTCTCCCCGATGCCGCGGCAGCGACCGCCGCGCCCGCGCCCGCTATCGCTCGGGGCGCGGTACCGGCCGCTGCCGCGGCTCCGCGGACGTGGCGGCGGGCGGCCGCGAACCGGAGCTCACCACCGCACCCCGGTTCCGGTCGCCGGTGAGCCGCGGCAGCATCACCTCCCAGAACCGGGTGACGTTCTGCCGGGAAAGCCAGGCCGCTTCCCCGCCGCCGAGCACCTCCATGCCCACGGTGGCCGCGACGACGACCCGGGCGGCGTCCGCCCAGTGCACCCCCTCCGCGAGCGCACCGCTGCGCTCGGCCCGGCGCAGGCTGTCCTCCACCCAGAGCTGCCACTGCCTGCGCAGCGGCGAGGTCGCACGGCGCCCGATGTCACCGGCGAGCTCGAAGCCGCCACGGACCACGACATCCTGCGCCAGGACACGCATCAGCTCGTGCGTGGCGTCCACCACGGCCTGCAAGGAGTCACCCTGCTGGGCCCGTGCCGCCTCGGTGAGCCGGCGTACGGTCTCACCGGCCTCCTCCTCGACCGCCTCGGCGAGCACGCCCTTGGTGGCGAAGTGGAAGTGCAGCGCCCCACTGCTGACACCGGCGCGTGCGCTGATGGCGCCCAGCGACGCAGGAACGAAGCCCACCTCGGCGAACACCTCGGCCGCAGCCTTGATCAGCGAACGCCGCGTGCGCGCGGCTCGCTCCTGTTTGACCATGCGGACAGAATAACAAACCGCATAGACGGTTTCATGTAGTGCTCAGTATGTGAATGCGCATCGCTCCGCATCGGCCAACGACGGAGGGGCCGCCATGTGACGGCCCCTCCGTCGTTCCTCGGTCTTTTCCCGCCCGCCCGGCTTACGGCAGCACCGCCTGGTCCCCGGCCGGGGTCTTGACGGAGTCGAGCAGGAGCTGGGCGACGTCGACGACCTGGATGGACTCCTCGGCCTTGCCGCCCGCGGCGGAGCCGCTGGCGGATCCAGCCTTCTTGCCGTTGACGGAGTCGGTGAGCATGACGAGGCAGAAGGGGCAGGCGGTGGAGACGATGTCGGGGTTGAGGGAGAGGGCTTCGTCGACGC
>NZ_JBEZVJ010000061.1:0-11697 GCF_040636935.1 Streptomyces sp. NPDC032940 | reverse complement strand
TCATCAGCCAGACCAGCCGGCACCACAACCAGCCAAGCCCCCGACAACACACCCGAACCCACCGTCACCGGCGACCACGCCACCCGATAACGCCAGCCCTCGACCGCCGACCACTCACGATCCCGCCGACGCCACGCCGACAACGCCGGCAACACCGCCGTCAGCGACGCACCATCCGCCGGCAACGCCAGCAGATCCGCCACCTCCGACGCATCCCCACGCTCCACCGCCTCCCAGAAACCGGAATCAGCCGAGTCACGGATGATGTCACCCACGGCTTCCGGAGCGGATTCCATCCAGTACCGGTCTCGCTGGAAGGCGTAGGTGGGCAGCTCCACCAGCCGAGGGCGGGACGGGGCAAGGAACGCAGCCCAGTCCACGGCATGACCCCGCACATACACCTGCGCCAAGGCTTCCACGAGCGACCCGGCCTCATCCCGGTCCTTACGCAGGACCGGAGCGAACACCATCTCCGGCACGGAGTCCGCGCCCATCCCGGACAGCACACCATCCGGACCCAACTCGAGGCAGGCCGTCACACCCTGCTCGGAGAGATGCGTGATGCCGTCGGCGAAACGCACCGCCTCCCGCACATGACGCACCCAGTACTCGGGGTCACACACGCCCTCCGCAGCCGCCAGCTCACCCGTCACGTTCGACAGGACCGAGAGCCGGGGCTCGTCATAGGTGAGGGACTGGGCGATCTGCCGGAACTCGTCCAGCATCGGCTCCATCAACGGCGAATGGAAGGCATGCGACACCCGCAGCCGACGCACCCGACGACCCTCAGCCCGCCATGCCTCCTCAAGCTCCGAGACGACAGCACCGTCGCCGGAAACCACCACCGCCTGCGGCCCGTTGACCGCCGCAACAGCCACACCCTCCCGGCCGGCCAGTGACGCGTTGACGACGGCTTCGTCCGCTTCGACGGCGAGCATCGCCCCGCCCGACGGCAGTGCCTGCATCAGGCGTCCGCGCGCGGCCACCAGCACACACGCGTCCTCCAGCGACCACACACCGGCGACATGGGCTGCCGCCAGCTCACCGATGGAGTGCCCGCCGACCACATCAGGACGCACACCCCACGACTCCACGAGCCGGAACAGCGCCACCTCGATGGCGAACAACGCCGCCTGCGTGAACACGGTCGCGTCAAGGGCCTCCTCGTCGCTGAAGATGACCTCCCGCAACGGTCGTTCCAGCAACCCGTCGAACCCGGCACACACCTCGTCGAACGCCTCGGCGAAGACCGGGAACGCCTCATACAACCCCCGGCCCATCCCCACACGCTGACTGCCCTGACCAGAGAACAACACCGCCAGCCGACCCGGCACCACCTCACCGCACACCACACCGGCGACCGGCTCACCCGACACCACGGCAGACAGCCCAGCCCGGTCACCCGGCAGCACCACAGCCCGGTGTTCAAAGACCGACCGAGCCGACACCAACGACCACGCCACGTCGACGGGGTCGGTATCCGAGGCATCACTCAGGAATGCGGCCAGACGCTCGGCCTGGGCTCGCAGCGCCGCGTCGGACCGTCCCGACACCACCCACGGCACCACGGGCGCCATCACCGGCGGCTCGGCGTCCGCGATCGGCTCGGCCTCGAGGGTCGGCGCCTCCTCCAGGATCACGTGCGCGTTCGTCCCGCTGATACCGAAGGAGGACACACCCGCCCGACGCGGCTCAGCGGCCTCCGGCCACTCGACCGACTCCGTCAGCAGCTCGACGGCACCAGCCGACCACTCCACCTGCGGCGAAGGCTCATCGACATGCAACGTCCGCGGCAGCACCCCGTGCCGCATCGCCAGCACCATCTTCATGACACCGGCGACACCCGCGGCGGCCTGGCTGTGCCCGATGTTCGACTTCACCGAGCCCAGCCGCAGCGGCCGGTCCTCGGGACGGTCCTGACCGTAGGTGGCCAGCAGCGCCTGCGCCTCGATCGGGTCACCCAACTTCGTACCCGTACCGTGCGCCTCCACCACATCGACCTCAGCCGCGGACACCCCGGCATTCGCCAACGCAGCACGGATCACCCTCTGCTGCGACGGACCGTTCGGCGCCGTCAGCCCATTGCTCGCACCGTCCTGATTGACGGCCGAACCCCGCACCACCGCCAGCACCCGATGCCCGTTGCGCCGCGCATCCGACAGCCGCTCCAGCAGCACCACTCCGATGCCCTCGGCGAGCCCCATGCCGTCCGCGTCCGCGCCGAACGCCTTGCAGCGGCCGTCGGCGGCGAGGCCGCGCTGGCGGCTGAAGGCGATGAACGCACTGGGGGTGGGCATGACGGCGACGCCGCCGGCCAGTGCCAGGGAGCACTCCCCCTGGCGCAGCGACTGGGCGGCCAGGTGCAGGGCGACCAGCGACGACGAGCACGCCGTGTCCACCGTCACCGCGGGACCCTCGAACCCGAACGTGTAGGACACGCGGCCGGACACGACGCTGGCCGCGTTGCCCGTCATCAGGTGGCCCTCGGTGCCCTCGGGCGCTTCGTGGACGCGGGGGCCGTACTCCTGGTAGTTGACGCCCACGAAGACGCCGGTGCGGCTGCCGCGCAGGGACGGGGCCGGCACGCCGACGCGTTCGAAGGCCTCCCAGGACGTCTCCAGCAGCAGGCGCTGCTGCGGGTCCATCGCCTCCGCCTCACGCGGCGAGATACCGAAGAACCCGGGGTCGAACCGGGCGGCGTCGTAGAGGAAGCCGCCTTCGCGCACGTACGTCTTGCCGGGGGCGTCGGGGTCGGGGTCGTAGAGGCCCTCGATGTCCCAGCCGCGGTCGGTGGGCAGTTCGCCGATCGCGTCGTTCTCGGACATGACCAGCTGCCACAGTTCCTCGGGGGAGGTCACTCCGCCCGGGTAGCGGCAGCTCATCGCGACGATCGCGATGGGGTCGTCGTCGGTCGGCAGCGCCGTGGTGGCGACGCCGGACGCGGTCGTGGCGGGGCCGTCCGGGGCCGTCGTCACCGTCGCTCCGAGGAGCTGCTCCAGGATGTGGGCGCTCAGTACGGCGCTGTTGGGGTAGTCGAAGATCAGGGTGGCGGGCAGTCGCAGGCCGGTGGCCGTGTTCAGGCGGTTCCGCAGTTCCACGGCGGTCAGGGAGTCGAAGCCGAGCTCCTTGAAGGCCCGTCCGGAATCGAGCGTGCCCGTGTCGGCGTGGCCCAGGACGGCCGCGACCTGTTCGTGGACGAGGTCGAGGACGGCGTGTCCGCGTTCGCCGGGCGCCAGGTCGGTCAGTCGCTGCCGGAGCGGTGAGGCCGGGTCGGTCCCGTGGCCGCCGGCGATGCCGGCCGCGCCCGTGGTGCTCTCCTGGCGGAGGCGCCGGGCCTCGTCGAGTTCGTCCAGCAGCGGGCTGGGGCGCGCGGAGGTGAAGACCGGGAGGAAGGTGTCCCAGTCCATGTCGGCGATGGCCAGGTGGGTCTGGTCGTGGTCGAGTGTCTGCTGGAGCGCGGTGATGCCGAGGTCGATGTCCATGAACCTCAGGCCACGGCGGCGCAGTTGGTCCAGGTCCAGGGCCTCGGGGGCGTTGTCGCCGACCGCGTCCCACACGCCCCAGGCCACGGAGGTGGCGGTCAGTCCGTCGGCTCGGCGGCGTTCGGCGAGCGCGTCGAGGTAGGCGTTGGCCGCCGCGTAGGCGCCGTGGTCGCCGACGCCCCAGAGGGAGGAGACGGACGAGAACAGGACGAACGCGTCGAGCGGGGTGTCGCGCAGCAGTGCGTCGAGGTGCGCCGCGCCGGCCGCCTTGGCGTTCATGACGACGGCGAACTCCGCCACGGTCGTCTCGGCCAGGGCGGCCAGGTCGATGTGGGCGGCGGCGTGGATGACGGCGCTGAGGGGGCGGTCCTCGGGTACGGAGGCGAGGACGCCGGACACGGAGTCGCGGTCCGCCATGTCGCAGGCGGTGACGGTGACCTGGGTGCCGAGTTCGGCGAGTTCGGCGACCAGCGCCTCGGCGCCGGGCGCGGCGAGCCCGCGGCGGCTGGTCAGGATCAGGTGCTCGGCGCCGTTGCGGGCCAGCCACCGGGCGAGGTGGGTGCCGAGGGCGCCGGTGCCGCCGGTGACGAGGACGGTGCCCCGGGGCTTCCAGGTGCGGACGGGGCGGCTGTCGCCGAGCGGTGCGGGTTTCAGGCGTCGCAGCATGACCCCGGAGGCGCGGACGGCCACCTGGTCCTCGGCGTCGGTGGCCGCGAGGACGCCGGCGAGCCGGGTGCGGGCCCGTCGGTCCAGGGTGGCCGGCAGGTCGACCAGGCCGCCCCAGGTGTCCGGGTACTCCACGGCGGCGACGCGGCCCATACCCCATACGGTGGCCTGGGCCAGGCTGGTCAGAGGGTCCGTGCTGCCGGTGGACACCGCGCCCCGCGTGGCGGACCACAGCGGTGCCCCGGTGCCGAGGTCGCCCAGGGCCTGGATCAGCGACAGGGTCAGCACCAGGCCGGTGCCGGCGACGGGGTGCTCCGGGTAGGGGGTCTCGTCCAGGGCGAGCAGGGAGAGGACGCCGGACGGCGTGTGGTCCGCGGTGATCGTGCGGAGCCGTTCGGTCAGTACGGTCCGGTCGGCGTCGTTCCCGTCCAGGGTGAGGGTGACGACCTCGGCGCCGTGCTCCTCGAGGGTCTGCCGGGTGTCCGCCACCAGCGGGTCGTCGGCGCACGCAGCGGGCGTGACGAGGAGCCAGGTGCCGGAGAGCGAGGGGTTGGCCGTGCCGTTGGTTCGGCGCCAGGCGGCGACGTAGCGCCATTCGTCGACGGTCGACTCCGAGCGCCGCCGGCGACGCCACTGAGCCAGGGCGGGCAGGACGGCGTCGAACGACTCCTGCTGCTCGACGGTGTCGAGGCGGAGCGTGGCCGCCAGCGTCTCGCCGTCTTCCCGCTCGATCGCGTCCCAGAAGATGGCGTCCGTGCGGTCGCCGTCCGCCATGCCCAGGGCGAGCGGCCGCGACGGAGCGGCCTCCAGCCAGTAACGCTGGTGCTGGAAGGCGTAGGTGGGCAGTTCGACCCTTCGCGCCCCGGTCCCCTCGAACAGCTTCGCCCAGTCGACGGGCGCACCGCCGGCGAAGGCTTCCGCCACCGACGTGACGAACCGTTCAGGACCGCCTTCACCGCGGCGCAGCGTACCGACCGCCGTGACCGGCGTGTCGGTGTGCGTCTCGGCGGTCTGCTCCACACCCAGCGTCAGCACCGGATGCGCACTGGACTCCACGAACACACGGAAACCGTCGTCCAGCAGAGCCTCCATGGCCTCCGCGAAACGCACCGTCTGCCGCAGGTTGCGATACCAGTACCCCGCATCCAGAGCCGACGTGTCCAGGACACCGCCCGTCACCGTCGAGTAGAACGGCACGCTCGACGCCCGCGGGGCGATCCCCGCCAGGTCCCGCAGGAGAACGTCCTCGATCGCCTCGACGTGCGCGGAATGCGAGGCGTAGTCCACCGCGATACGGCGCGCCCGCACACCCTCCGTCTCGCACGCGGCCAGCAGCTCGTCCAGCGCGTCCGCGTCACCGGACACGACCACCACCGACGGACCATTGACCGCCGCCACCGACAGCCGACCATCCCAGCCGGCCAGGCGCTCACGCACCGCCTCCACGCCCAGCGAGACAGACACCATCCCGCCACGCCCGGACAACGCACGAATCGCCTTGCTCCGCAGCGCCACCACCTTCGCCGCATCCTCGATCGACAGCGCACCCGCCACACACGCGGCAGCGATCTCACCCTGCGAATGACCGACCACCGCAGCAGGCTCCACACCCACCGACCGCCACACCTCGGCCAGCGACACCATCACAGCCCACAACACCGGCTGCACCACGTCGACCTGGTCGAGCCAGGCATCCGTGTCCGCATCACGCAGGATGTCGATCAGCGACCAGTCCACGAACGGCGCGAGCGCAACCGCACACTCGGCCATACGCGCCCCGAATACCGGTGAGGAGTCGAGCAGTTCAGCCGCCATCCCCGCCCACTGCGACCCCTGCCCCGGGAACACGAAGGCGACGCCGATGCCGTGCCGGACGGTGCCCTCGACGAGGGCGGTGGTGCCTCGGCCGTCGAGGTATGCCTGGAGTTCTCGTACGGCGGCCGTGGGGTCGGGGGCCAGGACGACCGCGCGGTGGTCGAAGGCGGTTCGCGTGGTGGCGAGCGACAGGCCGGTGTCGAGGCCGGTCGTCTCGGGGTGGGCGCCCAGGTGCTCCAGGAGGCTTGCCGCCTGGGCGCGCAGGGCCGTCGCGGACTTCGCCGACAGCACCCAGGGAACGGCCGGCAGGGCCATCGGCGCCGGGGCGGAGTCGGGGGTGGTGTCCGGGTCTTCCTGGTCGGCGTCGGCCTGCGGGGCGGGGGCCTCTTCGACGATGGCGTGGGCGTTGGTGCCGCTGATGCCGAAGGAGGACACACCGAACCGGCGGGGCTCCTCGCCCTGCGGCCACGGCGTGGCCTCGGTGAGCAGGGCGACGGTGCCGGAGGACCAGTCGACGTGCGGGGAGGGCTCGTCGACGTGCAGGGTGCGGGGCAGGGTGCCGTGGCGCAGGGCCAGGACCATCTTCATCAGACCGGCCACGCCCGCGGCCGCCTGTGTGTGTCCGATGTTGGACTTCACGGAGCCGAGGAACAGCGGCTTGTCGGCGGTGTGTTCGCGGCCGTACGTCGCGAGCAGCGCCTGAGCCTCGATGGGGTCGCCGAGCTTCGTGCCGGTGCCGTGCGCCTCCACGGCGGTGACCTGGGCGGCCGTGAGTCCGGCGTCCGCCAGGGCGGCCCGGATCACTCGCTGCTGGGAGGGGCCGTTGGGGGCGGACAGTCCGCTGCTGGCGCCGTCCTGGTTGATGGCCGTGCCGCGGACGACGGCCAGCACGGGGTGGCCGTTGCGGCGGGCGTCGGAGAGACGTTCCAGGAGGAGCATGCCGGCGCCTTCGGCGGGGCCGAAGCCGTCGGCCGCGGCGGCGAAGGGCTTGCAGCGGCCGTCTCCGGCGAGTCCGCGCTGGCGGCTGAAGCCGGTGAAGGTGCCCGGGGTGGCCATGACCGTGACGCCGCCGGCAAGGGCGAGGGAGCATTCGCCGCGGCGCAGGGACTGCGCGGCGAGGTGCAGGGCGACCAGGGAGGAGGAGCAGGCCGTGTCCACCGTGACGGCGGGGCCCTCCAGGCCGAGGGTGTAGGCGACGCGTCCGGACACCACGCTGATGGCGCTGCCGGTCACGAGGTGGCCTTCGACGCCTTCGGGGGCTTCGTGGACGCGGGGCCCGTAGTCGGGGGCGACGGCGCCCGCGAAGACGCCGGCCTGGCTGCCCTTGAGCGAGGCGGGGTCGATGCCCGCGCGCTCGATCGCCTCCCAGGCGGTCTCCAGCAGCAGCCGCTGCTGCGGGTCCATCGCGGTGGCCTCGCGGGGCGAGATGCCGAAGAAGTCGGCGTCGAAGTCGCCGGCCTCGTGGAGGAAGCCGCCCTCGCGGGCGTACGTGGTGCCCGGCCGGTCGGGGTCGGGGTCGTACACGGCGTCGAGGTCCCAGCCACGGTCGGCGGGGAAGGGCGTGATGGCGTCCTCCTCGCCGGACACCAGCCGCCACAGGTCCTCGGGGGTGCGCACGCTGCCGGGGAAGCGGCAGCCCATGCCGACGATCGCGATCGGCTCGTGGGCCGCGGCTTCCACTTCCTGCAGCCGGCTGCGGGTCTGATGCAGGTCTGCGGTGACCCGACGGAGGTAACCGAGAAGCTTTTCTTGTTCCGACATCAGGACCTCACGAGCTCGGGAAGCTGGGCGTTCGGGGAGAAGGAC
The DNA here is from genome assembly GCF_040636935.1 of Streptomyces sp. NPDC032940. Lineage (NCBI taxonomy): Bacteria > Bacillati > Actinomycetota > Actinomycetes > Kitasatosporales > Streptomycetaceae > Streptomyces > Streptomyces sp. NPDC032940. The sequence goes on along the minus strand of NZ_JBEZVJ010000061.1, from coordinate 3,928 downwards.
AGGGCGGAACCCGGCGGGCTCACGAGGCGGTGCGGAACCGCGGATGCGGCGGACAGGTCGGCGTGGGCGTTCCCGGGAGTGATCATGCGGGCCCGGTCCCTGCCAGTGATCATGCGGACCCGAACCCTTCCGACGAGCCGAACTCCTGGTCGATGAAGGCGAACAGTTCGTCCGCCTCGGCGCTCTCCAGGTGTTCGGCGACGGCGTCTCCGCCGGCCGGCGACGGTTCGCCGGAGGCGGCAGGGGGCTGGGCCGGTTCCGCTGCGCCTTCCGTCCCGTCGCTCCAGGCGGACACGGTGGTCAGGAGCTGCCGGAGACGGCCGCTGACCAGTTCGCGTGTCGCGGTGTCGGTGCCGGCGGCCCCGTGCAACGTGGCCTCCAGGCGGTCGAGTTCGGCGGCCAGGGCGGAGGCGTCGGCGCCGGGGACCGGGGCGTCCGCGGCGGGCGCGATCTCCTCGTCCAGGTGTCCGGCGAGGGCCTCGGGGGTCGGGTAGTCGAAGATCAGCGTGGCCGGCAGCCGCAGGCCGGTGGCCGCGTTGAGCCGGTTGCGCAGTTCCACGGCGGTGAGGGAGTCGAAGCCGAGCTCCAGGAAGCCGCGGTCGGCCACGACGGACACGGCCGAGCCGTGTCCGAGCACGGTGGCACCGTGCTCCTGGACCAGCCGCAGCAGCGTCCGCCGCCGCTCCGCCGGGGAGAGCCCGGTCAGGCGCTGCGCGAGCGTCGGCTCGTCGGAGGGCCGCTGTTCCCGCACGAGTGCGCGCCGGGCCGGTGCCGGGCGGCGCACCAGGCCGCGCAGCACGGCCGGCGGCGGGGTGGCGCCCTGCGTGGCCTGCTCGGTCAGCGCCAGGGTGTCCAGGCGGGCGGGCACGACCAAGGCTTCCGCCAGGCCGCTCGCCCCGTCGAGGAGTGCCAGTCCCTCCTGCGAGGAGAAGGGCAGCAGGCCGCCGCGGGTCATGCGGGACAGGTCCGCCTGGTTCAGGTGGCCGGTCATGCCGGTGCGCTCCGCCCACAGGCCCCAGGCCAGGGACAGCGCCGGCAGGCCCTTCGCCCGGCGGTGCTGGGCGAGGGCGTCCAGCCAGGTGTTGGACGCGGCGTAGTTCGCCTGGCCCGCGGAGCCGAAGACGCCCGCGGTGGAGGAGAACAGGGTGAAGAGGGTGAGGTCGAAGCGGCGCGTCACCTCGTGCAGATGCCAGGCGGCCTCCGCCTTGACGCGCAGGAGGGCGTCGACGCGCTCCGGTGTCAGGGAAGCCACCGTCCCGTCGTCCAGGATGCCCGCGGCGTGCACCACGCCGGTCAGGCCGTGCCCGTCCGGCAGGTCGGCGAGGAGTGCCGACAGCGCGTCGCGGTCGGCTACGTCACAGGCGGCGACCCGTACCGAGGCGCCCAGCGCGGTCAGCTCCTGCCGGAGTTCCGGCATGCCCTCGGCGTCGGGGCCTCGGCGGCTGACCAGCAGCAGGCTGCGTATGCCGTGCCGTTCGACCAGGTGCCGGGCGACGAGGCGGCCGAGGGTGCCGGCGGCGCCGGTGATCAGCACCGTGCCGTCGGGGTCCGGTGCGGCGGCGGGCACGCTGAGCACCAGCTTGCCGACGTGCCGTGCCTGGCTCATGAACCGGAAGGCCTCCGGCGCCCGGCGGACGTCCCACACGCGGGTGGGCAGCAGCCGCAGCCGGCCCTGCGTGAAGAGGTCCATGACCTCCGCCAGCATCGTCCCGATCCGGTCGGGGCCGGCCTCGCCCAGGTCGAAGGCCCGGTAGGTGATGCCCGGACGGCCGGCCGCGACGGTGGTGGCGTCCCGTACGTCCGTCTTGCCCATCTCGATGAAACGGCCGCCGTCGCGCAGCAGCCCGAGCGAGGCGTCGACGAACTCCCCGGCCAGGGAGTTCAGGACGACGTCCACCACGCCGCCCGTGCCCGAGCCGCCTGCGAAGTGCCGCGCGAACTCCAGCGAGCGCGAGGACGCCAGGTGGGCGTCGTCCACGCCGAGCGCCCGCACGTGCTCCCACTTGGCCGGTCCCGCGGTGGCGAACACCTCGACGTCCCAGGCCCGGGCGAGCTGCACCGCCGCCATGCCGACCCCGCCGGCCGCGGAGTGCACCAACAGTGACTCGCCGGAGCGTACGCCGGCCAGGTCCCGCAGCGCGTACAGCGCGGTCACGTAGACCACGGGGACGGACGCGGCCTCGGCGAACGACCAGCCGTCCGGCACTCGCGCCAGCATCCGCTGGTCCGCCACGACGAGCGGGCCGAAGCCGCCGGACCAGATGCCGAGCACCCGGTCGCCCACGGCGAAGGACGAGACGCCGGGCCCGGTGGCCACGACCACGCCCGCTCCCTCGCCGCCCATGAGGGCCGGGTCGGGATACATGCCCAGGGCGAGGAGGACGTCGCGGAAGTTCAGTCCGGCGGCCCGGACGGCGATACGTACCTCGTGCTCGCCGAGTTCCCGGGTCGCGTCCGGCGCCGGCCGCAGCCGCAGGCCCTCCAGTGTGCCGTCCTCGGACGCCGTCAGCCGCCAGGCCCGTACGCCGTCCTCCGGCGTCAGCACCCCGTCGGCGACTCCGCCGGCCAGCCTCGGCACCCGCACCCGGCCCTCACGCAGGGCCAGTTGGGGTTCGCCGGTCTGTACGGCCTCGTGCAGGGCGGTGAGGCTCTGCTCGGCGTCGTCCACGTCCACCAGCACGAACCGTTCCGGGTGCTCGGCCTGCGCGGACCGCACCAGCCCCCAGACGGCGGCGGCCGGCAGATCGGCCGGTGCCTCACCGGCATCCGCCGCCAGTGCTCCACGGGTCACCAGCACCAGCCGCGCCCCGTCGAGCCCGTCCAGGGTCAGCCACGTCCGCACCAGGTCCAGCGCCCGGTGCGTGACCTCCCGGGTGGCGGTCACGACATCGGCAGCGCCGTCCGACACGAGGCTCGCGAGGACCAGGCCGGAGCCGGCCGAAGCGGAGTCCCACCGTTCGGCCAACGCCGCCAGGTCGGTGTACTCCCCGGCATCCCGGTCCGCCGCCCTCAGCGCTCCGAGCAGGTCGAGGGTGTCCGGCCCGACGACGGCGCACCGACCGCCGTCCGCGGCCACCGCACCGGGGTCGGCCGCGCCGGACGACTCGCTCCAGTCCACGCGGTACAGGGCGTCGCTCGCCCCACCCGGCGCGGCCGCCACCATCTGCTCGCCGGTGAGCTCGCGCGTCACCAGGGCGTCGGCGGAGGCGACCACGGTCCCCTCCGTGTCGGCGACCAGCACCGCCATTCCGTCGGCTCCGGCCGGCGCGAGCCGTACCCGCAGCTCCGTGGCACCCGTCGCGTACAGCGACACGCCACGCCACACGAACGGCAGCCGGACGGCTGCGGAGTCCCGCTCCGGGCCCGCCAGCCATGCGTGCAGCGCCGAGTCCAGCAGCGCGGGGTGCAGCCCGTACCGGTCCGCTTCCGCGGCTGCCTCCTCCGGCAGTGTCACCTCGGCGAACACCTCGTCGCCACGCCGCCAGGCCGCGCCCAGTCCGCGGAACGTCGGCCCGTACGCCAGTCCCGTCTCGGCCAGCCGCTCGTAGAGCCCGGTCAGATCGAACGGCTCGGCACCGGTCGGCGGCCACACGCGCAGCTCCGCGTCGACGGCCGCGCCCCCGGAGGCGAGGACGCCCGAGGCGTGCCGCGTCCACGGCGCGTCGGGGAGGCCGTCGGGGCGGGCGTAGACGCCGAGTTCGCGTCGTCCGCCGTCTCCCGGTCCCTCCAGTGTCACCTGCACGGAGACGGCGCCGTCCTGCGGAAGCGCCAACGGCGCCTCCAACGTCAACTCCTCCACCCGGTCACAGCCGACTGCGTCCCCGGCACGCAACGCCAGCTCCACAAACGCCGTACCCGGCAACAACGCCACCCCGGCCACCGCATGATCAGCCAGCCAACCATGCGACACCAACGACAACCGACCCGT
>NZ_JBEZVJ010000060.1:0-14433 GCF_040636935.1 Streptomyces sp. NPDC032940 | reverse complement strand
GGGAACGACGCGACGACATCCACGAAGCCTTCCTCGGACTCGCCACCTGCCTGATCACCCACCGCCACGTCCAACGCCTTTGTTAGGACCTCTTACTCGTAGTGGGTCACGACGTAGTCGACCATGTCGCCGACGGTCTTGAAGCCATCGACGATGTCGTCGTCCATCTTTACGCCGAAGCGCTCGTGCACCATGTTCACGGGCAACACCATGGCCCGGTCGTCGAGGCCCAGATCGTCTGCGAAGGATGTGTCCAGCGTGACGTCCTCGACACGGACGTCGCCCCCGCCGAGGATGTCGGCGATGTACTCGAAGACCTCGTCTCGGATGGCCATCGGCAGCGCTCCTTCGGTTCAGGACTGGGCATGGTGATCAGGGCAGGCCTGGATGAACCATGTCATATCGAGATCTTTGGGGGTGCGTGGACGCACCGTGTCCCAGGGGGCCGCGTCCGCAGCCGCCGCCGACTGTCGCCGCCGCCCGTGTGGGTGCAATCCGTCGTACCGGCACCGGCGCGATCCGTCCCACGGGCGTTCCGTGTGCCCCGGAGCCAGGAGATCGGGCCGCGCGCCTCACCAGAGGCCGCCGCGGGAGCCGGGCGGGTCCAAGGGCTGGCGCAGGTCGAGGTAGCAGCGCAGCCGCACCCCGCCTGGCCGGCGTCCCGCGTCGTGCGCTCTGCAGACGTCGTCGCCCACCGCGCGGCCAGCGCCCCGTGTCCGGCCATCAGCAGACCAAAGGTGGGCCGGATGAGCAGCAGCCCGACGTCGGCGGCGGCCGTCATCGGCGCGGTGGTGGGAGCGGGCCGATGACGGTGTGGATGTGTTTGGTCAACATGGCGATGCTCCGGTCGGAACGCCAGAAAGGCGCGTTTCCCCCAGCTCGAGCGGACATCGAGCACCAGTGACGTGTGTTCCCGCTGGGGATCGGCGAAATGCTCCTTCGATCCTTGTGCCGCAGGCAGGGATGTGCGTCGCGTCGCTGACCCGCGGGGGGGGCGGGTAGCCGGTGGCGCGTCAGTGGTCCTGGGGCATCTGGTCATCGCGATCGGTGTCGTTCGGGCCCAGTCGTACGCAGCATTCGCCCGGCTCGGGGGCCAGGACGGCCTGGATGCCGCCCACCTCCAGGCCGGTGAGGTAGCCGCTGAGGAATGCCTGGTTCATGCCGCACACGAGGTCGGGGGCCTTTGCGGCCAGCGGATGGAAGGGGCAGTTGCGCAGCCGCAGCCGGGTCGGGGCTTCCCGGACGGGTTCGTAGCCGTATCCCTCCAGGAGGCCCTCGCAGACGGTCAGCCCGCGTTCCGGCCCCAGGCGACCGGGACGGGTCTCCTCCCGCGCGGCTTCGCCGAACTGCTGGCCGCGCTGCTCGGCAGCTCGCATAGCCGCCTGCGTGGCGTTCTCGTCAGCCGCCTCTGTCAGGACGGCGTCCAGGAGGAGGTCCGCCAGGAGTTCGTGGCGCCGGTCGGGAATGTTCACGGTGATCTGAGTGCCGCTGGGCTCGTAGACCTTTGGCCGTCTGCCGACCTTGCGGATCCCACCGGGCGTCTCGTAGCGGGCGCGCAGCAGGCCGGCGTCGACGAGCTTGTCGAGGTGGAAGGCGGCGAGCTTGCGGGAGATGCCCACGCTCGCGGCGGCCTCGTCGCGGGTGACGGCGTGGCCGGCGCGGCGGATGAAGGCGAACATGCGCCGCCGTGAGTCCTCGCTCAGGACGCTGACGGAGTCGATGGCGCTGCCGGCCACGTCGGCCGGAGCTGTCTGATCGGAAGCCACATGACCACGGTAACCCCCATACGTGTAGGCACAAGTGTTCCGGCCTGCCCGATGTTCTGCGCGTCTTGACGACTCACCTAAATAAGACCAAGACTTATTGGTGAAACTCAGAAGGAGGAGGTCGTGATGACTGATGAGGCACAGTTTCAGGCGAAACGCCCGGTCAGCGCCTCGTTGGCCGGCCCGTACGGCCATCCGTTCCATCCGATCCTGGTCACGGTGCCGATCGGCGCCTGGGTGACCAGCCTGGTGTTCGACATCGCCTCCCACGTGGTTCACCGGCCGGGTTTCCTGACCCAGGGCTCGCAGTGGCTGATCGCGGTGGGGGTGATCGGCGCCCTGCTGGCGGCCATGGTCGGCTTCCTCGATCTGTTCGCGATCCCCGCCGGGACCCGGGCCTTCCGCACGGCCCTCGTTCACATGACGCTGAACCTGCTGGTGACCGTCGCCTACGCCGTCAATTTCCTGTGGCGCCACAGCAGCTACACCAGCGGCGGAAGCGTCGGCTGGGGCAGGCTCGTCCTGTCCGTGGTCAGCCTCGCCCTGCTGGGACTGTCGGGGTTCCTCGGCGGCAAGCTCGCCTACCGCTACGGCGTCCGCGTCGCCGACGAGAACACCCAGGCCGAGGGATACACGCCAGGCGCCCGCGCGCGCAATGCCCGGCCTGCCGCCTGAAACCCCCCGCCCCGCACCCCGGCCGGGTTGCCGGCCGCGTTCGACATCACATCGTTCGGGAGTTCTTGATGGACATCGCCGCACTGATCACGTGGGTGATCACCGCCCTGGGCGGCTTCTACATGCTCGGCACCTGGATCCAACGCGGAGGAATCCGCCAGCAGCAGTCCGGCACCAGCCGCCTGCCCGCACCCGTCGTCTTCGGTCACTTCGCCCTGGCTGCGATCGGACTGGTGGTGTGGATCATCTACATCGTCGCCGACAAGAGCGGCCTGGCCTGGACCTCCTTCGGCCTGCTGCTGCCCGTCGCCCTGCTGGGATTCGTGATGCTGGCCCGCTGGATCCCCGCCTACCGCGACCGCGCCACCGCCGGAGCGCCGGCCGCCGCAACGGCCCCGGGGGCCGGCGGAATCGTGCCTGCCGAACGTCACTTCCCCGTGGTGGTCGTCCTGGCCCACGGTCTGTTCGCCGTGGCCACCCTCGTCCTGGTCCTGCTCACCGCCCTCGGCATCGGAGGCAGCTGAGATGAGCGAGCACCCCCACCACGCCACCGCCCGAATACACCCGCACGGCGAGGAGCACACGGCACCGGGACGGCCCGCCCTGCGGGTCGTCCACGAACCCGACGGCATCGACCTGGCCGCCGCGGAAACCGCCGCCGGCCAGTTCCTCAACGCCCTCGGCATCTCCACCACCTCCGAGAGCCTGCATGCGACGCCCGGCCGCATGGCCCGTGCCTACGCCGAACTGTTCAGCCCCCGCCCCTTCGACCTGACCACCTTTCCCAACGACGAGGGCTACGACGAACTCGTCCTGGCCCGACGCATACCCGTCCGGTCGGTGTGCGAGCACCACCTACTACCCTTCGTCGGCACCGCTCACGTCGGTTACCTGCCCGGCGCCCGCATCCTGGGCCTGTCCAAACTCGCCCGTGTCGTCGAACACTTCGCCTGCCGCCCACAGGTCCAGGAACGCCTGACCAAGCAGGTCGCCGACTGGCTGCAAACCCAACTGGAACCCAAAGGGGTCGGCGTGGTCATCGAAGCCGAACACTGCTGCATGACCCTGCGAGGTGTCCAGGCCACCGGCTCCACCACCATGACCTCCACCCTGCTCGGCCTGCTCCGCTCCGACGCCCGCTCCCGCAGCGAGTTCCTCGCCCTGACCGGCGCCACCTCGTGATACCTGCGGCGGACCACTCGGTCCGTCCTCGGCCGCTTCCCAAGAGGAAGTGGCACCCGACCACCTCGGCAGGGGGTTTCCTGAGCCTGCCCGCTGCCTCGTCGCAGGGTCGTCCGCACGCCCCGGGCGTCTCCCGCCGCAGTCATTGCTCACCGCGGTCGTCACCGGGGCAGGCGGTCTTCTCGGGATGGGCCACATCAGCGACCTCGTTCAAGCCCTGGATGCCAGCGGGAGTGGTGCGCCGCAATCGCCGCTGCCGGGCAGGGTGCCACTCGCCCAGAGGAGGATGCCCTCGTCAAGAACGGCATGCCCACCGCAGAGGGTCTGGCACGAGCTTTACCCGCGGCCTCGGAACTCCCGTCTGGCTGGCGGCTTTCGGGCGAGGACTCTGTGGGCTGGCGCGACACAGCCGACGCGATCGACGCGGCCGGTCCGCTGGCCTGCGGTGCAATGCCGCAAGAGGGTGCCGAGAGCCACGGCATGGCCTACGGGCAGATCTCCAGTGTCGGGAACGAGGATCAGGGTGACGGCGCCCACTTCCAGCTCGCTGTCCTGGGGCCACAGGGCGGGAGCGAGCCCGCCAGCAAGGCAGAAGCCACCGAATTGGTCAAGGAGAACCTCGCTCACGACCAGGAATTGTATGACTGCTTCGACCCGAAGCCGTCCGGCATGGGGGACGACGGGCTGACCTTCAGTTCGGAACGGTTCACTCACATCGTCATGGGAGTAGGTCCGGTGGAGGTATTCGTCCACACACCGCTCGGCGGTGACGGCCCCACGGCCCACGAGTGGGCCCGAGTTCTGGAGCGACGCATCCGGGCGGTGCTGGAGCGTCGGGCACCGACTGCTCGGGGTCCCTCAACTAGGGTGTGTCCGGTGGGTCGCTCATTGCAGTAGTCCACCGTCACTCGCCTGGGCGAGTCCTGACCGCGTCACCAGGCGATGGCCATCTGAACTCTTCGACGGTGAGTTGTTCGGGAGCGCGCGCGAATACACCCTCAGGTATGCGAAGTCAGACGCCAGCTGACTGGGGACGTGGTTTCCCAGGGGTGGTCCTACGGCCTGGTTGCGTGCGGCGTCCAGGCGTCCGTGCGCGGGCGCCCGGAGGGCCGGAGGGCGCCGTGCCACCCCGGCGTGCGCGGGCCGCACCGGTAACAGCGGAGGGCCCAGGCCGCGGGCAGGCCTTCCGGGCGCCGGGCCCGCGGGCCGAGGCCGGGCGGTACCTGACCGGCGCCTTCTACCTCGACGTGCGGCCCGGGTGCGACGCCGCGCGTGCACGCGGGCCGGGGTGCGGCCCCGTCCGCGCGATGAACCGCCGCCGGCCAGCCTCGTCGTAGCGGCCCAGCAGCGTCGACGGGGCGGCCACCCGGCCCGTCACGGAGGCGACGATGGCTTCCGCGCTGGTGCGGGCCTACTGGCGAAGAGTCAGTATTCGAGTCATGCAGTATTCGGTCCACGTGCCGTCGGCGATCCGTTGCGTACACGGCGTTTGGCCGTGCGCCTATCCGTGGTTCGAGCAGTCGTGTATGCGGCCCGTGGGCCCGGTCGGGTGCGGTCGTCCGTTCTCGGGCTCGGTGTGCGGGGATGCGGGGCCGCATGGAGCGTCGTACCGGCGGCGGTTGGGGCGGCGTTCTGCGAGGGAGAGCAGGGTGCTGGCGATGGTGAGCGCGACGGCCAGGAGAAGAGGGAGTGCGGCGCTCGTGCTGATGAGGGCGCCGGCGGCGGCTGTTCCGGCCGACCCGGCCGTGATCTTCAGGGCACCGACCCAGACGAAGATCTGTCCGCGGGCGTTGTCGGGGGCGTATTCGTTGCGGGCGGCGAGGGTGGCGGCGAAGAAGTAGGCGTTGGCCATGCCGGCGGCGGCGTAGGCGGTGACGGCGAGCGGGAAGGAGGGGGTGAGAGTGATCAGCAGGAGGGTGACGGCGACCGTGGCGGCGAGGCGGGTGGTGAGCCGGTCTGCCTCGGTGCGGGAGGGGCGGATCATGACGCCTGCGGATCCGGCGAGGTTGCCCAGGCCGTAGGCGGCGGTCAGGATGCCGGCCGCGGCGGCGCTGACGCCGAGGGTGTGGGTGCTGGAGACGGCGGTGACGGGCAGGGCGGCGACGCTGAAGGCGACGGTAACGGTCAGATACAGCGTGCGGCGCAGGGGTCCGGAGGCGAGGATGCCAGTGAGGGTGCGGAGGGGGCGGGGGACGTCTGCGGCCTTGCCGGGAGCCGGGGCGTAGGGCAGGAAGCGATGACGGCGGCGGCGATGTAGCACCCGGCGGCCAGGGTGAGGGCTGCGGTGGTGGGTGAGGCCCAGGCGGAGACGGCGGCTACGAGGGTGGGGCCGACGGTTCCGCTGATGCCGTAGGTGGCCACGTCCCAGCCCTGGGCGCGGCGTTGGCGTCGATGGCTGTGGCCGGCGAGGGCGGGCAGGCGGCTGCTGATGCCTCCGGTGAGCAGGGGCCCGAAGAGGCCGGAGATGATCAGGAGGGCGGCGGTGGTGGCGGCGTGGGTGTGGGGGTAGAGCAGGACGGCGGCGGCGAGGGTGGTGCCGTGGGCGAGTGAGGCCGCGGCGATGACGGTGCGGCTGTCGCGGGCGGTGTCCAGGCTGCGGGCGACGAAGGGGCCCAGGAGGTGGGGTGCGGTGATGCAGGCGCCCAGGGCGCCGGCCAGCCAGCCCGAGCCGCCGCTGCTGTTGACCACGAGCACGATGGCCACGACGGCGCCGCCGTCGGAGGTGCGGGCCAGTGTCGCGGCGATGACGTAGCGGGCCAGCGGGCCCCAGCCGGGCTCGTCGACGGGGTGGTCGGGCTTGGGCGCATGGCCGCGCGCTCTCCTGTGGTGATGGCGGGCAGAAGGAGGGCGCCGCCCCTTCAGGTCGAGGGGGCGGCGGGGCTGTCAGGTGTTGAGCTGCAGCTGCTCGATCACGGTGGCGAGGTGGGCGCGTTGCTTGGCGTCCAGGCCACGCAGGGGCAGGGGGAGGTTGCGTTGGCCGGTCAGGCCCAGGTGGGCTGCGGCCGCGGCGACAACCCGCAGGGATCCTCCGTGCTGGACGAACAGGTCCCACAGGGGCTGGAGGCGCTGGGATTCTTCGAGGGCCTGCTCGTGCCGGCCGGCCTGGGCTGCGCGGGTGAGGGCGAGGGCCGGCTGGGGGAAGGTGCCTCCGATCACCGAGTACCAGGCGTCGCAGCCCGCGTTCAGCCCCCGCGCTGCGGCGGCGTCTCCGCTGATGCCCACGGTCACCGTGTTGGGCAGGAGCCGGCGCAGATGCGCGACACGGGCCCGGGCCTGCTCGGGGTCGTCGGGAAGGGCGGGGATCTTGATGGAGGCGACCTGTGGCAGCCAGGCCAAACGCGTGTACAGCTCGTCGGTGAAGGTGAAGTGCGTGGTGCCGGGGTTGTCGTAGATCACCAGGGGGACCGACAGGTTCGCGGTGACCTCTTCGAACAGGCCGAAGACGTCGTCGTCCGTCAGCGGCTGGTAGGACACCGGCGCCAGCAGAACTCCGGCGGCACCGGCGTTCTGGGCGTCCTCGGCCGCCTGGAGCACCTGGCGGGTGCGCAGGGCCCCGATGCCGACGATGACCGGCACCCCGTCGGCATGCTCGACGGCGATGCGGGCGACGCGGGCGCGTTCCTCGAGGGTCAGGTAGGCGTAGGAGCCGGTGGAGCCCAGTGCCCCGATCGAGTCGACGCCGGCGGTGGCGAGCCGGCCGACCAGCGTGGCGAACGCCTTCTCGTCGACGTTGCCGTTGCCGGGGATAGGGGTGAGCGGGAAGGCGCTCAGGCCGGTGAACAAGACGAACCTCCAGGGACTGCGGGTGGCCTTCGGTGGTGAGCTGCACCTTGCCCGCCGTGTGCGGCCGTTGTGGCGGGCGGGCCGGGGGTGGTGCTCAGCCGGTGGCGTCGGGGTGGGCGGGGCTGAGGTAGTGCACGGTGCTCTGCTCGCAGTGCGGCTGGAGCAGGGCCTGCAGTTCACCGGCCGCGGTCTTGAGCAGGTGTCCGTCGCGGGTGGCAGCGACGGTCTCCAGGACGAAGGCGACGTGCGTGGAGGCTTCGGTGACACGGGTGCGGTGGGCGTCGCGGTGGTTCCAGTGCCGGGTGAGCACGTCGGTGGAGTCGGTGTAGATGATCTCGCCGGGCTTGGGGTTCTCGACCGTGTCGGGTTCGCCGAGCGGGGTGAAGGTCTCGCTGCCGTCGGCGTAGCGGATCTCGACAGCGCCGGTGACACGGTCGAGGTCGAAGGCGCCGGAGGGCAGGCCGTGGCGGACGGAGACGGCGTTGTAGGAGTCGACGGCCGGGTTGATCCGGGGCAGGGTGCCCTTCTTCGCCATGCGGCGGCCGAGCGCGTCGACGCTGGGGCGGATGCGGCGGGGGTTGGTGCCGAAGGAGCGGTAGGCGGTGTGCCATGCCTCGATGCGCGGATCGCTCTCGTCGGCGGGCTGCCAGGCGCCGTCGGCGAGTTGCGCCTCCAGGTCCTCCAGCGCGCCGGTGGTGGCGGGCCAGGGCTCGGTGCCACGCAGGCCGGTGGCGGTGACGACGGCGATGAGGGTGTCGGGGAAGGCGTCGGCGACAGCGGGGCTGATATGGAAGGTGGTCATCGCGAAGGGATCCGTTCCGTGAGGGCGAGCGGGGTCAAAGGTCGGTCAGGCTTTCCAGGTGCCGATGCGGTCCAGCCGGCGCCTCTGCCGGGCTGCGGCGGACGCGTCCAGGCCCTGACCGCGTCCGGTGAGCCGGCGGGCGGTGTCGGCGCGCTGTTCGACGGGTTTGTGGTCGTCGTACTTGAACTTGGCGCGGACCTCGGTGACGTCCAGGCGCAGACCCGCGGATGCCGGACAGCATCCGCCCGTAGGGGGTCTGGTCGGGGTCGATGGGGGCGTGGTCGCCGTCCGGCTGGAAGTGGGCCATCTGCCGGCGCAGCAGTTCGGCCGTGGCCTCGGGCTCGTCGACGATGGTGGCCTGGCAGGTGAACTGGACGGCCGCGTAGTAGCTGGTGGGGACGCCGCCGGTGGGCGGGACGTCCGGCTTGGCGCGCCAGGGGCCCGGGACGAAGGCGTAGTCGCCGGTGACGGTGAACGTGACGTTCGCATCGACCTCGATCGTCTCCCAGACGGGATTGGGCCGGGCGAGATGGACCAGCAGGGCCGTGCCGTCGATGGTGAAGTGGGTGGGCATGACGATCGGTGCGTGTCCGAGCAGGCCGTTGACGCTCAGAATGCCGAAGTCATGGCCGTCGGCGATCCAGGTCTGCCATTCGGCGTCGTCCAGGGCGGCGTCCCAGGGCTGGATGAACATCGTGATGCTCCTTCCGTACGGTGTGCCGTGCCGCTCAGGTGAGGGCGAGGAGGCTGACGGCAACGGCGGCGGTGCCCAGGCCGATCAGCTGCCCGCGGTGGATCCGCTCGGCCAGGACACTGCGGGCGAGCAGGACGGTGCCGGCCGGGTACAGAGCGGTGATCACCGCGACGACGGCGAGGTCACCGCTGCGGGCGGCGAGCAGGAACAGCAGATTCGCCACCGAGTCCAGCACGCCGGCCGTCGCCGAGATCGCGTACGCGGGCTTCTCCGGGCCCAGCCGCCGGAACATCACACCCGCGGCAGCCAGCGTGACCGCGGAGGACACGGCGCGGCCGACGATCAAAGGGCCGACGCCGCTGTCGGACGGCGCCTGGTGCAGGAAGACCAGCTGCAGGGCGATGGCCGCCCCCGCGCCGAAGGCCAACAGCAGCGCGGCACGAGAGGGGCGGGCCGACTTCGCGCCGTGCCCGGCGCTGACCAGCACCACGGCCGCCAGCGCCAGCGGCAGCCCGATCAGCCCGGCCGGCCCCAGGTGCTCCCCCTGCACCAGCCCGACACCGACCGGCAGCATCGCCGAGACCAGCGCCGTGATAGGAGACAGCACGTTCATCGGGCCGATCGCCAGCGTGCGGTAGAGCAGGGCGAACGCAGCAGCCGACGCGACGCCGGAAGCGGCGCCCCAGGCGAGTGTGGCAGGAGCGAACGAGGCACCGAGGAAGGGCCACAGCAGCAGCTCGACCGTGAGCGACGCCGGCGCGGCCACCATCACGGTGCGCAGGACATGAGCCTTGCGGGCGCCGAGACCGCCGAGGAAGTCGGCGCATCCATAGGCCAGAGAGCTGCCCAGGGCCAGCAGCAGAGCGATCACAGGAGGTACATCCCTTACTATCAATGGAACGACTACACCGTACAACGCACCGACCGGAAGTCGTCAACCAAACGACCGTGCGGTCCAGTGCACTGGTCCACTGTCTGAAGAGGTGAGAGAGATGGCCGAGACCGAGGCGGCGCTGCGGACACTCGCGCACAACGTCCGCGCGGCCCGCACCCGCGCCGGACTGTCCCTGGACGAACTCGGCCGACGCGCCAAAGTCAGCAAGGGCGCCCTGGTCGCCCTGGAAAGGGCCCAGGGCAACCCCAACTTCGCCACCCTGGTCCGTCTCGCCGACACTCTCGGGATCTCGGTGTCCGCACTGATGGAAGGCCCGGCCGAAGGCCGCGTCAGGGTCGTCTCCGCCGACGCCGTCATGCCCCTGTGGGCCGGGGAGAAGGGCAGCGAGGCCCGGCTCATGCTGACCACCTCGGGACCCGCCCCGGTCGAGGTGTGGCGCTGGAACCTGGAACCCGGCGAGGAGTACCCCAGCCACCCGCACCAGAGCGGCGTCGTGGAGACCGTCAGCGTCACCGCCGGAGAAATGGTCCTCGTCGTCGACGGCACGGAGCACCCGGTCGACGCCGGTCAGACCGCCACCTTCGACGGCGACGTCCCCCACACCTACCGCGGCTCAGGCACCGCGACATGCCACCTGATCATGACCGTTCACCTGCCCCCGGGCCCCGCATAGCGCCGTGCGGGGCGAGCCGCGGCCAGGTAGTCGGACCAGTTCTCGCGGGCCATGGCTGCGAAGCGTTCCGCGGTTCTCGGCTGGATGCCGATCAAGTCGGAGAGGACGACAGGTGGCAGGTCGGCGAGCGCTCGCATCATGGCCGTGTTCCGAGTTGGGGTTTGTAGGTGAGCGGCCCTGTCTCACATTCGGTGGTGACGGAGGGTGGTGCTATCCGAGGAGGATGCGGTGGCGGAGCAGGGTGAAGCCTGCTCGTCCGTGTATCTGGCGTGCGATTCGCCTGGTCTTGGTGTGACGCCTTCGGTGGGGCCGTTGCTGTACGGAAGTGTGAGGGCGGTGTTCACGGCGTCGCGGTCTCGGTCCAGGCCCCGGGTGAAGGCGTGCAGATGGGGCAGATCGGCTGAGCGGATCTCGACGATCCAGCCGAGAGCCCGTCGGCGTTTCCTGCGCAAGGCGTCAGGAGTTCGGCAAAGTCCCGGACGGAGGCGGCCAGTTGGGTCATCTCCGGGCAGGCGGCGGTAAGCCGTGCAAGGAGATCGTGATGTTCGGCCTTGAGGTTGTCGGGCCTGGTGAGGATCATCCGGGCGAGCCGGGGCGGGGAGATGTGGCTGCGGTCGGCGTCTGCGCGGCCGTGGTTGATGTACCTGTGCAGGAGGTTCAGGCAGCCGGTGAACCCGAGGGCCTTGATCCGAGGACTTGGCGGCCGATGTGGTGCTCGATGAGCGACAGGACGGTGCCGGTCTCCAGGTGGAGGAGCAAGAGCTCTCCTTCAAAGTAGTAGCCGCCGTCGTACCCGCCGGATCCCATGGCGAGCAGGGGGAGGGCCGGGTGGAAGGCCATCGCGTTCACCGGGTGCTGCGAGTGCAGCAGCAGCCGGCAGCGGGCGCGGTCGGTGACGCGGAAGATACCGACCGTCTTCACCTCGTCGTACTCGTGTGCGCCGGCCACGGCGACCAGGCTTCTCCGCTTGTCCGCCACGGCCAGGACAGGATCGCCGATCTCGACGAAGGGATCGTCGGGACGGTCGCGGTCGGCGGGAGACGAGGTCATGCCGAGGATCCTCGCAAGGTTCCCGCTGGAATGGGTAGCCAGTACCTCCTTACAGCACTGGCCGCCCACGTAGCTCAGTTCGCCAACTCGGCGGCCTACTTGCCAACTGAAACACTCAGTCACACATCGCCGCAGGAGGTCGGCCTGGAGGGGTGCAGCCGAGATTCGCTTCAAAGGCGCAATCAGTGGGTCTTGATAACGAAAGCGCCTCGCCGGCCCGGAGGCTGACGAGGGGCTTCGTCGTGGCACTACAGGCTCAGCCGGTGCACGCCATGGTGGCGTTCTGGTTATCCGGGTCGTTCCGGGTGCAGGTGTGCTGGGGGTTCGACAAGTCGCTGACGCGGGTCTGCCAGACGGCACCCTGCCATTTGGCCTGTGGGGCGCTGGCGCTGTCGAGGAGTCGTGGGTAGCGCAGGACTTCCCACGACGGGAACTTGTCCTTCGTCGTCGTGATGTCGAAGCCGGTGAAGGTCTTGTTCTTGTCGTCGTACGCGTGCGGCGTCAGGTACCACGTCGCGTTGATCCGGCCGAGGTCTCCGAACTGGTAGCCGGGGACGCCTACGAAGGAGTTGACCGCCGAGATCGATACCTTGA
Source organism: Streptomyces sp. NPDC032940 (assembly GCF_040636935.1). NCBI lineage: Bacteria > Bacillati > Actinomycetota > Actinomycetes > Kitasatosporales > Streptomycetaceae > Streptomyces > Streptomyces sp. NPDC032940. The sequence goes on along the minus strand of NZ_JBEZVJ010000060.1, from coordinate 2,319 downwards.
TGCCCCCGCCGCCGGTGGGTTCGACCCAGTATTCGTTCTGGGGGGTCGGGTCATCCTGGACGGCTTCGGCGTGCGAGGTGCGGACGAGGGGCTTGGCGTCGATGCATCCGTTCAGCGTGGAGCTGGGGTCATGGACACAGGAGTGTTCGACAAAGACGCCGACGCGGCCCGTCTCGGTGTCCCACGCGACGGTCACCTTGGATTCGGCGGCCGGGTCGGTGCTCCACTGGCGGTGGTTGCCGATGATGTCGTTCACCGGGTTGTTGTCGGTGGCGATGTAGCCGCGTACGACGACGATCCCCCTGTCTCCTCCCAGGGGCAGCAGGTTCGCGGCCTCTTGCCGGCCCCCGTCACGCGTACTGCTACTGGGGGTCAGGTACAGGTCGCGTGCCTGTGTGTACTGCGGGTTGGGAGTCTCCTCGGGAGACCATGCGATGGGGCCGTGCTCGAACATCTGACTGACGCCCTTGACGCCCGGAATCTGGACTTCGTCGCTGATGGGGTAGCCGTAGCGGCCGGTCTCCCACTGGGCCATTCCCCAGCGTTCGCCGATGCGACCCCAGACAGGGTGTGCACCGGTGTTGGGGGACCAGTAGATCGAGCCGCCCTGGAAGACCTGGCGTATGCCCTTGCCGTCGGGAAGCCGGATCTCGTTGCTGGTGGGGTAGCCGAGACTGCCGCCTTCCCAGCCCAGCTGTCCCCACTTGTCGCCGATGAGGCCCCAGATCGAGTGGGCTCCGCTGTTGGGGCTCCAGTAGATCGAGCCATGCTCGAAGACCTGGCGGGCGCCGCCGTCCTTGGCGACCGGGATCTCATGGGACTTTGGACAGCCAAGGGCGGCCTGTACGCCCGGCGTCTGCGTGTATTCGGTCCAGATGGCCCCGTCGACCGAGTAACCCTCGTCGCAGAAGACCTCAGCCGATGCGGGAGTAGCCTGAACACTCAGTAGGAGCAGGAGACTTGAGGCTGTGAGGGCGAGGAGCTGGGACACTCTTGCTCTGATCATGCCGAACAGTCTCTCCGTCTGCTGACAGTCCGAACAATGAGACAAAGAGACGAATACTGGTAGATAACCGGTCAATAATCGACGGATCCCCTGCAGTGATCGTCGTTGCCTGCGGCGGACCGCTTCGGCCGTCAGGGTGAGGTGTACGCATCAACTGACATAAGATATTCCTGCCCTGTGCGACCACTCCCCCACACCCCAATGAACGACCGGGCGTGCGCACACCCATCGCTTGGTCACCGGTCACGCTGAGGACGCTCAGCGGCTGGCGTTGACGTACGCCGCTCCCGCAATCCGCAGCGCCGCCCTGCGGCACCGCTCCCGGACAGCCGAGGGGCGGGGTGAGCCGCGCCGCTGGGCCGATCCCCGCACTCCCCTGCTCCGCAGCGCGCCGAACAGGAAAGTGCCGATCCGCGCCGCCAACTCGGGCCCGCGGGGGCCCGTCGTGCGGACCGTCAGCGGCAGCAGCGCGTCCCCCGGCCGGAGCGCGACGGTGCCGCGGGCGATCAGACGGCCGAGCCCGTCGGACGGTCCCGGCCGTCACCGGGCGCCGGCCCCCGGACGCGGGCAGCTCCACCCAGCCCTCGGGCCCGGCGGGCTCAAGACCCCGGAGAGCTGCCTCGCCGGCCTCCGCCTGCGCGCATCGATGATTTGGATCAAGGACCTCACCCGATGCGACTGACCGCTCGGGCGGCGACTTGAGCGCTTCACCGGCCTACGGCGCGAGTCTCCAGCCGCCGACGCACCCAGGCGGCGAAATCGTCCCCAGGACCAGCTGGCCGCACATCGAGCAGCAGCGCTTCTATCTCCGGAACCGGTGCGTCATCGACCCGCAGCAAGATCTCCAGTCTGGTCAGCGGCACCAGTCGCACGACCGGCATGGTCGGATGGCGACACTCGTGCAGGAGATTGGTTCGGTCGAGCAGGTGGATCATCTGCGGGATCGCTTCGTCGCGCAACGCACTTGCCAGCGCCTCACCGCAGATGTGTCGGCTGTCCTCGCGCAGAGCCCAGCGTGAGCGAAGCCGCCCGTCGATGTTGGGCATATGTGCTGCCTGTGGTGGTGGAATCACGTCGCCGGCCACGACCGCCTCCCCGAAGGCGCGGGGAGCCTCCAGCTCGCCTCTGGCCCAGTGCTGCCGGTTGATCCACTGCCAGTAGAGAGCCGGCACAATGCGGTACCCCACTTCGAACACAGCGGCGTCCGGGTCGACGTAGTGAGCCTTTTCCATCCTCACTCTGAGCTGGTCAGATGAAGGGTGAGGACGGCCTGGACGAGTTTGGTGATCCGGGTGGTCGAGCACCGGAGTTTG
>NZ_JBEZVJ010000059.1:0-15130 GCF_040636935.1 Streptomyces sp. NPDC032940 | reverse complement strand
GCCAACGCCTACCGCGACTACCTCGAACTCCACGGACTCTCCGTCCAGCTCGCCGAAGCCCTCGCCGAGTACTGGCACGCCCGCGTCCGCTCGGAGCTGGGCTTCGCCGGTGAGGATCCGGCCGAGATGGAGGACATGTTCGCCCTGAAGTACCGGGGCGCCCGCTTCTCCCTCGGCTACGGCGCCTGCCCCGACCTGGAGGACCGCGCCAAGATCGCCGACCTGCTCCGGCCGGAGCGCATCGGCGTCCACCTGTCGGAGGAGTTCCAGCTCCACCCCGAGCAGTCCACCGACGCCATCGTGATCCACCACCCCGAGGCGAAGTACTTCAACGCCCGCTGACACCGGTACGGAGACCGGTTCGGACCCGCTCCAGAGCGCTCCAAGCGCCACACCAGGCGTTCTGGACCCGCACGACGTACACTGGTCGGTCCACCGCAGGCCGGTTCCCTTCGTGGGAACCGGCCTGATCGTCCCTCAAGGAGGTACGTGGATGACCAGTACGGTCCCCGCGCTCGGAACCCGCACGGCCGAAGGCTCCGCCCTGCAAGCCGTGCTCCTCGACATGGACGGCACCCTGGTGGACACCGAGGGCTTCTGGTGGGATGTCGAGAAGGAGGTCTTCGCCTCCCTCGGACACGTCCTCGACGACTCCTGGCGCCACGTGGTGGTGGGCGGCCCCATGACCCGCAGTGCGGGCTTCCTCATCGAGGCCACCGGCGCCGACATCTCGTTCGCCGAGCTCAGCGTGCTGCTCAACGACGGTTTCGAGGAGCGCATCGGCCGCGATCTGCCCCTCATGCCGGGCGCCGCCCGGCTGCTCGCGGAGCTGTCCGAGCACCGGATCCCGACCGCCCTGGTCTCCGCCTCGCACCGGCGCATCATCGACCGCGTCCTGACCTCGCTCGGCCGCCATCACTTCGCGCTCACCGTCGCCGGCGACGAGGTGCCGCGCACCAAGCCCCACCCCGACCCCTACCTGGCCGCCGCCGCCGGACTCGCCGTGGATCCCGCCCGGTGCGCCGTCGTCGAGGACACCGCGACCGGAGTCGCCGCCGCGGAGGCCGCCGGCTGCCACGTCGTGGCGGTGCCGTCGGTCGCGCCCATCACCCCGGCCGCCCGGCGCACCGTCGTCAGGTCACTGGAAGCGGTCGACCTGACCTTCCTGCGCAGCCTGGTCACCCACGCGGGCTGAGCCCTCACACAGCGTCCCGGGCCGCCGTCCCGGGGGCGTGCGCGGACGCCTCCCGGCAGGGCGCACGGGCGCGCTCCCATGTGACGTTCGCCACGCCATCAGGGGTCGACAGGCTGGTACGACTGTGCCGAATCCGGCTGGGAGAACGTTGTCGGGACGACCATGTGTCCCGATTGGTGAAGCACTGCACTAATCCTTCCGCTGTCGGGTTTTCGGTGTGTCCACGCCCGGTTTCGCTCTGTGATGAGCCCTCAACTCCGGGGGCTGCGGGCGCTGGTACGGGTGCGGACTAATCTCGTCGCCAGAACCTCAGCCACTACCCCCGTGATCGGCCGGCGACACCCCTGCATGCCGCATACACGGAACCGACAGCTCTGGAGAATTTCGAGCATGAACCGCAAGACTTTGGTGCTGCCGGCCGTCGTCGGCCTGCTCGCCCCGGTACTCGCCGCCTGCGGCGGGTCCGACGGCGGCAGCGGCGGCGGGGACGCGATCGTCGTCGGCACCACGGACCGGTTCACCGCCTCGGAGGAGGCCCCCGCGCCCCTCGACCCGGCGTACGCCTACGACGTCGGCTCCTGGAACCTGCTGCGCCAGACCGTGCAGACGCTGATGATCCAGCCGCGCGGCGACGGCGAACCGGTGCCCGAGGCGGCCGAGAAGTGCGGCTTCACCGACACCGGCAACGAGCGCTACGCCTGCACCCTGCGCGACGGACTGAAGTTCGCCAACGGCGACCCCGTCACCGCGGCCGACGTGAAGTTCTCCATCGAGCGCGCCCTGTCCCTGAAGGCCGACAGCGGTGTGTCCGGCCTGCTGTCCACCGTCGACACCGTGGAGACCCAGGGCGACCGCGAGGTCATCTTCCACCTCAGCACCGCCGACGCGACCTTCCCGTTCAAGCTGTCGACCCCGGTCGCCGGCATCGTCGACCCCGACGACTACGACAAGGGCAAGCTGCGCGAGGGCTTCGAGATGGACGGCTCCGGCCCGTACACCATGAAGGCCGAGGTGAAGGACGGCGCGCTGACCAAGGCCGTGTTCACCAAGAACCCCAACTACAAGGGGGCCCTCAAGGTGAACAACGACAAGGCCGAGGTCCGCTCCTTCGCCGACGCCGACGCCATGGGCACGGCGCTCGAGAAGGGCGACATCGACCTGATGACCCGTGCGATGACGCCGGAGCAGATCCGGAAGCTCTCCAACGACACGGGCGGCGACGTCGACCTGATCGAGATGGCCGGTCTCGAGATCCGCTATCTGGCCTTCAACACCAAGGCGCAGAGCGTCGAGTCGAAGGCCGTCCGGCAGGCGATGGCCCAGGTCATCAACCGCAGCGAACTGATCTCGAACGTCTACGGCTCGCAGGCCGAACCGCTGTACTCGCTGGTGCCGGCCACCATCACCGGCCACTCGAACTCGTTCTTCAACAAGTACGGTGACCCGAGCGTCCCCAAGGCCAAGGCCACGCTGGAGGCCGCCGACGTCTCCACGCCGGTGAAGCTGACCCTGCACTACACGACCGACCACTACGGTGCGGCCACCAAGCAGGAGTTCGAGCAGCTGCAGAAGCAGCTCAACGACAGCGGTCTGTTCCAGGTCGACATCCAGGGCACGCCCTGGGAGAAGTTCCGCCCGGCCGAGCTGAAGGGCCAGTACGACGTCTTCGGGATGGGCTGGTTCCCCGACTTCCCGGACGCCGACAACTTCCTGGCGCCGTTCCTCGACAAGGAGAACTTCCTCAACTCGCCGTACGTGAACTCCGAGATCAACAACAACCTGATCCCGGCGTCCCGGCGCGAGGCCGACCGCCTGTCCGCCGTCGACAGCCTGACCGACATCCAGGACCGCGTCGCCACCGACGTCCCGATGATCCCGCTGTGGCAGGGCAAGCAGTACGTCGCCGCCCGCGACGACGTCACCGGCACCGCCTACGCGCTCAACTCCTCCTCCACGCTCCAGCTGTGGGAGCTGGCCCGCGGTGTGAGCGGCTGACGCACCCCGTCACCGCCCCGCCCCGTGCAAGCCGAAGGGCGCCCTCCTCCCGCAAGGGAAGAGGGCGCCCTTCGGGCTTCCCGGCTGCTGCTGCGCCTGCTCGTGCCTACTGCGCGCCGGGGCGCACCAGCCCGCTCTCGTACGCGTACACCGCGGCCTGCACCCGGTCCCGCAGCCCCAGCTTGGTCAGCACATGCCCGACGTGCGTCTTGACGGTGGTCTCGCTGACGAACAGGTCGGCGGCGATCTCCGCGTTGGACAGACCGCGCGCCACCAGCTTCAGGACCTCCACCTCGCGGTCGGTCAGCGTGTGCAGGGTGTCCGGCACCGGCTCGTCACCGGACGGCAGGTGCGTGGCGTACTTGTCGAGCAGCCGCCTGGTGATGCTGGGCGCGAGCATCGCCTCGCCGTTCGCCACCACCCGGATCGCCTGCACCAGTTCATTGGCCGGGGCGTCCTTCAGCAGGAACCCGCTGGCACCCGCCTTCAGCGCCTCCACCACGTACTCGTCGAGGTCGAAGGTGGTCAGCACCAGCACCTTGGCCGGGCCGTCCCGCTCAGGGCCGGTGATCTGCCGGGTCGCCTCCACGCCGTCCATCCGCGGCATGCGGATGTCCATCAGCACCACATCGGGCTGCAGCGCCCGCACCTGGTCGAGAGCCTGAAGGCCGTCTCCGGCCTCGCCGACGACCGCGAGGTCCTGCTCCGCCTCCAGAATCATCCGGAAGCCCGTGCGCAGCAGTGGCTGGTCGTCGACCAGTAGGACGCGGATGGCCACGTAAGTCTCCTTCTCGCTAGTCCGGCCCCATTCTGCCCTGCGCGACGGTGCCCGGGTCGGCCACCCTCACCGGCAGCGGATAGGGCGGGGGAGTGCCGCCGAACTCCGGGCAGTGCGCCTGGTGGTCGCACCAGCCGCACAGCTTCGTGGGGCGCGGCCGCCAGTCACCGGTCTCGGTCGCCAGCCGGATGGCCTCCCACAGGGCCAGCAGCTTGCGCTCGACCCGCTCCAGGTCGGCGAGGACCGGGTCGTACGTGAGCACGTCACCGCTGCCGAGATAGACGAGCTGGAGCCGCCGCGGCACGACCTTCTTCAGCCGCCACACGACCAGTGCGTAGAACTTCATCTGGAACAGCGCGCTCTCGGCGTACTGCGGGCGGGGGGCTTTGCCCGTCTTGTAGTCGACGATCCGCACCTCGCCGGTGGGAGCCACGTCGACCCGGTCGATGATGCCGCGCAGCCGCAGCCCGGAGTCCAGCTCGGCCTCGACGAACAGCTCCCGCTCGGCGGGCTCCAGCCGGCTCGGGTCCTCCAGCGTGAACCAGCGCTCGACCAGCCCCTCCGCCTCGGCGAGCCAGCGTGCCATCCGCTCGCCCTCCGGGTCGTCCGCGAACAGCTCCCCGACCTCGGGCCGGGTCTCCCGCAGCCGGTCCCACTGCCCGGGGATCAGTGCCTTGGCCCGCGGCGGCGTCCGCTCGGCGGCCGGCGCGTCGAAGAGCCGCTCGAGCACCGCGTGCACCAGTGTGCCCCGGGTCGCCGCCTCGCTGGGCTTCTCCGGCAGCCGGTCGATCACCCGGAACCGGTACAGCAGGGGGCACTGCATGAAGTCACCGGCCCGCGACGGCGAGAGCGAGGCGGGCGCCACGGCGACGGGCACGGGTGCGGGTGCGGACGCGTCCTCGGCCGCTTCCGCCGTCTGTGCCGCTGCCGCCGCCACCGCGGCTTCCGCCGGGGCGGAACCGCCGGTGCCCTCCGCGACGTCCTCGATGCTCGTCTCCATGCCCACAGACCTTACGGCCCACCACTGACAGTGACCCAGTCGCGGCCATGACCCGTGCGACGGACGGGCAGGCGCAGGGTGCCGGGGCGGAACGGACCGCGACGGCCGCATACCATCGACACCAGACCCTCCCGCACCGCAGGCGCGGGAAACGCTTCGAACGAGGGGACACCGTGGACGTGAGCGGCGGGAGCGGGCACCCGCGGTCCGGCAACGACGAGTCGGCCGGCCCCCACGCGGGGCCCCCGGCCGCGGACCCCGTGCACCCGGATCCCACGGCTGCCGACACGCCCGGGGAACAGCCCGCGGAACAGCACCGCAGCACGGACGAGGGCCCCGCGGAGCAGTCACCGACAGTAGGCGAGGACGCCGGGGGGCGAGCGGGCTCCCCGAGGGCCGAGCCTCCCGAGAAGCACCCCGCCGAGGACGTCCCGGAGCGGGACGCCGCCGGGCAGGACGCCCCGCCCGAGTCCGCACCCCCCGCCCACCACGCGCGTGCCGAGGCCCACACCGGGGGCGGACCGGGGAAGCCGCCGCAGCGTCGCCCGGAGCCCTCGGGCGGGCTGCTGATGGGACGGCCCTTCGGCGTCCCCGTGTACGTCGCGCCCAGCTGGTTCCTGGTCGCCGCCCTGATCACCTGGGTCTTCGGCGGCCAGCTCGACCGGGTCCTGCCCGAGCTCGGCGCCGCACGCTACCTCGTCTCCCTCTTCTTCGCGGTCGCCTTCTACGCCTCCGTCCTCGTCCACGAGCTCGCCCACACCGTCGCCGCCCTCCGCTTCAAGCTCCCCGTGCGCCGCATCCAGCTCCAGTTCTTCGGCGGCGTCTCCGAGATCGAGAAGGAGGCCGAGACCCCGGGCCGCGAGTTCGTGCTGGCCTTCGTCGGCCCGCTGCTCTCCCTCGTCCTCGCCGGGGTCTTCTACCTCGCCGTGCTGGCCGTCGAGCCGGGCACCGTCCCCGGCGTCCTGCTCGCGGGCCTGATGATCTCCAACCTCATCGTCGCCGTCTTCAACCTGCTCCCGGGCCTCCCGCTCGACGGCGGCCGGATGCTCCGGGCCGTCGTCTGGAAGATCACCGGCAAGCCGATGAGCGGCACGGTCGCCGCCGCCTGGGTCGGCCGGGCACTCGCCGTCTCCGTCCTGATCGGGCTGCCGCTGCTCACCCAGTCCGGAGCGCTCGGCTCCGGCGCCGTGGACAACGTCGGCATGGACACGCTGATGGACGCCCTGCTCGCCGCCATCCTGGCCGCGATCATCTGGACCGGCGCCGGCAACAGCCTGCGTATGGCGCGCCTGCGCGAACACCTGCCCGAGCTGCGCGCCCGCGCCCTCACCCGGCGCGCGGTCCCCGTCCCCGCCGACACCCCGCTCTCCGAGGCCCTGCGCCGCGCCAACGCCTCCGGCGCCCGTGCCCTGGTCGTCGTCGACACCGAGGGCAGGCCCGTCTCCCTGGTCCGCGAGGCCGCCATCGTCGGCGTACCCGAGCACCGCCGCCCCTGGGTCCCGGTCGGCGGGCTCGCCCAGGACCTCACCGAAGGCATGCGCGTCTCGGCCGAGCTGTCCGGCGAGGAACTCCTCGACGCCCTGCGCGCCAACCCCGCGACCGAGTACCTCGTCGTCGAGGACACCGGCGAGATCTACGGCGTCCTGTCCGCCGCCGACGTGGAGCGCGCCTTCGTCAAGGCCATGGCCCGCCCCTCCTGAGAACCGCTCTCCCGAAGCCGTGGTCGGCCGCCCCGCCGGGGACCGGTAGGCTGGTCACATGTCCGAACCGACCGGTGCCGCCCGCAGGCGCGGGCCCTTCAAGGTCGGGGACCAGGTACAGCTGACCGACCCCAAGGGCCGCCACTACACGTTCACGCTCGAGGCCGGGAAGAACTTCCACACCCACAAGGGTTCCTTCCCCCACGACGAACTGATCGGTGCTCCCGAGGGCAGCGTTGTCCGCACCACCGGTAACGTCGCCTACCTCGCGCTGCGCCCCCTGCTCCCCGACTACGTCCTGTCCATGCCCCGTGGGGCAGCCGTCGTCTACCCGAAGGACGCGGGGCAGATCCTCGCCTTCGCCGACATCTTCCCCGGCGCGCGCGTGGTGGAGGCCGGTGTGGGCTCCGGCTCGCTCAGCAGCTTCCTGCTCCGTGCCATCGGCGACCAGGGAATGCTGCACTCCTACGAGCGCCGCGAGGACTTCGCCGACATCGCCCGGCAGAACGTGGAGCGCTACTTCGGCGGCCCGCACCCCGCCTGGCAGCTCACCGTCGGCGATCTCCAGGACAATCTGTCCGACGCCGACGTCGACCGGGTCATCCTCGACATGCTCGCCCCGTGGGAGTGCCTGGAGGCCGTCTCCAAGGCGCTCGTGCCCGGCGGCATCCTGTGCTGCTACGTCGCGACCACCACCCAGCTCGCGCGGACCGTCGAGTCCATCCGCGAGATCGGCTGCTTCAACGAGCCGACCTCCTGGGAGACGATGATCCGCAACTGGCACGTCGAGGGCCTGGCCGTCCGCCCGGACCACCGGATGATCGGCCACACCGGCTTCCTGCTCACCGCCCGCCGCCTCGCCGACGGCGTCGAGCCGCCCATGCGCCGCCGCCGCCCCGCCAAGGGTGCCTACGGCGAGGACTACGACGGCCCCAACGCCGGCGGAGGCTCCGGCCGCTGAGACGGCCTCGTACCGCGCTCAACGTACCGACGCCGTGGTGGAGTTCCGGCACCGACCGGGAACTCCACCACGGCGTCGTCGCGTTGAAGGACACCGCCCGCGCGGCGGGCGGCCCCACGGGAATCCGTACCGGTACCCACCCCGCCGTTCCCCTGCACTGTGACGTGTGGCACGATGCTGGCCACCCCCACCGGCACAGCCCTCACAGGAGACACTCCTCGTGCAGCACCCCGCCGTTCCGGACCTGTCGCACACGCACACCCGGCCGATCCACTGGGTCGCCACCGCCACCGCTCTCGCCGGAGTCGTGGCCCTCTCCTCCGTCCTGCAGCCCGACGCCGCGACGGCGGCCCAGAGCGCCGGAACGGAGACGAAGACGGCCCCGGCGCACAGCACACCGCCCGATCCGGCGACCGTCGCCTTCCCCCTGGAGTGCGGTCCGGTCGAGGCCAAGGTGCAGAAGAAGGCGTCCGGCGACCTCGACGGCGACGGCCGGCCCGAGACGGTGGCCGTCGTGCACTGCGACGCGCCCATGGGCACCCCGCCCGACGGCGTCTACGTCCTCACCAGGGACACCGGCGGCGGCAAGTCCCGTGTGGTGGCCACCCTGGTGGATCCGAAGGAGCGCCGGACGGTCACCGACCTCTCGGTGCGCGGCGGCGCCGTCCTCGCGACGCTCCTCGGCTACTCGTCGGCCGACGTGCCCAGTTGCTGCCCGGACGTCACCGACCACGTGAAGTGGCAGTGGAAGAACGGCGCGTTCGTCCGCGACACGCCCTCCCAGGCGCGCACCGTCTGAACGACGGGGCCCCTCGAGAGAAGGGCCCCCGCTCACCACGGTCACCGTGTGTGGCGACTACGTCACAGTTCGGTCACTCTGCGTCCGGACCGTAGATCTCGGTCCTGTCTGAAATGCGACGTACATGGATGCACTCGCCCGGACACTCCTTCGCCGAGTCGACCACGTCCGTCAGGAGAGGCAACGGCACGGGCGTCGTCGCGCCCTTGGCCTGCAGGAGCTCGTCGTCCGCGCCCTTCACATAGGCCAGACCGTCGATGTCCAGCTCGAACACCTCGGGCGCGTACTGCGCGCAGATGCCGTCGCCGGTACACAGGTCCTGGTCGATCCAGACCTCGAGAGCCTCGCCGTCGACTCCGGCCTCCTGCTGCACACTCATCGCTTCCTGCCGTTTCCTGCGTCGAGCCGGCCGGGAATCCGGCCAGCTCTGACGGGTGTTGAACGCTTCGACCCTACCTCCGCCTGGGTTCCCGTCACGTTCGATGGGTATTCCCCTGGCGTGAGGGGCAGCGCAAGGGTGAAGATCGGACACACCCCGACAGTCTTTGTGATCTAGGGGTTTCAATCGACACCCACCCAGGTAGGGTCTGGAAGCGTCCAGCTCCCCTTGGAGGAGGTGAGGACCGTGGCAGCCCACGACGACGACATGAACCGCGGCATCCGCCCGGGACGCGGGTCCGAGGACCCGGCCGGGCAGGTGGCCTACCTTGAGCAGGAGATCGCCGTCCTGCGACGCAAGCTCGCCGACTCTCCGCGGCACACGAGAATTCTCGAAGAGCGGATCGTCGAGCTGCAGACCAACCTGGCCGGCGTGTCCGCCCAGAACGAGCGACTCGCCAGCACGCTCCGCGAGGCCCGCGACCAGATCGTGGCCCTCAAGGAGGAGGTCGACCGGCTGGCCCAGCCACCGGCAGGCTTCGGCGTGTTCCTGCAGGCCAACGAGGACGGCACCGCCGACATCTTCACCGGCGGCCGCAAACTCCGGGTGAACGTCAGCCCGAGCGTCGAGCTCGACGAGCTCCGGCGCGGCCAGGAAGTGATGCTCAACGAAGCCCTCAACGTGGTCGAGGCCATGGAGTACGAGAGCGTCGGCGACATCGTCACCCTCAAGGAGATCCTCGAGGACGGCGAGCGCGCACTCGTCCTCGGGCACACCGACGAGGAGCGCGTGGTCCGGCTCGCCGAGCCACTGCGGGGCATCACCATCCGCCCCGGCGACGCCCTCCTGCTCGAGCCCCGCTCCGGATACGTCTACGAGGTCGTCCCCAAGAGCGAGGTCGAGGAACTCGTCCTCGAAGAGGTCCCCGACATCGGCTACGAGCAGATCGGTGGCCTCGGCGGACAGATCGAGGCCATTCGCGACGCGGTCGAGCTCCCCTATCTCTACCCCGACCTGTTCCGGGAGCACGAGCTGCGTCCGCCCAAGGGCGTGCTGCTCTACGGGCCCCCCGGATGCGGCAAGACGCTCATCGCCAAGGCCGTCGCCAACTCGCTGGCCAAGAAGGTCGCCGAGGTCACCGGCCAGGCCGCCGGCAAGAGCTTCTTCCTCAACATCAAGGGACCCGAGCTCCTCAACAAGTACGTCGGCGAGACCGAGCGGCAGATCCGCCTCGTCTTCCAGCGTGCACGGGAGAAGGCCAGCGAGGGCACCCCCGTCATCGTCTTCTTCGACGAGATGGAGTCCCTCTTCCGCACCCGCGGCTCCGGTGTCAGCTCGGACGTGGAGAACACCATCGTCCCGCAGCTGCTCGCCGAGATCGACGGTGTGGAGGGCCTGCAGAACGTGGTCGTGATCGGTGCCTCCAACCGTGAGGACATGATCGACCCCGCCATCCTGCGGCCCGGCCGGCTCGACGTGAAGATCAAGATCGAGCGTCCGGACGCCGAAGCGGCCAAGGACATCTTCGGCAAGTACCTCACCGAGCGCCTCCCGCTCCACGAGGACGACCTCATGGAGCACGAGAAGGACAAGGCGGCCACCGTCCAGAGCATGATCCAGACGGCGGTGGAACAGATGTACGCCGAATCCGAGGAGAACCGCTTCCTGGAAGTCACCTACGCCAACGGCGACAAGGAAGTCCTCTACTTCAAGGACTTCAATTCCGGCGCCATGATCGAGAACATCGTGGGCCGCGCCAAGAAGATGGCGATCAAGGACTTCCTGGAAAAGAACCAGAAGGGCCTTCGCGTCTCCCACCTCCTCCAGGCCTGCGTGGACGAGTTCAAGGAGAACGAGGACCTGCCGAACACCACCAACCCGGACGACTGGGCCCGCATCTCCGGAAAGAAGGGCGAGCGGATCGTGTACATCCGTACGCTCGTCACCGGAAAGCAGGGTGCGGACACCGGACGCTCCATCGACACGGTGGCGAACACCGGTCAGTACCTGTAAAAGGCAGGGCGGCTGCGGGTGCCCTCAGCGGGTACCCGCAGCCGACTGTTTTTCGGGGCCACGGCTGGAGCAAGGCAATGACGCAAATGATCTCCCCACCGGCGCAGAGGCGTTCTAGGCTCTTCCGTACCGCCGAGTCGCGCAGTGCGGGGACGGGCACCGCACACGCACCGGAGCGCCACGTGAGCGGCGCCCACGACCGAGGGCGCCGCCGGGCAAGGAGGGCCGCATGACCGTACGGCGAGTGATGGGCATCGAGACGGAGTACGGGATCTCCGTCCCCGGTCACCCCAACGCCAATGCCATGCTCACCTCGTCCCAGATCGTCAACGCCTACGCGGCGGCGATGCACCGGGCCCGCCGGGCCCGCTGGGACTTCGAGGAGGAGAACCCGCTGCGGGACGCGCGAGGCTTCGACCTCGCCCGCGAGGCGGCAGACTCCAGCCAGCTCACCGACGAGGACATCGGCCTGGCCAATGTCATCCTCACCAACGGAGCACGGCTCTACGTCGACCACGCCCACCCCGAGTACAGCGCTCCGGAGGTCACCAACCCGCGGGACGCCGTGCTGTGGGACAAGGCGGGCGAGCGCATCATGGCCGAGGCGGCCGAACGGGCGGCCCAGCTGCCCGGCGCCCAGCCGATCCATCTCTACAAGAACAACACCGACAACAAGGGCGCCTCCTACGGCACGCACGAGAACTACCTGATGAAGCGGGAGACCGCCTTCTCGGACATCGTGCGCCACCTGACGCCCTTCTTCGTCTCCCGCCAGGTCGTCACCGGCGCCGGCCGCGTCGGCATCGGCCAGGACGGGCACGAGCACGGCTTCCAGCTCAGCCAGCGCGCCGACTACTTCGAGGTCGAGGTCGGCCTGGAGACGACGTTGAAGCGGCCCATCATCAACACGCGCGACGAACCGCACGCGGACGCGGAGAAGTACCGGCGTCTGCACGTGATCATCGGCGACGCGAACCTGTCCGAGATCTCGACCTATCTGAAGCTGGGCACGACGGCCCTGGTCCTGTCCATGATCGAGGACGGCTTCATCGCCGTCGACCTGGCCGTGGACCAGCCCGTGCGCACCCTCCACCAGGTCTCGCACGACCCGTCCCTCCAGCGCCTGATCACCCTCCGCAGCGGGCGCACCCTCACCGCGGTGCAGCTCCAGATGGAGTACTACGAGCTGGCGCGCAAGTATGTCGAGGAACGGTACGGGGCGGACGCCGACGAACAGACCAAGGACGTCCTGGGCCGCTGGGAGGACACCCTCAACCGGCTCGAGAACGACCCGATGAGCCTCGCCGGCGAGCTGGACTGGGTCGCCAAGCGGGAGCTCATGGAGGGCTACCGGCGCCGGGACGATCTGGACTGGGACGCCGCCCGGCTGCACCTCGTCGACCTCCAGTACGCCGACGTGCGGCCCGACAAGGGCCTGTACAACCGGCTGGTGGACCGTGGCCGCATCAAGCGGCTGCTGGACGAGACGGAGGTCGAGCGGGCCCGTACGAAGCCGCCGGAGGACACCCGGGCGTACTTCCGCGGTCGCTGTCTGGAGCAGTACGCGGACGACGTCGCCGCGGCCTCCTGGGACTCGGTGATCTTCGATCTGCCGGGGCGGGACTCCCTCCAGAGGGTCCCAACCCTGGAACCGCTTCGCGGAACGCGTAATCACGTCAAGGAGCTCCTGGACCGCTGCCGCACCGCGGACGACCTGGTGAGGGTCCTGTCCGGAGGGTGACGGCCCCGAGCGGGTACACGGGAGAGGACCGCCGGACAGGGTGAAAGTCACCGGGTCCGGGAACCATCGAGATGGCCCCCGTACGTTGGAGAAACTGCGGGGCCGATGTCGGACCCGGCTTGTAGGGTCTGATCTTGACCGAGCAACTGTGTCGGGCGAACCGAGCGGGGTGAGGGTTATGGCGACCAAGGACACCGGCGGCGGGCAGCAGAAGGCCACGCGTTCCACCGAGGAGGTCGAGGAGCAGGCGCAGGACGCGCAGGCCTCCGAGGACCTCAAGGAGCGCCAGGAGAAGCTCAGCGACGACGTGGACTCCGTCCTGGACGAGATCGACGACGTCCTCGAGGAGAACGCCGAGGACTTCGTACGGTCTTTCGTGCAGAAGGGCGGCCAGTAGCCCGACGAGGGACGGTCGAGCTTGACGTGAGATGTCGTGCGCGGCGCGGGTCACGCCCGCGCCGCGCACGGCGCGCAGCGGGGGGCCCAAGTGATCGTCGCGTGGTTCCCGCCGAGTATGTGGATCACCGCCGCAGGGCGGGTAGGGTCCGTGGCATAGCTGACTAGCTGACGCATACGTGGAAGGAATCGCGTGGAAGCCAACACTCGTAGCACCGGGCGTCTACCAGCTGCCTTCCTGACGCCTGGGTCCTCTTCGTTCATGGACTTCCTGGGAGAGCACCAGCCCGAGCTGCTCCCGGGCAACCGGCAGCTGCCGCCGGTGCAGGGCGTGGTCGAGGCCCCCCACGGCACCACGATCGTGGCCGTGACCTTCCCCGGCGGCGTCGTGCTCGCCGGTGACCGGCGGGCGACCATGGGCAACATGATCGCGCAGCGGGACATCGAGAAGGTGTTCCCGGCCGACGAGTACTCGGCGGTGGGCATCGCCGGCACGGCGGGGCTGGCCGTGGAGATGGTGAAGCTCTTCCAGCTGGAGCTCGAGCACTTCGAGAAGGTCGAGGGCGCGCAGCTGTCCCTGGAGGGCAAGGCGAACCGTCTGTCGACGATGATCCGCTCCAACCTGGGCATGGCGATGCAGGGGCTGGCCGTGGTGCCGCTGTTCGCGGGGTACGACGTGGACCGCGGCAAGGGCCGCATCTTCTCGTACGACGTGACCGGCGGTCGGTCCGAGGAGCATCACTTCGCGACCACGGGCTCGGGGTCGATCTTCGCGCGCGGTGCGATGAAGAAGCTGTTCCGGGACGACCTGAGCGAGGAAGAGGCCACGACGCTCGTGGTCCAGGCGCTGTACGACGCGGCGGACGACGACTCGGCGACCGGTGGTCCCGACGTCGCGCGCCGGATCTATCCGATCATCACTGTGATCACCGAGGACGGCTTCCGCCGGCTGACCGAGGACGAGAGCTCGCAGCTCGCCCGCTCGGTCCTCGCCGGACGGCTGGAGCAGCCCGACGGCCCGCGGGCCGCGCTGCTGTAGCGGCCGGGCCTCGTCGTAACTGATGGCAGGTGGTCCAGTGACTTCGACAGAAAGGGACGGATAACCGGTGTCGACGCCGTTCTATGTCTCACCCCAGCAGGCGATGGCCGACCGGGCGGAGTACGCCCGCAAGGGCATCGCCCGTGGCCGCAGCCTGGTCGTGCTGCAGTACGCCGACGGCATCGTGTTCGTCGGCGAGAACCCGTCCCGTGCGCTGCACAAGTTCAGCGAGATCTACGACCGGATCGGCTTCGCGGCCGCCGGCAAGTACAACGAGTACGAGAACCTGCGGATCGGCGGTGTGCGCTACGCCGACCTGCGGGGTTACACCTACGACCGGGACGATGTGACGGCCCGGGGGCTCGCCAACGTGTACGCCCAGACGCTGGGCACGATCTTCTCCAGCTCGGCCGAGAAGCCGTACGAGGTGGAGCTGGTCGTCGCCGAGGTCGGGGACAGTCCCGAAGGCGACCAGATCTACCGGCTGCCGCACGACGGCTCGATCGTCGACGAGCACGGGTCGGTCGCGGTCGGGGGCAACGCGGAGCAGATCAGCGGGTACCTGGACCAGCGGCACCGGGACGGGATGACGCTGGCCGAGGCGCTGAAGCTGGCGGTGCAGGCGCTGTCCCGCGACACGAACGGCAGCGAGCGGGAGATTCCGGCGGAGCGGCTGGAGGTCGCGGTGCTGGACCGTACGCGGCCGCAGAAGCGGAAGTTCAAGCGGATCGTGGGGGCACAGCTGTCGCGGCTCCTGAACGAGGGCGGCGCCGGGGGCGGCGGGGCGGCGTCTACCGGCGCGTCGAAGGAGGAGGACGAGGACGGGGCGGAGGAGTAGGTCCGGTCTCTGTTGGCTGTCGGCCGTCGTGGGTGTGCGATGCCTGCGGCGGCCTCCGGCGGTTGTGGGGCGGGGTGCGGATGCCTCCGGCGGTTGAGCGGGGTGCGATGCCTGCGGCGGCCTGTGGCTGCTGGGTGGGGTGCGGATGCCTGCGGCGGCCTGTGCGGGTTCGGTGGGGGTGCGTGTAGCGCGTTGCGTTCGGTGGTGGGTCGGGGCCGCGCCGGGGGGTGTCCGTCCTCGGAACGGCGCGAAATCGGTTCCTTGCCAGCAGGCGGGGCGTTGACGCGCCAACCGCT
>NZ_JBEZVJ010000058.1:0-16372 GCF_040636935.1 Streptomyces sp. NPDC032940 | reverse complement strand
AGGCATGGCCTGTGAGGTCCTGTCATGGATTGTGAACCAGGGCCCCCAGCCCGGTTGGCTCGTGAGCAGTGTGACTGGCCTTCAGGTCGCACAAGGTGTCAAGCATTCGTTCTCGTGCCCATGGATGCACCAAGCCGGCTTGTGGTGGGAATTGCGAGACGCTGCAGGAGCAGGCTCATGGTGACGAGGAAACAGTAAGGATGGCCAGAAGGAAGGGACCTTCGCACCTCGCGTTGCGTGCCCGATGGCGCGATACCCGGTCGGGTCTGGCGGGGTTTGTAGAGGGGCTCTGGCGAGAGGTTCTGTATGACTGCCTCTCATGTTGATGCACTATGTAGCAGTGGGGTAAAACCCAGGACACCCGATAACGGGCGGCCGGGGCTGGACCCAGCTGCCGCCCGGTGCTCTCCTAGTCCGCCCGCCGGCCGTCACAGCTCGCAAGGAAAGAACACTGTGGATCCCTAACCGGACCGGCCTCCCCCTGACGGACACCGACCCCTGACCACCCACAAGCCAACAACCGACACCCCACCCCCACGTACGGAAAAAGTACGCCAACCGTACGCGATACAGTAACCGCTAGGAGGAACACCATGACCCACCTCTTCAACGCCGTCGATAACCTCATCGCCTCACGCTCCCCGCTCCCACCAGCGCAGGAACGCAAACGGCTCCGGGTTGCGCACGGTCTGACTCTGGACGAAGTCGCTGGGGCGTTGAAGGTACGCCGGGCTACGGTGTCCGGTTGGGAGTCGGTCAAAAAAACGGTTGAGCCGCGCGGGCCTGAGCGCGAGGCGTATGCACGGCTGCTTAGGAAGCTTGCGGAGCTCTACCCCGCCCCTACAGCGACTGAGGAGTCGGTCGTTTCGGCGTCGTCGGCCACGCTCACTCCCGCAGGGCAAGAGTCCGGCATCCAGACCCCTGTCTCGCGTCGTCCGGGTGCGAGGAAGGCAGCCCCAGCGGGCTGCTCTGCCCCGCGGTTCGAGAACGGTCCGCTGGCTGTCGTCGATGTCGAGGGCGGGCAGGTGCTGGCGTACTGCGCCGGTGGTCTGGTTCTGGAGGTGCCTGCCACGTCCCTTCCGGCCCTGGTGGAGTGGACTCTCGAGGAGGCGAAGCTTGGACAGCCGCGGCTGTCCGGGCCGGGTAAGGATGCCGACCCGCTGCTCGTGCTCACCGAGGCTGCTCTGGGGCGCTATGGGCTGCCTACCACTCTCTCGGACGAGGAGCGGCTTGCCGGACGGATCCCGGAGGGGCACAAGGTCGTCAAGCAACTGGCCCGTGCTGAATGGAAGTTGACGAAGCGTGGATTCGGGCCATGGGCGCGGATCTACCGGCCGGCCAAGGGCTCGGACCGTCGGTGCGTGCAGTTGTGCATCCCGTCGTGGCACGCGCTGGACGCTCGGCACTGGGGCGAGGCGGGGCAGCTTCCGCCGGCGGAACTTGCTCGCGTGCTGGGCGTGTACGCGTCCCGGGTGATGACGCCGCGCGGCTCGACCGCCGTGACCGGCCTGGAGCTGATGACCGCCCTGCACCCGCCGACCCGGGCCTCCGAACCGGACGCCGACGGGCTCAGGCACCCCGAGCACAACCCCGGCTCGCTGGGGAAGGAACCGGCGGACTGCGCGCCGTGCGAGGCCCCGGACGGACACCCCCTCCTCAAGGACCTGCCCCGCTTCCACGTCCGCGGACCTGCGGAGAAGTTGTTCGAGGAAGCGTACGACTGGGCGCGACCGATGACGGATGCCGAGTGCACACTGCGGCACCTGGTCGGCATCGACGTCAACATGGCCTTCGCCGCCGGCGCCAACGGTTTGGTCGTCGGTCTCGGGGCGCCGACCCGTGTCAAGGCGCCGGGGTTCGACGCGAAGCTGCCGGGCTCCTGGCTGGTGGATCTGTCCCACGTCGACTTGTCCCGGGTGAGGGTCGGCAAGGAGAAGTGGGTGGAGCTGGACGCCGGCTTGCTGCCCAGTCCGTTCACTCCGAGGGGCGAGCGGCCCGAGGGGCCGGCCTGGTATGCGACGCCGACCGTGGCGTATGCGGTGGAGCTCGGGTACGAGGTGCGGCCCCTGGAGGCGTGGGTGCGCTATGAGAACGGCCGGTACCTGGACGGCTGGTACAACCGGCTGCGGGATGCTTACCTCGCCACGATGGCCGATCTCGGCGTTTCCGCCGACCTGTCGCCGGAGGACTTCCTCACAGCGATGGACCGCTACAAGGACCGCGATCCGGAGCTGGCCATCGTCGTCTCGGCGATCAAGGCAACGGTCAAGGGCGGCCTGGGCAAGCTGCGTGAACGGCCGCGGGGCGAGGGCTGGCGGCCGGGTGAGCCGTGGCGCGCTCTGTCCCGGCCGACCTGGCGGCCCGACATCCGTGCGGCCGTCATCTCCCGCACGCGGATCAACCTGCACCGCAAGATCGTCAAGCACGCCGCGTTCACGGGGCAGTACCCCGTCGCTGTCCTGTCCGACTGCGTCGTCTACGCGTCGAGCGGGCCCTCTCCGCTGGACTTCCTGCCCTACCGGAACGGCAAGCCGTTGCCGGGTGGATTCAAGCTCGGCGTCAACCCTGGCCTGGTCAAGCACGAGGGCACCCAGTCCGTCCTGTGGGGTGAGGAGGTCCGCGAGCGGTTCGACGTTCCGGATCTCAACCTCGCGCGGTACATCAAGGACGGCACCGTCACCGGCGTCGACAACGGAGAGTAGGAGAAGGCGCCCATGAGCCTGTTCGGGGACAGCCTGGACGCCGCCGTGCAGAAGGCGTTCACTCGCCCGGCGCCGAAGAACGCGGGCGCGCAGATGCGGTATCTGGTCAAGCAGATGAAGGGCACCAAGGCGGTCGCCCAGGTGCTGCGGATCTCCCAGCGCACCGTCGAGCGGTATGTGAAGGACGAGATCAAGCAGCCTAGGCCCGATCTTGCCGCGCGTCTGGAGCGCGAGGTGAGGAAGCGGTGGCAGCCGCAGATCCGGGCCAGGGCCCGGCGGAAGGCGGCCACGACGGATGGCATCGTCATCGACACCCGCGCCCGCATGGGCTACACCGCGCCGATCGGCTCCACCGACGAGGCCCGCATCCGGCACCTGACTGTCGCCCTGCCCCCGCAGTACGCCGCGCGCCTCTTCGATGCCCAGGAGGCCGGTGCCAACGACCAGCAGCTCCAGCGGATCGCCGCCGACGCACTCCGGGAGGTGTACTTCCAGGACAGGGGCCGTCGCGCCAGCGACCTGGAGGAGGTTCGCATCACGGATATCGAGCACCTGGAGTTCGAGTTGTAGCCACGGTGGCTCGGGGAGCGCGATGAGGTGGTGAGCCTCGCCTGCTGCCGGTTGCTCGGCTATTACGGCGTAATGGAGCGGTCTTCGGAGAGCTTCAAGAGCACGCTCGGCCGGCTGCGCCTGGGGACGTGTCTTGGCCGCCAGCCGGGCGGCGGCGTGGAGGCTATTACGGCGTAATAGCCGGGGTCCGGCAGCGGGGTGGGGGCGGGGAATTGCCTGGGGGCGGGCGTGGGCGGCGGAGGGTGGGTATAGTTCGGGTACGACCTCTTACTCAGGCACAGGGCCCCGCCGGTTTCGGCGGGGCCCTGTTTTTTGCCCGGTCCGGCTCCTGGGTCAGGCGACCTGGAGCTTGGGGCGACCTTCCGCCGGGGGAACGGCGGCGTAGGCGGGCAGCTTGAGGTTGGGCAGGTCGCCGGCCTTGATGCCGGCGATGGCGGTGCGGAACGCGGCTTCCATGTCCTCGAGGTCGGCGTACTTCGCGGCCAGGGGGTGGAGGCGGTAGGAATTGCCCTTGCTGCCGTCCTCGTTCTTGGGGCGCAGGACGATGTTCAGCTCGCACAGCGGGGCGATCAGGTTGCTGATGGCCTGGGGAGTCACCCGGTACTCGCGTGCCATGTCCTTCTGCCGTACGGGCAGGCGGCCGCCGAAGTCGGAGCGGTAGAGCAGGTACTGGAGGAACTTCACCGTGGCCCCGGAGACGGGAAGGGCCCAGATGCGTTCTGACACGATCGGTGACATCACCTCAGCCATCGGTGTCCCTTCCTTGTCCGGGGCGTCGCGGGGGTCGGTGAATATGTATCACCCGGTACGCCTTCCATAGTGCGGTGGTTGCGTGAAATCGAGGTCCAGCTGGTCCTGGTGGACGTCGGGACCGATGGCGTTGGGGAAGGCCTCGGGGTCGCGGTCGTGCTGGTCCGCGAGGTTCTCGAGCACCGCGTGCTGAGCCGTGCTGTTGCCGTGGAACCACAGGCGTACGTTCATCTGGATCAGGCCGTTGCCGAGTTGCTCGACCCACTTGTAGCCGACCAGGGCCTTGATGGCACGGTTGACCGTGGAGCGGGTGATGCGCTTGCCGCCCTTCTGTGCCGCCAGCTTGTTCAGACCATCGGTGATCTCCTGCTGGGTGTACTGGGCGATGCCGGTGCCGCGTTGCTGGCCGCCTGCGACGTAGAGGAACACACACAGCTGGGACTTGGTGATGCTGTTGGCCACGGCGAGCTGGGCCAGGAGCTGGGTGAACCAGTTCGAGGCCAGGCTGTAGCCGGCGTCGCCCGCCATGTCGTGGACAGCCGTGTGGTCGGGCTCGTACTCGAAGGTGACGTTCTTGAGTTTGCGGCGGCCCCGGGGGTCGGCGGTGCTCTGGGTCGCCTCGCCCAGTTGCTCACCGAGGACTTGGAGCAGGTCGTCGAAGCCGACGTCCCCGGATGCGGCGTCAGGGACGGCTCGTGGCCGTCGCCGTGCCGGTGGATCAGATGTCACAGGACCTCCTTCGTTACTCAGGCGGTCCAGAGACTAGCCGAAAAATCAAGCAATGCTTGTCTTTTGGCCCCCTCGGCAGGTCGGGAGCGGGGGGTTGCGAGCAACCTGTCGCACAGGTGCTCCGTAACTCAAGTGGTGCTTGTTTTTTAGGGCCGATCTGGGCCAGAAATCAAACCCTGGTTGATTTTACGTGTTCTTATTACGGAACATTTGGGTGTTTTCGATCATCGTCAGATGGAAGGTGGAGGGGGTTCTGGGGTGTGTTCGCATCCGTTTGACCTGCGGCTTTGCGGCACCGTGTGGCGCCTGAAAAAAATCAAGTCATGGTTGATTTTTAGGGGCAAATGTGACGGCCAGGTTGACATTTCGAGGGCCCAAATGTGCTCTCCAGGACACATCGACTCTCGCAAAACCGCAGGTCAGAGGGTGTTTCTAGGCGCGCGCCTCTTCTTAAAGAGCACCTACGTCGACGGCTCCCGTGATCTCTCTCAGGACTTCAGCAACCCTCCAGTACCCCTCGACCGCAACCACATCAAGGCAACCCCCACTGACGTGCAGCCGAGCCAACCTGGAGCGGAGGTACCTCAGCCCCCCATCCTCACCAGCCCTGCCTTCTCTTGTCTTCGTCACGGCCGCCACCACCCGGGACGCAGGAGCGCTGGTGCCGACCACTGCCTCCACATGGGCGTGGTGGTGCACGCGGAGCTCCCTCAGCCACCGACTCGTCCTGGGACGCCTGCAAGAGGTCCTACGTGACGGGCTATTACGGCGTAATAGGCAGCGGGGGCGGCTGACACCCGGTCACCTTGGTGAAACTAACGCGTCGGTGCTTCTAAGGATCATGGACGTTAGTAAGGTGTCATCCATGACTGCACCAGCCACCTCCAACGACCGCGAGAAGGTCGTGTCCAAGCTTCCGGGATGGCTCCGGCAGAGCCTCAAGGTCAGAGCAGCTCAGCACGGCATCGAGATCCAGGCCGCCGTCGAGCAGGGCGTCGCCGCCTGGTGCGCCCTGGCGTCCGTGCCTGCTGCGGTCGACACCGCCGGGGCCGACTCCTTTTCCACCTTCCTGCCCACCGGCCAGTGGGAGGAGTTCCGGCGGGTCGCCGCCGACCGCAAGGTCTCGCTCGTCCAGGGACTCGCCCAGTCCGTGCAGTTGTGGCTCGACGCCAATCCCTCGCCCGACGTGCAGCGGCCCGCGGTCACCCGGCGGATCGTCGTCTGCAACCAGAAGGGCGGCGTGGGCAAGACGGCCATCACCGCGGGCCTCGGGGAGGCCCTCGCCGAGAGTCCCGACGCCCTGCACCCGGTGCGGGTGGCCAAGGCTCTGACGAAGGCACTGCGGGAGAGCGAGGAAGCTCCCGAGGCGGCGCCCGACCCGCTCGACGTGGAGAACCTGCCCGGGCTGGGGATGCGAGTGCTGCTCGTCGACTTCGACCCGCAGTGCCACCTCACCAACCAGCTCGGCGCGAGCCCCCTGCCGATGAGCGGGGACAGTCTGACCAACCACATGGCGGGTGACCCGAAGGGGGACCTGCGGGACCTGGTCGTCTCCGTCGACGACGAGACGTTCGGCGGGCGGCTGCACCTGTTGCCCGCCTGCAACGACGCGTTCCTGCTCGACGTACGGCTGTCGGCGGTGCGGGCCCGGGAAGCGGCGCTGGAGAGGGCTCTGGCGCCGCTGGAGGCCGATTACGACGTCATCATCGTGGACTGCCCGCCGAGCCTCGGGCTGAGCATGGACGCTGCCGCGTACTACGGGCGCCGGCGTGAGGGCGAGAAGACCGGGCAGTCCGGCGCCCTGATCGTGGTGCAGGCCGAGGACTCCTCCGCCGACGCCTACGAACTGCTGACCACCCAGATCGACGACCTGCGCGGCGACCTGCAGATCGACATCGACTACCTCGGCATCGTGGTCAACCTGTACGACTCTCGGCGTGGGTACATCGCCACCTCCTCTCTGCAGGGCTGGGTGGACATAAAGGATCCGCGGGTCGTCGGGCTCATCGGGGACCTCAAGGAGCAGAAGGAGACCGTGCGGGTGAAGCAGCCGCTGCTGTCCTACGCCCCCAAGTCCCAGCAGGCGGTCGGAATGCGCGCACTGGCCCGGGAGATCTCATGAGCAAGGCCGACCAGCTCGGCTCCGGCCGGTTCGGCGGGGGAGTGCGGAACGTCAGTGCCAGGCGTCAGGCGGTGGCCGCGGCGACCGGCGTCCCGACCGACGGGGTCGCTCCCCCCAGTGAACTGCCGGTGGGCCGGATCAGCCTCAATCCCGACAACCCTCGCTCCAGCCTGGGCGATCTCACCGACCTCGCGGGCAGCCTGAAGACCCACGGGCAGAAGCAGGCCATCACCGTCATGAACCGGGATGCCTACGTCAAGGTCAACCCGGAGCGGGAAACCGACCTGGAGCCGGACACCGCCTACGTCGCCATCGACGGCAACACCCGCCTCGCGGCCGCCCGGGAGGCGGGGCTGGCCACCGTCAAGGTGATGGTGAGCGACGATCAGGGCTCCACCTCCGAGGAACTGCTGGAGTCGGCGCTCGTCGCCAACATCCACCGCCAGGAGTTGGACGAGCTCGACGAGGCCCGCGCACTGGAGCGGCTGCTGACGATCCACGGCAGCCAGACGGCCCTGGCCAAGCGGCTGCACCGCTCGCAGGGGTGGGTCTCGCAGCGGCTCGCCCTGCTCAATCTCAGCCCGGAGCTGCAGGCCCGGATCGGGCAGGAGCCGGTCGATCTGCTGCGGGCGGTCGGCAACAAGCCCGTCGAGCGGCAGCAGGCGGCGCTGGAGGAGCTGAAGGCCGAACGGGCCCGCAAGGAGGCTCAGCGGGACCGTCCGCAGGAGCAGAGGCCGACCTCGCGCGCCAAGGCCGGGCCTGCGGGCGGCGAGGGCTATTACGGCGTAATGGGGGAGGGGAGCGGCGCCGGGGGAGGGACAGCCGTGCCCGAGCCCCGAGGGAAGGGCGGCACGGGCGGGGCGGCCGAGCAGGGCAGCCCCGCTGTACGGGGCGGGGCGGCGGGCGAGCAGCGGCAGCCGCCGCGGCTGCCGTACGACGATCCCGCGTTCATCGCCATGCACCTGGCCCGCAAGATGGAGGAGCCGCTCTTCTTCAAGCTGCTCCAGCTGCTCGGCAAGATGGGCCAGGAGCGCAATCCCGAGGAGTTCGCGCGGGTGATGCGACAGGTGGCCGACGCCACGGGGGCCGAGGCTCCCTGAGCCGGTGCGGAGTGAGGCAGGGCGACGGGGGCTATTACGCCGTAATAGCCCCCGTCGCCATTACGGCGTAATGGCGACGGCGAAGGCCCGGCAGGCAGGCCCGCAGCGGGGGCTCGGTGAGTGGCTTCGGTCGCTGTCCGGCGCTTCGGTCGCTGCCAGGTGCTTCAGTCGCTGGGGCCCCGGAGGCCGATCCAGGCCCGCTCCAGGGGCGCTCGAGTCGGTTCTGGGGTGCAGCGACTGAACGGCAGCTACTGAACGGGACATCGGTCGCTGGCCGGTCGCTTGGTGAATCCGCAGGTCAGCACGGCTCTTTGGGGCGGAGCAGCGACTGAAGCGACTCAAGGCTCGGGTATATCAAGACATTCGCGTGTGCGCGTGTATGCGCGTGCGCCTGCGTGTGTGCGTTATATATAGACACCTTCAGTCGCTTCAGTCGCTAAACGATCAATCTGACCCTCTCTGACCTGCGGATTTTCTCAGCTACTGAAAGAGCGACTGAAAGTCGCTCGGTCGCTGGGGGCGGATGCGTTCGGTCGCTGGGGGGTTGGGGGGTACCCGGAAGGAGTTCTTCACAGGCTCCTCCCCTGTCACCACAGCTTCGCTACTCTGTGCCTGCTGTTGAGTCGCTTCGGTCGCTGACGGGGGAGTTGCATGACCGATGAACTGGGCTTTTCGCGCAGCGACTTACTGGCTGCCCTTGCCCGGCGGGACATCTCAAGGTCCCTGGCCACCGCCCGGTGGTGTGCCGGCCGGGGCTGGCCGGTCCATCCGCTGGCGCCCGGACGCAAGACACCCGCGGGCAACTGCGCGGCCTGCCGCCGCCCCGGGCACACTCACCGGGGCTGTACCTGCCCCGCCGAGGGGCGCTGGTGCCACGGTTTCCGCGCGGCCACACTGGACTTCGCCCGCATCGAGCAGTGGTGGGGCGTCCATCCGGCCTTCGGTGTCGGGATCGCCTGCGGTCCCGCGGGCCTGGTCGTGGTCGACGTCGACGCGCACGCGCGCCATCTGCCGGACCGGGACCGGCTGCTGCCCGGGATCTCCATCTCGGACACGGTCGACCTGACCGGGCTCGCCAACGGCTTCCACACGATCGGCGTCCTGGCCGCCCTGCGGGGTGCCACGAGCCCTGCGGAGGACGAGACGACCCTGCGGGTGCGCACGCCCTCGGGCGGGCTCCACGTGTGGTACCGGGCCCCCAACGGGCTCCGCTGGCACAGTTCCACCGGCTCGGGCGGCGGCCGCGCGCTGGCCTGGCAGGTCGACATCCGGGCGCACGGCGGCTACATCGTCGCCCCCGGCACCGTGACCCGGGCGGGCGCCTACGAACCCCTGCCCGGCGCGCGCGAGCCCGCCCCGCTGCCGGACTGGCTCGCGCGGGAGCTGGGGCGCACCGGGCACCTGCCGCCCGCACACGTCCCTGCGCCGCGTCCTGTGCCCCCACGGGCCCGTCAGGCCGTCCTGGCCGCCCGAGGCGGTCACAGCGCCGCAGAGCGGGTTCTGGGGCCCTTGCTGGCCGAGGTGACGGCCTGTGCCGCAGTGGCCGAGGGCGCGGGGTTCACGGAGAAACTCAACCGGGCCGCCTACACCGCCGGGGGACTCGTCGCCGCGGGTCTCCTGACGGAGGAGGCGGCCCTGGACGTCCTGACCCAGGTGGCCGCGAGCGCCAGACCCGGGCAGGAGCGGCGCTACGGCGCCGTCATCCGCGGCGGACTCAGCGCCGGCCGGACGCGTCCGCTGTCCCTGGGAGGGCGCGCATGACCTCCAGCCACGACGACGCCGTCTTCGACGCCCGGGCCGTCGCCGCGCAGATCCTGGCACAGCCGCTGCCGCAGCCCCGCCAGGGCGAGCAGGACGGGGCCGCGGCGGGCGGCGAGGCCCTGGCCGACGGACTGCTGCCCGACACGCTCTCCGACCGCGGCAACGCCAAGCTCTTCGTCAGGCTCTACGCCAACGACTACCGGCACGTGCCCGGCCTGGGCTGGTACCGGTGGGACAGCACCCGCTGGCTCATCGACGAGGACGACACGGTCCTGTGGGCCGCGGGCGACCTGGCGGAGTCCATCGCCACCACCGACCCGCGCGGCGTCTTCAACACCACCGCGCTCCAGCAGCACCGGCGCCGGGCGCTGAGCACCAGCGGCATGAACGCGATGCTGCTGCAGGCCAAGTCCGCGCCGGGCATGGTGCTGAACGCGGCGCTGCTGGACGCCGACCCGTACGCGTTGTGCACGCCCGCCGGCATCGTCGACCTGCGCACCGGCCTGATCCGCGCCCCCGACCCGAACAAGGACTTCCACTCCCGCTCCACCACCGCCGCCCCGGAACAGGTGCCCACGCCCCGCTGGGACCGGTTCCTGACCGACACCTTCGGCGACGGGCCCGAGGGCGCGGAGATGATCGACTTCCTGCATCTGCTGCTGGGCTACGCCATCACCGGCGACGTCGGCGCGCAGGTCATGCCGTTCCTCTTCGGGTCCGGCAAGAACGGCAAGTCGGTGCTGCTGGACGTGCTGATGAAGCTGCTGGGCGACTACGCGGACGCCGCGCCGCCCGGCTTCCTGATGGCCCGCCCCTACGAGGGGCACCCGACGGACCTGGCCGAACTGCACGGCCGCCGGGTCATCGTGTGCAGCGAGGTCAAGCCAGGCGACCGCTTCGACGAGGCCCGCGTCAAGCTGCTCACCGGCGGTGACCGCATCAAGGCCCGCCGGATGCGCCAGGACTTCTTCAGCTTCGCGCCGACGCACAAGCTGTGGCTGCTGGGCAAC
Source organism: Streptomyces sp. NPDC032940 (assembly GCF_040636935.1). Classification (NCBI taxonomy): domain Bacteria; kingdom Bacillati; phylum Actinomycetota; class Actinomycetes; order Kitasatosporales; family Streptomycetaceae; genus Streptomyces; species Streptomyces sp. NPDC032940. The sequence continues at coordinate 5,628 of NZ_JBEZVJ010000058.1, read as the reverse complement.
CACCGCCCCGAGGTCGGCACGGGCGGCTTCGCGTTCTGGCGCCGGATGCGCCTCATCCCGTTCGAACGCGTCGTCTCCGACGAGAACAAGATCGACAACCTGGCGGACATCCTTGTCACCGAGGAAGGCCCCGGCATCCTCAACTGGCTCATCCGGGGCGCGCGCCGCTACCTGGCGGGGGAGAAGGACCTCACCGGGCCGGAGCGCGTGCGGATCGCCACGACCGCTTATGCCGAAACGGAGGACCACACGGGACGGTTCCTGAGCGAATCCTGCCGGATCGAACCCTCTTCGAGAGCGGAACAGACACAGCTCTACGCGGCCTACAAGACGTGGTGTCAGAATGAGGGCGCCCCGGCCGTCACGTCCCGGGCCTTCGCGGCGCGGGTCCGTGAGGTGGTGGGACTGGCGTCGCCCAAGGAGATGATCCTGTCCAACCAGCGGAAGTACTACCCGGGCATCGGACTGGTCCCCGACGAGGAGAGAGCATGAGCGCCCTCATCGCAGAGGACGAGATCGCCCACGAGGTGCAGCTCGTCTGGCTCGAGGACATAGACACGCTCGACTACGTCCGCCAGAGCCTGGACCGGCTGCCGACGCGGCGCGGCAAGCCGGCCTACCACCGTGACGGACGCATGGTCGGATACGCGCTCCTCGGCCCGGGAGCCAAGCCCTCCCGCTCGTCGGGAACCTTCCGCCGCCGCGTGTTCTGGCTGCTCCCGCACGACCGCGACACCGACCCCCGCGGGCTGTACGCCACTGGGGCGCCCGCCGAGGGCGTGGACCCGCGCACGCTCGCGCCGGGCAGCAAGGGCCGCAAGACGGAACGTTCCGAGGGCGGCCCGCCCTCGTCGGCGACGCGGCAGGCGGACGTCACGCTGCCGCTGTGACCGAGGGCCGCCCGGAGCCGCACCCGCCGGCCGATCGCCCCGGCCCCCGCGCTACAGACCCGTGCCGCCCGAGGCGTCGATGCACTGGCCCGTCACCCAGCGCGAGTCGTCCGAGGCGAGGAAGGCCACGACGTCCGCGATGTCGGCCGGGCGGCCCATCCGGCCGAACGCCGAGAGCGCGGCATGCGTGGCCTCCGCCTCCGGCGTGGACCAGCGGTCCTTGTTCAGCTCCGTCCTGACGAAGCCCGGCGCCACCGAGTTCACCGTGATCTGCCGGGGACCCAGCTCCTTGGCGAGCGTGCGGGTGAGGGCCTCCAGCGCGCTCTTGGCCATGGTGTAGGCGAGGGCGGAGGTGAAGGCGACACGGGTGGCCGCCGAGCTGATGTTGACGATACGGCCGCCCTCCCGCAGCCGCTCCAGCCCTCGCTGCACCAGGAACAGCGGCGCACCGGCGTGGACCGCCATGAGCCGGTCGAAGTCCTCCTGCGTCACCTCGGCCACGCCGCCCCGGACGTTGAACCCCGCGTTGTTGACCAGGATGTCCAGGGCCGGCGGCTCGCCCAGCTCCGCCAGGCCGCGGTCGAACCCCTCGTACAGCGTCGTGACGTCGTCGGGTGCGCCGAGCAGTGCGCGCACGGCGAAGGCGCGGCCGCCGTCCTCGGTGATCAGCTCCACCGTCTCCCGGGCCGAGGACGCGTCGCTGCCGTAGTGCACCGCGACGAGCGCGCCGTCCGCGGCCAGCCGGCTGGCGATGGCCCGGCCGATTCCCCGCCCTCCGCCGGTGACCAGCGCGGTTCTCCCCTTCAGACCACCCATCGTCCCCCCTGCCTCCCCGGACACACCGGTCATGCACCGGCCTGCGGCAAGCTACCGGCAACGAGAGCACTCCTGAAGGGGCGTTGTGAAAACCGCATACCCGGTTTAATATTTCTTGCTGACGTGCTGGTCTCATGACATTCCCACCACAGCGCCCTCACATTCCATGTTCGTCCGGCGCCGCGGGCACCCGCCCGTGCGACTCGACGTTAGGCGGTCCCGATGGGCTTGCGGCATCTGCGACTGATCGCGGTGAACATCGACGGAGTCCTGCTGAACGACACCTTCAGCCCGGTCATCCACCGGTTCGTGATGCGCCGCGGGGGCGTCTACACCGCCGAGCTGGAGCGGGCGCTGTTCTCCCAGCCTCAGCTGCGGGCCGCCGCGGTGCTGGGCGGGGCGGGCACCCCCGAAGAGGTGGTGGAGGCCTACTTCCGCGAGCGGGAGGAGTACCTCAGGGAGCATCCGGTGCGGGTGCTCGACGGTGCGCGTGCGCTGCTCGAGCGGCTGCGTGCCACCGGGGCGGCCATGGTCTGTTACGGCGGGCTCGGGCGCAGCCACTTCGACAGCCATCTGGGCGGCCTCGCCGAGTACTTCGACGAGCCCCGGTACGTGTGCACCGACGCGTTCCGCCCAGGGATCCGCGAGATCGCCGAGGACGTCTTCGGCGTCCGCTGCGACCAGGCCCTGTTCATCGACGACGTGGCCCGGGTGGCCGAGGCCGCGCAGAAGCTGGGAGCGGCGTTCATCGGGCACCCGACCAGCTACGAGCACAGCTTCCAGCGGCAGTTGATGCGCGAGGCGGGCGTGCGGCACCTGGTCGGCTCGCTGGACGCGATCGACGGGCGGCTGCTGGGGCGCCTCGACGCCGAGGCCGCCGAGGGGCGCGTGTGGTCCACGGCGGCCACGGAACCGGCAGGCCGGCGCGAGCCGGTCGTCGCGGCCGTCTGACGGCCGTTCCTAGAGGAAACCGGCATTCCGGAATGGTCCGTGCCGGTTGAGGGCTCCGCGTGCCGTGATGTCCCGGCGGTATCGTCGCGGGAGGTGAACACCGGTAGAGCGGTGGGGCGGTTGCCGCGCATCGTGGTGCGAGCGCTCACGGCTCCCGGGGCGAACGGGTGGCGAATGCCTCTGGAACACTGGTGCCGCCCATGAATGATGCCTAAGGTACCCCCTAGTCGGTTTTTTTCTGGTGGTTTCCGTGCACTGCACCGCGCGGCTGACTGAAGGGGAGGTCCAATGGCCCAACAAGAGCGAGCGGTCAGGACCCGCCGTGCCGTGCTCGAGGCAGCCGCGACGGTCTTTGCGGAGCACGGATACACCGCGGCGACGGTCGCGGACATCCTCAAGACCGCCGGGGTGACCAAGGGCGCTCTCTACTTCCACTTCGACTCCAAGGAAGCCCTGGCCAGGGGCGTCCTGGAGGTGCAGACCGACTACCGGCCGCCACGGCAGGAGATCAAGCTCCAGGAGATGGTCGACCTCGCCATGTCAGTGGCGAACCGGCTGATGTACGACCCCGTGCTGCGGGCCGGCGCCCGGCTCTCCGCCGATCCCATCGGCCGTAAGTACTACGGCAGTGCCTGGTCCCAGTGGGCCGAGACGCTGACGGAGATCCTCACCGAGGCCCACCAGCGCGGGGAGACCCTGTCGCACGTGGTGCCGCGCGAGATCGCCGAGATGGTGGTCAGCGCGTTCAACGGGGTGCAGCTGTACGCGCAGCTGGAGACCGGCCTCCAGGACGTGGAGTACCGGGTGTCGCTGCTGCTGAAGAATCTGCTGCCCTCCATCGCCTCACCCGCGGTCCTGATGCGCCTGGACGTGGCCGCGGACCGCGGGGCGCGCCTGGTCGCCGCGGAGGAGAGCAGCCGGGTGCCCGCGGCGGTCTGACGACCGGCGGTCCGCAGACCGCCGTCCCGGGTCTCCGGTGGAGGCCCGGTTTTCGGCATGCCGGGTCCCGGCCTGCCAAGGTGCTTCAGTCGCTGAGCGAAACCACTGGTCACCGTGGTTGTGGGGGAGTGCTCAGCGACTGAAGCGACCCAAAGTCTGAATATGTGAACTGAGGGGTTCTTTCGCCTCTCAGGCCGTCTCGGGCGCCACGGTCACGACCGAGCTGAAGACCACATTGCCGTCCTGATGGCCGGTCACCAGCAGGCGCTCCCCGCCCTCCGCGTCCGGCACCAGAGCACAGACTTTGACCATGCAGGGGGCGTCCAGCTCGGCGTACCGCGTGAACGCGCTGGTCATGCCGACCGGCAGGCAGGCACGCCCGAGGAACGCGGCCGCGGCCTGGCGGGCGGCCTCCATCAGGACCATGCCCGGCACGTGGTCGACGGGGTGGTCGAAGAGCACGGGGTGACGGGTGTCCACCCTCAGCTGCCAGCAGTCCGGCTCCGGAGCGGGGGACAGGACGACGTCCGTGGGAGAGATACGGCCGACGTCCTGCGGCGCGATCGGGCTCGTCAGCGGCAGCGGCGCGGGGACGCCGTCGCCGATCTGGGCGGCCCGCAGACGCCGGTAGACGGACGCAGACGTGCAGTTGAAGGTCGCTGCCCCGGTCGCGGCCACCTGACCGTCACGGCGGATCACGACGGTCAGGTGGAGCCCCGAGATGCTGCTGCCCCGGCGCTTGATGTCCGAGCAGGCGATCTCGATCTCGGGCGCGGCCGGCGTGGTCTCGATGCGCAGCTGCTCCGGCCTGACGTCGACGGTGAGGTCCCACATCAGGAACTGATGGCCGAGCGGGACGCCGAACTCGGTGTGGGCCACGAGAAGACCGGCCTGCCGGATTGTTTCGGCAACGAGAAGCGGGTCGTGGTAGCCGTCGACGGTGGCGAAGAAGCCGTGCAGCCGGGGCCACTGTGCGGCCACCGTGAAGTGGGTGTCGTCCCTGCGGGTCCAGCCGGTCAGCATGACCTCGGCGACGCTGGCGCGGTGGACGAACTCCTTGGGGACGGTGGTGGTCAGGGACGGATAGCGCAGGCCGGTGGTGTGCGCCGGCCCCATGGCACCGCGCCACATGTCGTGGCTGCCGGAGACCGCGCGTTCGACATGGAACGTGCTCGCAGACATGTCTGTCCCCCTGAGCTGACGTTGGTGTGGAGTGAGGCGTTCCTCAGGGCAGCGAAGATACATACCAACCGGTTTACCTTCTAGGGGTACGAGGCACTCCGCCCCCATAACTTTCGGACCGGTTGATTCCATATCGAGCCCTGATTCAGCCCCGCAGGGGCCTTTGGTCGCCTTCGTCACTCGCCGGAACTCGACAGAAGCCATGGTGAGCGGTCGCTTTCAGGGCTTCGGCGGTCGGTTCTGGCGAGCCGCGGTCCGGCCGCCCCTGGAGCGGGCTCCCTGGCGATCCTCCAGTGAATCCTCACCGCCTCTCGAGTCCCGCGATCGACCATGGCCAAGGCCGTGCGAGGAGGGGAACGAACGGGGATGAAAAGCGCAGAAAGCGCCGAAACCGTGCTCCGCGTGGAGCGCGGCCGGGCCAGCGAGGAGGAACTGGCGGCCCTGACGGCGGTGCTGCTCGCCCTGCGGGCACGTGACCGGACGGAACCGGAGCCGACACTCGGCTGGAACTGGTGGACGTCACCGAAGAGCTATGTGCCGCCGGACAGTTGGCGGTGAGCCGGCCGTGGCCCGCAGCGGCCCTCCGGAGCAGGAACAAGACGTGACAGGCGGTTTGACCATGCTCTCCGCGGAGCCGGGGCGGGATCTGCTCAGTCTTGCCCGAGGAAGGGACCAGAGATGACGACGACGACTGCCCCCGAGCCGACCGTGACGGAGCAGAGCGACCTTCGCGGTCATGTGGCCGAGCTGCACGCGATCCGTGCGCAGGCGCTGGCCGGGCCGAGCGAGAAGGCGACGGCGGCGCAGCACGCCAAGGGCAAGCTGACGGCGCGTGAGCGGATCGGGCTGC
>NZ_JBEZVJ010000057.1:0-18515 GCF_040636935.1 Streptomyces sp. NPDC032940 | reverse complement strand
CGACGAGTACCCGACCGACGTCTACGTGCTGCCCAAGCACCTGGACGAGAAGGTCGCCCGCCTCCACCTCGACTCCCTCGGCGTCAAGCTGACCATGCTCCGCCCGGAGCAGGCCGAGTACATCGGCGTGAAGGTCGAGGGCCCCTACAAGGCGGACCACTACCGCTACTGACCCTGACCGGCAGGAGGAGCAGATGTACGACACCAACAAGGAGGACAACAGGCCCTCGGACGAGCTGACGGGCTCTTCTCCGTCCACACCGCCGCTGCTGCTCGCCGGAATCGACGAGGACGAGCTGCGGGAGCCCCACGTGGTGCGCGGCATCGACTGACATACCAGACCGGCACCCCGGCGGTGGCCGTTCTCCACCGGTCCACGAGCGGACCTTGGGAGCCTGTGGAGGAGACCACGAGCGAAGGGGCAGAGGGCAGCGGACATGAAACGGTGGCTGCGGGGTGCCCGGCGGGCGCTGTCGGACTATCTCGTACGACGGCTCTGGGAATCCCTGGTGGCCTTCGGGGCCGCACACGATCCTTTCGTACACCACGTCGGGGCCACCGAGCCGCTGCGGCAGCGGCCCGGAGGACCGCCGCCCGCCCACCCCGAACGGGTGCGCGAGGACGTACCGCTCTCCGACGAGGAGCTGCGGATCCTGCGCGAACTGTGGCCGGCCCGCTACGCCGAACACCGGACCCCCGACAGCGGCTGAGGTGCCGGCCCCCCCGGCCGGCCCCCGCCCGGGTCACACCGCCGTGACGACCTCGTCGAAGCCGAGGCGCGGAGCGCGCTCGCCCCAGGCGTCGGGACCCGGCCGGCCGATGTTGACGACCAGCAGCGGAGTGTGGTCGTCGTCCAGGAACTCCGCCTGTACACCGGGGTAGTCGAAGCCGTTCATCGGTCCGGCGGCCAGGCCGGCCGCGCGGATGCCGATGAGGAAGTACGCCGCCTGCAGGACGCCGTTGAGCTGGGCGGAGCGCTCGCGGACCTCGCGGGAGGCGAAGAACACGTCCTTGGCCTGCGGAAAACGCGGGAGCAGCCGCGGCAGCTCCTCGTGGAACTCGTTGTCCGTGGACAGGATCGCGACCAGCGGGGCCGTGGCCGTCTTGCGCTGATTGCCCTCCGCCATGTGCTTCACCAGGCGCTCGCGGGCCTCCGGGGAACGGACCAGGGTGACGCGCAGCGGACTCTGGTTGAAGGCGGTGGGGCCGTACTTCACCAGATCGTAGATCGCCCGGACCTGCTCGTCGGTCACCGGCTCGCCGGTGAAGGTCTGCGGGGTGCGGGCCTCACGGAACAGCAGGTCCTGGGCGGCGGGGTCAAGAACGAGGGACATGGGTTGCGTACCTTCTCGATGAGAGTCGTCGATCAGCTTCTGGGACGGCCCGGAGGCCGCCGGGTCACCACTCGACCAGGGCGAAACTCGCGGCCATGCCACCGCCGAAGCCGGCCATGAGGACCAGCTCGCCCGGGCGGATGCCGTCCGCGCGGACGGCCGCGTCCAGGGTGATCGGGATGGAGGCGGCCCCCGTGTTGCCGTAGGTCGCCACCGTCGTGTGCATGGTGGCGTGCGGCAGGCCCAGGTCCGCGAAGACCTCGTCGAGCATGACGCCGTTGGCCTGGTGCGGGATGAAGTGCGCGACGTCCTCGGGCTTGACGCCGGCCTCGTCGAGGAACGCCCCGACCAGCCGCGGCAGCTCCTCCACGACGAAGCGGCGCACCTCTCGCCCGTCCATCGCGAAGTACTGGAGCCCGGCGTCCAGACCGTCGTGGTCGAGAGGCAGGCGGCTGCCGCCCGCGGGCACCCGGATCAGGCCCGAGAGCTCGCCGAAGGTCTGCAGGGCGACATGCCGCACGACCGGACCCCGCGTCGTCGGACCGAGGACCATCGCACCGGCGCCGTCCCCGAACAGGATCACCGTCTTGCGGTCGGCCGGGTCCAGGATCCGCGAATACACGTCCGCGCCGATGACCAGCGCGTAGCCGCCCCGGCGCAGGATCACGCTGCCGACCGCGGAGAGCGCGAACACCGTGCCGGAACACACCGCGTTCACATCGAACGCCGCCGTTCCGGACGCGCCGAGGTTCTGCTGGACGTAGGCCGCCGTCGGCGGCTGCGGCCGGTCCGGCGTGGACGTGGCGACCGCGATCACGGACAGCTGGTCGGCGGTGATGCCGGCCGCCTCCATCGCGGCGCGGGCCGCGGCCGTGGCCAGGTCCGACGTGGCCTGCTCGGAGGCGGCCCAGCGGCGCTCACGGATGGCCGTCTTGCGGGTGATCCAGGCGTCGTCGACTCCGGCCGGCCCACCCACTTCGTCGTTCGAGACGATCCGCTCCGGCACATAGGCACCAGTACCGAGGATCCGGACGTCTCGTATGGGGCTGCCCGTACCGAGGATCGTTGCGTCGTTCATGCGGCTGCCCTCCTCTCACATGGTCGGTGCATGGGTGTGCGACAGGGCCGGCGCCGGCGGGCGCGCGGCCGCGACGGGCCCGTACGCGGGCGGCCCACGGCGGGGCCGCCCGCGTACGGGCCCGGAGGGTGCTACGGCGTGCGGTGCGGTCTCTAGCGCTTCTCGTACACGCGCTTGTGGCCGCTGATCCCGGCCAGCCGGAAGGGCCCGGTGGTCTGCGCCGGGTTGGAGTGGTCGCCGCCGTCGGACGGGAGCCGGTGCTCGTGCAGGGTGCGGTACTCGGCGTGGTCGACCGGCTTGCGCCGGTCGATCGCCTCGCGGTTCGCCTCGGTCCGCACATGCTCCTTGTACCCGGCGACGACGGTCCCCGCGAAGAACTCGGCGACGGAGCCTGAGCCGTAGCTGAGGAAGCCGACGGAGCGGCCGGACAGGTCGTCGGCCTGGTCGAGCAGCGCGGCCAGGCCCAGGTAGACGGACGCGGTGTAGCTGTTGCCGATCACCGTGTTGTACGCCGTGGTCCGCCCGATGGCGCTCGCCACCGCGTCCTTGTCGGTGTCGCGGCCGCAGTAGTTCAGCAGGTGGCGGTGGGCCTTGTAGGCCATCTTCGTGAACGGCTGGTGATAGCAGAAGGCGGCGAAGTCCTCGAGCGAGCGGCCGCCCTGCTCGGAGTAGTCCTTCCAGCAGCCCTCGACGGCCTGCAGATAGGCGCCGATGGACTCCTGGCCGTCGACCAGGGCCGCGTCGCGGTAGTTGGGCCGCCAGAAGTCCATGACGTCGGCGGTGAACAGGCCCGAGGGGTCCTCGATGCGCACCAGCGCCGGGTCCGCGCTCACCAGCATGGCGACCGCCGCCGCGCCCTGCGTCGCCTCGCCCGGGCTGTCCAGGTCGTACTTGGAGACGTCGCTGGCGATGACCAGGACCTGCTGGGCGGGGTCGCGCCGCACCAGGCCGATGGCGAACTGCAGGGCCGCCGTCGCGCCGTAGCAGGCCTGCTTGAGCTCGACGACCCGGGTCGCCGAGGGCAGCCCGACGAGGGAGTGGACGTAGATACCGGCGGCCTTGGCCTGGTCGATCGACGACTCCGTCGCGAAGACGACCGTGCGGATCCGGTCCGTGCCGTGCCGGGCGACGATCGGAGCCGCGGCCGCGGCGGCCATCGTCACGATGTCCTCGTCGGCGGCGGGCACGCTCATCGACTCCTGGCCGATGCCCACGTGGTATTTGCCGATCTCGGTGCCGTTGTAGGCGGCCAGCGCCGTGTGCGGCAGGACGAACTCGGTGGTGGCGAACGACAGATCGTGGATTCCTATGGAGAGGGACATGCCCTATGCACCAACCTTTGCGGTCTTGTTGTCGCGTTCCAGCTGGACGTGCGCACGCATCAGTTCGCCCGGGTTCGTCTGCGCCGCGAGCAGGGAGAGCTCACCGCACAGCACGGTCGCCGCCGCGATGACGGCGAGCCGGCGGGCGTTCTCCCCGGGGGCGCGGTCGGCCCGGCAGCCGAGCCGGGTCAGGTTCGTCTCCACGAAGCCCAGGCCCTTGCCGTTGCCCACCGTGCCCACGATCAGGTTGGGCAGGGTGCAGGCGAAGTACAGGTCGCCGTCGCGGTCCTCGGCCATGACGACGCCCTGGGAGCCCTCGACGATGTTGGCCGCGTCCTGGCCCGTCGCCAGGTAGAAGCCGAGCAGCATGTTCGCGAAGTGGGCGTTCGCCGAGCGGATGCCGCCGGCGAGCAGGGTGCCCAGCATGTTCTTGCGGATGTTCAGCTCGACGATCCTGGCGGCCGTCGTGTGCAGGACGTTCTCGACCACCTCGCGCGGCACGAGCAGCTCCGTGACCACGTTCTTGCCGCGGCCGAGGATGCCGTTGACCGCCGTGGCCTTCTTGTCCGTGCAGTAGTTGCCGGAGATCGACCCGTAGGAGATGCCCGGGACCGTCTTCAGCAGGTGCTTGAGCAGCACGTCGGAGGCGAGGGTGGCCATGTTGTGGCCGGAGGCGTCACCGGTGGAGAACTCGAACCGGATGAACAGCAGATTGGCGTTGATCTCGTGCCGGACGCCGATCAGCTGGGCGAACCTGCTGCATCCGCGGACCACCTCGCGCAGTTCGTCGATGCGCGCGTCGATGGTCTGCGCGGCCGTGTACGCGGTCTGCGCGTCCGTGGCCTCGACGAGCACCGAACGCGTCATCCGCTCGTCCACGAGCGTGGCGACGATGCCCCTCTCCGCCAGCATGGAGACCTTCGCGCCGCGGCCCACCGAGGGCCACAGCGGGGACTCGTAGGTGGCGAGCGGCACCTGGGTCTCGGTCTCGGCGACGTTCCCGGAGATGCGAAGGGGTCCCACCCAGCGCATCGGGACCCCGGCTATGGCGTGCGTGTCGGTCATGAAGTGCTTCCCGTCGTGTCGTGGGCGGCCTCGGCGACGCTGGAACGCCGGGCGAGCGGGCCGGTCTCGATGCCCCGGTCGGCGCAGAAGGACCGAAGGGAACCGTGGATCAGCAGATCGCAGTGCGTGAGGTCGGCAGGGGTGCGGGCGCCGAGCATCGTCTGCAGCGCCGCCAGCTGGTCGAGCCAGGTGGTGAGCTGGGCGATCAGCGCGTCCACGCCGCCGTCGAGCAGGGTGCGCAGGAACCCGCCGGACGCGCCGACGCCGTGCGCGCCGAGCGCCAGGGCGCGGGCCACGTCGAGCGGGTCGCGGACGCCGCCCGAGGCGAGCAGCGGCAGCCCGGCGTCCTGCGCGTCCAGCAGGCAGGCGGGGGCGGACTGGCCCCAGCCGTGCAGGAACGCGTACTCGCCCAGATCCCGGCGGCCGTTCTCGATACGGGCGAAGTCCGTGCCGCCCCGGCCGCTGACGTCCGCCACGGAGACCCCGAGGTCCTTCAGCGCCAGGACGGTCTGCCGGCTCAGCCCGTTGCCGACCTCCTTGACGATCACGGGGATGTCGACGGCCGCCGCGATCTTCTCGATCGTCCCGGCCCAGGAGGAGAACGACCGGTCGCCCTCCGGCATCGCCGTCTCCTGCGCGGTGTTGACGTGGATCTGGAGGGCGTCGGCCCGGATGAGGTCGACGGCACGCCACACGTTCTCGACCGTCGCGTTCGCGTTGACGTTGGCCATGACGAACCCGTCGGGGTTCTGCTCGCGCAGCACGCTGAACGTGCCGGCGCACGACGGGTCCTTGATGTAGGCGTTCATGGAGCCCGACGCGATCGGCACCCCGGTCTCCCGGGCGGCGATGGCCAGGTCCCGGTTGATGATGCCGGTCTTCTCGCTGCCGCCGGTCATCGCGTTGATGTAGATCGGCACCGGCCAGGAGATCCCGGCGAAGGCCGTGGCCAGGGACACGTCGGGGCGGTCGATGCCGGCCAGGGCGTGGTGTACGAACGACACCTCGTCGAACTGGTTGACCCCGCGGGGGTCGTCCTGCTGCGCGATGGCGAGCCGGACGTGGTCGTCCTTGCGTTGAGCGCTCATTCCTCGATCCCTTCCAGGGCGGGACGAATGGGCAGGGGCAGCACCCCGGCCGTGGCCCACCGTTGCCGTACGTGAGAGATGTCCCGTGACGCCCCGGCGTCCAGCAGGGCGATACCGCAGTCGCCGCCCCCCGCCCCGGAGGGCTTGGCCGCGCCGCCGACGGCCTCGGCGGCCTCGCACAGCCGCGTCAGCCTGGGCGTGAAGATGCCGAGCCCCACCTCGTCGTCCAGGCGGGCCAGCTCCTCGCGGGCCGCGCGGACCTGGTGCAGCAGGCCCTCGCGGTCACCGGCCTCGAGCGCGGCGGTCGCGGCGCGCACACAGCCGTTGGTGGTCTCGACGAACCTCCGGTGCGAGGCGGTGCCCCGCCAGCTCCTGCGGTGCAGGTCGGACACGAGCGCCGCCGTGGAGACGGGCTCCCCGGTCCAGCCGACCTCCAGGGACAGGCCGTCGGGCGGCGGCAGCCGGCGCACCGAGTGACCCGGCCAGGGCGCGCCGAGCGTCCGGTCGACGCCGATCCGCCGGGCCAGGTCGAGGACGAAGGCCCGGTCGGGCGCCTGGTAGGCGATCCAGCCGCCCCAGGTGCTGGCGGCGAGGTCACCGCCGGACGCCTTGGGGTCGATCCGCGCCGTGGCCAGCATCGCCAGCCGGTACCGTTCGTCGGCCGACAGCTTCAGTCCGCAGCAGGACGCCACGGCCGCGACGGTCGCCACCGTCACCGCGCCGCTCGAACCCAGCCCGTACTTCCTGCCGTTGTCGTGCAGCCGGCTGCTGACCGAGACGCTCAGCGTGGGCAGGGACAGTCCGCGCTCGGTCAGCAGCCGGCCCACGGTCTCGATCGCCGACACCACGTGCGCGAAGGCGCCGCGCGCCCGTCCGTCGTCGTCCGCGCCGCAGGGGACCAGCCGGTCCTCGTACCAGCGCCAGGGCACCGTCCCGGGACCGAGGTCGCTGGAGATCACGACGGCGGCCCCGGCGGAGCCGGAGCGTGTGCCGGTGTCGGACACGGTGACGGTGATGTGCCGGTCGACGGCCACCAGGATCGCCGGGTTGCCCGGGTCCACCACCGCGTACTCGCCCGCGACGAACAACTTGCCCGGCGCGTGCCGGACCACCGTGCGCCGCGGCGTCATCATCCGTCCTCGTTCAGCAGACGGGCACCGGGCCCCGGCCCGGCGACGAGCACCGTGCCGTCCGGTACGGCCTCGCGGACGGCGTCGGCCACCCGCGCGGCGTCCGCACGGCGGCACAGCACCTTCACGTTCGGGCCGGCGTCCATGGTCGCGTAGGCCGGCACCCCGTCCCGCCGGAGGCGGACCACACGGTCGAGCACGGTGACCGTGGCCGGCGACAGATACCGCACCGCGGGCCGTGCCGCCAGCATGGTGGCGTGCATGCCGAGCGCGTTGCGCTCCGCGATCTCACCGACCGCCTCGAGGTCGCCGCGGCCCAGCGCGGCCCGCATGTCCGCCAGGTCGTCCCTGCTGGAGTCGGCCCACGGCCGGTACAGCGGCGACGTGTCGACGGTGCGGCGCATGGCCTCCCGGCTGGAGACGGCCTTCGGTCCGGCGTTGACCACGGCGACGACCAGGGCGGGATCGAGGTCCGCCGTGGGCACCGGCTCCGCGTACGAGCCGAGGTCCGCCTGCGTGGCCGCGGCGTCCGCCGGGCCGGCGTGCCAGACGGCGAAGCCGCCGAAGACCGACCGCGAGGCCGACCCGGAGCCGCGCCGCGCCAGACGGGACAGCCCGGTGGCGTCGAGGCCGAGCCCGTACGCGGCCGCGGCCGCGACGGCGAGGGCGGCGAACCCGCTCGCGGAGGACGCCAGGCCGGCTCCGGTGGGCACGGTGTTGCGGGTGTCCACCACGGCCCGCTGGGACAGCCCGGACCTCTCCCGCACCAGCTCCAGGAACGCGCCGACGCGGCGGTGCGCCTCGCCGGTCGCGGGCTCGCCGTTGAGGGTCACCTCGTCGTGCGCGGCCTCGGGGTCCAGCCGGACCCGGGTGGTCGTCGGGAAGACGTCCAGGGTCATCGACAGGCTGTCGGTCCAGGGCAGGATCAGACGCTCGTCGCGCTTGCCCCAGTACTTGATCAGCGCGATGTTCGGATGGGCGACCGCGGTGGCGGCCGTGGCGGTGTCCCGCGCCAGCGGCGGCACGGTGGCCTGTGGTTCACGCAGCATGGTTGTCGAGCCCCTTCAGCGGTACGACCCACGTCTGGACGGCGCCCGCCTCGTGCAGGCGCCGGGTCACCTCACGGGCCCGCTGGGGCGGGGCCAGTGCGATCAGGCAGCCGCCGAGACCACCGCCGGTGATCTTGGCGCCGAGGCTGCCGGCCCGCAGCGCTGCGTCGACCAGCGTGTCGATCAGGCCGGTGCTCAGCCGGGCCGCCTGCATGAGGGAGTGATAGTCCGTCATCCGCGAGCCGAGTTCCTCGGGCCTGCCGTCGGCGAGGGCCTGCCGGGCGCCCTCGGTCAGCTCCGTCGCCCGGCCCACGAACCTCTCCTGGGCTCCGGGGCGCCGGCGGAACCCGTCCCGCAGCAGCTCGACCGCTTCCTTGGTGCTGCCCAGCTCGCCGCTGTCGGCGACGATGAACAACCCGTCGCAGCCGAGCCTCAGCTCCCGGGTCCGGCCCGCCTGGAACAGCAGGGGGCGCAGCGCGCCGACGGTCATGGCGTCGACGCCGCTGGCCCTGCCGTGCGCCATGTTCTCGGCCGTCTGCACCAGTTCGAACGCGGTGGCCTCGGACAGTTCGCGCCCGAACAGGTCGGCGAGGGCGAAGGCGATCGCCCGCGAGCTGGCCGCACTGGAGCCCAGGCCCCGGCCGTGCGGGATCGCACCGTCGAGGATCACGTCGAGGTGCGGCCGGCCGGTCACGCCCAGCCGCGCCTTGAACTCCTCGGTGAGCCGGCGCAGACCGTCGGAGGCCTGGGTGACCATCGCCCGCGAGGGAGAGCCGGTCATCGTGTACGACAGGTCGCTCTGGCTGTCGGCGGAGCGGGAGGACCACCCGGCGCTGGCCGTGACCGTGAGCTGCGGAACCGGGAGAGCGAGCGCCGGAGCTCCGTAGACGACCGCGTGCTCCCCCAGGAGGATGGCCTTGGCGTGGGCGCGGCCGATGCCGACCGAGCGGGCCCGGTGGATCTCTGACACCCCCTCCGCTGAGGTCGGTAGAGTCAACGCACTCAGCTCCCTATGTCTTTTTACGCATGGAGATCACCCGGTCACGGGGACCGGGTGTCCAGAGTTCCGAGAAGGAAATGGCGCCAGGACGTGAGCGAAGGCATCCGTGCTTCGGAAAACCGTCCGGCGCGATACACGATCCACCGCCGTGCAGAGAAATTTGGGCAGGGTGGACGTGGGTAGATAGTGACACGGGACCGACGCCGCGTCCAAGAGTGCGTCGGCAGTGACGTGGGTCACTTCCGACGGGAATGCGGGCCCATCAGCGGAGAAGGAACGGTCGAGCGGAATTCCAGCGAATTTCGAGCGGACGCCCACAGGCTCGCAAGCGAACTCGGAGAAAGTCCGGACCCGTGAAAACGGCACAGCCGCGGCTGCTTGTCGCAGCCGCGGCGGGCAGGCCGGGTTATCGGACCGGGTCCTTCGGGGCGGTCGGGGCGGGCGGGTCAGGGCCGGCGCTGAAGGGCGATCTCCGTGAGTTCCTCGATGTCGAACTCCGAGCGACGGTGCGGAGCGCCGTAGCGCGTGATCTTCCCGCGGCTCACCCACTTGCGGATCGTCGCCTCGGAGACGCCCACGGCGAGTGCGGCCACTTTGGTGGGGACGAGCCGGTGGCTCGGTGGTTTGATCACGCGTTGACACCCTTCCGCTGCCGCTCCATGAGCTTCCTGAGACTCAGCCACTCGCACATTTCCCACGCGTGGCCCGACGAGCAGGTGATGGTGCTCCGTCCGGCACCGCCGCCGCGCCGGGGAGAGGCGCTGATCGTGCCCGGACAGTCGTCCACGATGCACTGCCTGATGAGCGTGTGGAGAGCACCGGGTTCGGGATCGATGGTCCGGCTCAGTTCGGTGACGAGGCCCTCGATCTCGTCCGCGAAGTCGGCCGCCGGAGGCTGGCCGGCGAGCCACGCCAGGTGCAGTGCGAGAAACCGCGACCAGCCAGACACCGTACGCGGCGGCGCGGTCGCACCCAGCTTTTCCACCACCATTGCCGACCATGACTCGAGAATCGTGGCGACGTTATGGCGGGCGTCGAGCGCGGAGATATCCAGATGGTCCCTCGTGCGGCTTCCCGACACCTTGGTCGGATTCGTTCGCCGCCCCGTCGGCGACACCTGGTGCAGGCATTCCTGATGAAGACCGGGGAGTACCCGCAGGCCGCGTTCCACCCTTCTGACGCAGTCGGCGCAGAGGACGGACCCGGCGGCGGCGCGGCTTTCCTGAGTGTGGTTCCTGGGGCATGGCTGAGACTTCATCGAAGCTCCTTCACGAGGCGTCTCGGCCCCGCAACCGCTGTACCTCTCGGACGAACAGCCCCTATTACCCGACGAGCGACTCGAGTCTCGATACAGGCTCGTTCGGGGGCCCTCCCGCACCGGATCCTCCAGGCGGCTTCCACCCGGAACCGAGCTCCCGTTGAGCGCCTGCACCGACGGTGGCCGCAGAAAGGAGGAACTGTGGACGGTACACACGGAGGCGAACGCGCAGTGAGCGCCCGACGCCCCGCAGGCCCGCTCGCGACGACGGCCGCTCAGTCTTCCGCGGCACACCTCGAGGTGTGTCTCGTCGGCGCCGGACCCCGGGGCCTTTCCGTACTGGAACGGCTCTGCGCGCAGGAACGGAAGTCGCCCCGCTGGGACACCGTCACCGTGCACGTCGTCGACCCCGGCCCGCCGGGCTCGGGCAGAGTGTGGCGGCCCACCCAGTCCCGGCACCTGCTGATGAACACGGTCGCCTCCCAGGTGACGGTCTACACCGACGCCAGCGTCCGGATCGACGGTCCGCTGGAGGAGGGGCCGAGCCTGTACGAGTGGGCCAAGGCCCTGGAACTGGGCACCCTCGAGCCCGCTGGGGAAGACGGCCACGACGACGAGGTCCTCGCCGAGGCGCGCGCTCTCGGACCCGACACCTATCCCACCCGCGCCCTCTACGGCTCCTACCTGACCTGGGCCTTCCGGCGGGTCGTCGCGAACGCCGCCGCGCACGTGACGGTACGCACCCACGCCGTACGGGCCGTCGCCCTCGAGGACGCCGACGCCGAGGCCGGGCACGCCGGTCCGCAGACCGTCACCCTCGAGGACGGCACCCGGCTGACCGGACTGTCCGCGGTCGTCCTCGCCCAGGGCCATGTCCCGGCCCGGCCCTCCGCCACCGAACGGCAGCTGGCCGGCTTCGCCGCCCGGCACGGGCTGACGTACATCCCGCCGGCCAACCCGGCCGACGTGGACCTGTCCTCCGTCCGGCCCGGCCAGAGCGTGCTGCTGCGCGGACTCGGACTCAACTTCTTCGACTACATGGCGCTGTTCACCCACGGCCGGGGCGGAGTCTTCACCCGGGACGGCGGCCGCCTGGTCTACCGGCCCTCCGGCCGTGAGCCGCGCCTGTACGCCGGATCCCGGCGCGGTGTGCCCTACCAGGCGCGCGGCGAGAACCAGAAGGGCGCCTTCGGCCGCCACTTCCCCCGGCTGCTGACGCCCGGGTACATCGCGTCACTGCGCGCCCGGGACACCCACGGCGGGGCCGTCGACTTCGCCGCCGACCTGTGGCCGCTCATCTCCAAGGAGGTGTGCGCCGTCTACTACGCGGCCCTGCTCGCGGAGCGCGGCGAACCCGCCCCGGCGACCGAGGAGTTCACCGAACGGTATCTGCACGCCGAGCCCGGCCCGGACGAGGACCGGCTGCTGGCGCAGGCCGGGATCGACGCGGCCGACCGCTGGGACTGGGAGCGCGTCGCCCGCCCCTACGGCAGCCGCGTCTTCGGTGACCTGGCCGCCTTCCGCGACTGGCTGCGCGGACACCTGGACGACGACGTCCGGCTGGCCCGCCAGGGCAACGTCGGCGGACCGGTCAAGGCCGCGCTCGACGTCCTGCGGGACCTGCGCAACGAACTGCGGCTCGCCGTCGACCACGCGGGCCTGACCGCCGCCTCCCACCGCGACGACCTCGACCGCTGGTACACCCCGCTCAACGCCTACCTGTCCATCGGCCCGCCCGCCTCCCGGATCGAGGAGATGGCCGCGCTCATCGACGCCGGCGTCCTCGAGGTCACCGGCCCCGACCTGCGCGTCGCCACCGGCACGCACGACGAGTCCGGCCCCTGCTTCATCGGCACCTCCGGGGCGATAGCGGACGTACGGGTACCGGCCACGGTCCTCATCGAGGCCCGGCTGCCCGAGATCGACCTGCGGCGCACCGCCGACCCGCTGATGAACCAGCTGCTGCGCACCGGACAGTGCCGCCCGTACCGCATCCCGGGCCCCACGGCGGACGCCGGCGCGGACTACGAGACCGGGGGACTGGCCGTCTCCGAGCGGCCGTACCACCTGATCGACGCCCGGGACGTGCCGCACCCGCGGCGCTTCGCCTTCGGCGTGCCCACCGAGTCCGTGCACTGGGTGACCGCCGCGGGCATCAGGCCCGGCGTCGGCTCGGTCACCCTCGAGGACTCCGACGCCATCGCGGCGGCGGTCCTCACCGTCGCGCAGGCGGCCGCACCCCGGCCCGTCCTCGCCACGGTCCCCGCGACGGACACCACCCCGGAACCCCCTCCGATCATGAAGGCGAGCGCATGACCTCCCCGCAGGAACACCCACGGCCCGCCGCCCCGCCCGGCCACCTCGACGCCGGGCTGCTCTCCCCGGTGCGGGCCGGCACCCCCGTCGAGGCGGCCGTGGGCGACGACGCGTGGCTGCAGGCCATGCTCGACGCGGAGGCGGCCCTGGCCCGCGCCCAGGCCCGCTGCGGCACCGTGCCCGCCCACGCGGCCGAGGCCATCACGGCCGCCGCCCGCGCGGAACTGCTGGACGTACGCGAACTCGCCCTGGCCGCACGGGAGACCGCGAACCCGGTCGTGGGCCTGGTCAAGGCGCTGACCTCGGTGGTGGCGGAGCGCTCCCCGGCCGCCGCCGAGTACGTGCACCGCGGCTCCACCAGCCAGGACGTCCTCGACACCGGCGCGATGCTGGTGGCCCGGCGCGCCCTGCGCCTGATCGTCGCGGACCTGCGGGCAACGGCCGCCGCCCTGGCCGAGCTCGCCGCCGAGCACCGGGACACCGTGATGGCGGGCCGCACCCTCGCCCTGCACGCCGTCCCCACGACCTTCGGGCTCAAGGCGGCCGGCTGGCACCGGCTGGTCCTGGACGCGGCCGAGCGCCTCGAGCGGATCGCCGACGGCGGCCTGCCGGTGGCGCTCGGCGGCGCGGCCGGCACCCTGGCCGGCTACCTCCAGTACGCGGGCGAGGACGCCGACCCCGCGGCCGTGCTCGAGGAACTCGGCGCCGCCTTCGCCGCCGAGACGTCCCTGGCCGTCCCCCTCCTGCCCTGGCACGCCCTGCGCACCCCCGTCGCCGACCTCGGGACCGCGCTCGCCCACACGACCGGCGCCCTCGGCAAGATCGCCGCGGACGTGCTGGTGCTCACCCGCACCGAGATCGGCGAGGTCGCCGAGCCCTCGGTCGCCGGCCGGGGCGCCTCCTCGGCGATGCCGCACAAGCGCAACCCCGTGCTCGCCACCCTGATCCGCTCCGCCGCCGTCCAGGTGCCCGCCCTGGCCTCCGTACTCCTGCAGTGCCTGCCCGCCGAGGACGAGCGCTCGGCCGGACTGTGGCACGCCGAGTGGCAGCCGCTGCGCGAGGCCCTGCGGCTCACCGGCGGCGCCGCGCACACGGCCGTCGAACTCGCCCGGGGGCTCACCGTGCACCCGCAGCGGATGCGCGCCAACCTCGCCGCGACCGGCGGGCAGCTGGTGTCCGAGCGGGTCTCGGCCGTTCTCGCGCCGCGCGTCGGCAGGACGGCCGCCAAGGAGCTGCTGACCCGGGCCTCGCTGCTCGCCGGCACCACCGGCCGGCCGCTGGCCGCCGTCCTCGCCGAACTGCCGGAGCTCGCCGGGGTGCTGAGCCGCGGCGAGGCGAGCGCCCTGCTCGACCCGGACGGCTACACCGGCGTCGCCGGCCCCCTGGTGGACCGGGCGCTCACCGCACCGGACCGCGCGCCCGCGCCGCCGCTCGAAACCCTCTCGGGACCCGCTTGAGCGCCCCTCGAACTCCTCATTCCGGTGGCCTGAACCCCTGCCCCACGGACGGGCTCTCCGCGCATGATGCAAGCGCAACATACAGAGGGGGCAGGAGAGTTGACTCAGGACGCGCAGTACTCCGACGGCCTTGGCGGCGGTCACGGTCACGCCGTGGTCATCGGCTCGGGCATCGCCGGGCTCACCGCGGCACGGGCCCTGGCCAACTTCATGGACCGGGTCACCGTCGTCGAGCGCGACTGGGTGCCCCGCGGCACCGGGCGGCGCCGGGGCGTGCCCCAGGCCCGGCACACCCACACCCTCACGGACGCGGCCCAGCAGGGCCTCGAGGAGCTCTTTCCCGGCCTGGGCCGGGAACTGGCCGCCGCCGGGGCGGTGCGCGTACGGATGCCCGAGGACATGCTGCTGCTCGGTCCGGGCGGCTGGCTGCCCCGGACCGGCCCGGACCTGTCCGTGCTGAGCGCCGGCCGCGACCTGATCGACTCGGTGATACGCGACCGGCTGCACGCCGACCCCAGGGTGACCTTCCTGCCCGAGCACGAGACGGTCGCGCTGGAGCCCGGCCGCAACGACACCGTCACCGGCGTCTGGGTGCGCGGCCGGGACCGCAGGGCACAGGACGGCCGGAGCGCCCGGCGCCTGATATCGGCCGACTTCGTGGTGGACGCCACCGGACGCGGCTCGCGCGCCCCGCAGTGGCTCACCGAACTCGGCTACGAGGCGCCCGGGGAGACGGTGTCCGAGCCCCGTACCGGCGTCGCCACCGCCCTGTACGCGCCGCCCGTCGGCCATGTCGCCGACTGGAAGAGCCTGCTGCTCATGCCCGCGCCCGGCCGGCCGGGCCGGGGCGTGCTCCACCCCGTCGAAGGCGGCCGCTGGTCGGTGTCGGTGTGCACCGGCGACGGCGCCGGCCCGCCCGCCGACCACGCGGGCCTTCTGCGCGCCGCCGGCGCCCTGCGCCACCCCCTGCTGCGCGACGTCCTCGAGGCCGCCACCCCGCTCGGCCCCGTCTACACCTGCGCGCCCACCGGGCCCCGCTGGCGCCACTACGAGAAGCTGCGCCGCTGGCCCGACCAGTTCCTCGTCGTCGGTGACGCCTTCGCCGCCCTCGACCCGGCCCACGGCCAGGGCATGACGATCGCGGTGCAGTGCGCCCTCGTCCTCGACCAGATGCTGGCCGCGCACGGCACGGCGATCGGCCTCGGCTACCGGTTACGCAGGGCCCTCGCCCACCGGCTGGCCCCCGTCTGGCGGACGAGCACCCTCGCCCTGCGCGCCGCCGAGGGGGACCACGACCCGGGGGCCGGCTGGCGCGCCCGGCTCGGCGGGCGGTACACGGCCCGGATAGCGGCGGCCGCGGCCACCGATCCGTCCGCGGCGGCCCTGCTGCTCGGACTGCTCCAGGCCGCGCCCCCGTCCGCCTCGGCGCTGCGGCCGGCGACGGTACGGGCCGCGTGCCGCGGCGCCCGAGCCCCGCTCACCGCGGAACCGCCCAGCACCACCCACGGCCCGAACGCGCGCCGGCGGCGTGCCGCCGGCGCGCCCGCACCGGCCATCGGGGTGTCCACCGGCTCCGCGCGGTGGACACCCGCCGCGGGGTCGTCCGCGCAGTGGCCGGCCGCGGCACCCGCCTGTGACCGGCGCAAGTCATGAGCACCGCCGCAGCGGCGTGCCGCAGGCCACACCCGGCCGCAGGCCGCGCGGAGCGCGGCCATACGCTTCCTCTATGACACAAGAAAGTCAACTGGTGCCGAGAAAGGCGAACTTGAGTGGGGCGCGCCCGCACGGCACTCATAACAAGCCTTCAGAACCGACCCAGTTGAGCAACATGAGGGGCGATATGCACTCTGGTCACTCGCAACTCGCTCGAGAAACGCTTGAGTTGAGACAGAGCTTAGGCTCGAGAGCGGTTGTCCAGCCGCGTCGCACGTCGGTAGCGTTCCAGCTGCTCCAAGGCACGGGCCCGCTTGCGCCGCGGCAGGCCACCCCGACCGCCGGCCGTCTTCCGGCCGGAGCGGGTGTGCCGGTGACGACCGAGCGGCGAAGGGAGGGTGCGCGGGTATGAGCACGACCGAAACGGCGCCGCCGGGTGCGCGCACCGAGGAGTCGAGGGGCGTCCGCATCGCCGACTGGGCGGACGGGCGGCTCGGGATCTACAACTTCCGGTTCCTGATCCGCAAGGTGTTCCCCGACCACTGGTCGTTCATGTTCGGTGAGATCGCGCTCTACAGCTTCATCATGCTGCTTCTCACCGGCATCTGGCTCACCATGTTCTTCGACCCGAGCATGGCCGAGACCGTCTACGACGGGTCGTACGCCCCGCTGCAGGGCATCCCGATGTCGCGGGCCTACGAATCCACCGTCAACGTCTCCTTCGACGTGCGCGGCGGGCTGCTGATCCGGCAGCTGCACCACTGGTCGGCCCTGGTCATGGTGGCCGCCCTGTGCGTCCACACGCTGCGGCACTTCCTCACCGGCTCGTTCCGCAAGCCGCGTGAGGCCAACTGGCTGATCGGCTTCAGCCTCCTCGTGCTGGTCACCCTCGAGGGCTTCGTCGGGTACTCGCTCCCCGACGACCTGCTCTCCGGCACCGGCCTGCGCATCACCCAGGGCATCACGCTCGCCATCCCGGTGGTGGGCACCTACCTGGCGATGTTCCTGTTCGGCGGCGAGTTCCCGGGCCAGGACATCATCCCCCGGTTCTACAGCTTCCACATCCTGCTGCTCCCGGGAACCATCCTCGCCCTGGTCACCGTCCACCTGATCCTGGTCTTCTACCACAAGCACACCCAGTTCCGGGGACCGGGACGCACCGAGAACAACGTGGTCGGCCAGCCCCTGATGCCGCACTACACGGCCAAGGCCGGCGGCTTCTTCTTCCTGGTCACCGGTGTGCTGGCGCTGCTCGCCGGCGTCGCCCAGATCAACGCCGTGTGGACGTACGGCCCCTACAGGGCGGACCAGATCTCCCAGGGATCCCAGCCGGACTGGTACATGGGCTTCCTCGAAGGCGCCCTGCGCGCCATGCCGGCCTGGGAGTTCACGATCTGGGGCGGCTACACCATCAACATGGGCCTGCTGGTCCCGGCCGTCATCCTGCCCACGCTGATGATGGCGGTGATCGCCCTGTGGCCGTTCCTGGAGGCCTGGGTCACCGGCGACAAGAGGGAGCACCACCTCCTCGACCGGCCGCGCGACCACCCCACGCGGACCGCGTTCGCCTGCGCCTTCGTCGCCCTCTACCTGGTGCTGTTCTTCGGCGGCGCCAACGACATCCTGGCCGAGCGCTTCCACCTGTCGCTGAACGCGATCACCTGGTCGATCCGGATCGGCGTCTTCCTGGTCCCGGCGCTGACCTACGTCGTCACCAAGCGGCTCTGCCTCGGACTGCAGCGGCGGGAGCTCGACAAGCTGCTGCACGGCCGCGAGAGCGGACGGATCCGCAGGCTGCCGCACGGCGAGTTCGTCGAGGTGCACGAGCCGCTCGACGCCTGGCACGAGTACAAGCTGCTCGCCCGGGAGGACTACAAGCCGCTCCCGGCCCCGCAGCGGGAACAGGACGGCGTGCCCAACCCGCGCTTCCGCAAGGAGATGCTGCGCTACAAGCTCAGCCGCTGGCTGTACGGCGAGCAGATCGCGAAGCCGACCCCGGCGGAACTGGAGCAGGCCCGGGAGCACGGCGCACACGCGCTCGACGGGCACGGCTCGGCGGGCGGACACCCGGAGATCGGCGCACAGCGCACGGCCGGTGAACGGGAGTCGGACCAGAAAGTGCTCTGACCCGGCGGCACACCGCAGAGGGCCGGGCCAGTGAGGGCGGCGCGGGAGACCAGGGGACGGTCACCCGCGCCGCCGTCGTTTCACCGCGGGACAGACACACCGCCGCACAGGTCCCGTTCCCATCCGCTTCCGGCCGTCGCGCCGGAGTGTCCACGGAGGCCCGATGACGACAACCCCCTGGCGCCGGGAATCCTCCCGGGCCGAGTCCATCACCCGGGCGCGCACCGGCCTGACGCGTGATCTGCGCGGCCGCCAGCGCCGCTATCTGATCGCCATGCTGGTGCGCACCGCCTGCGTGGTCGTGATGGCCGCCACCTGGAGCCGCTGGCCCGTGGTCGCGGTCTGTGCCCTGGCCGGCGCGGTCCTCATCCCGTACGTCGCCGTGGTGGTCGCGCAGGCCCACTGGCGCCAGCAGCGGGGCGCACGGCATGCGGTGGTGTGGGTGCGGGAGGAGCCCGCTCCCGCCGCCCGCGTCGTCCTCGAGCCCACCCTGATCCTGCCGCCGGAACGCAACACGGCGGCCTGACCGCGGCACGCCGCAGCCCCCGCTGGATCGCCGAGCGATCCAGGTCATCCAGTCCGGGCCGTCCTTCGCGCCGACCCACACGTGCCGGTCGAGGCGGTCGGTCTCCGTGCCC
>NZ_JBEZVJ010000056.1:0-19044 GCF_040636935.1 Streptomyces sp. NPDC032940 | reverse complement strand
ACGACCACTCGCGATTCGTCAGATCCCCCCGACCCATGACCGAACCAACGAGCGACCAGTCAGAAGGTCACATGATCCGCCGGACAGAACCTAGGCGGTTTCGGTCCGGCGGGCGGACCGGAGGAGAATCCCCGCGCCATGGAGTCCGGCCAGGCACGCGAAGGAAGATGCGCGCACCATGGTTCCCTTCTCCGAGGGCGTGGGTCAGGCGGCCGTGAGGGTGACGGGCAGGGCTTTCACACCGCGGATGGTGGCGGTGATGTCCTTGTGCCCGACCGCACTCGGGGCCGGTTCCATATTTCGCGCCCGGGTGAGCAACCTGCCGAGGGCCAGGGAGGATTCCAGGCGGGCGAGCGGGGCGCCGAGGCAGTAGTGGACGCCCGCGCCCAAGCTCAGGTGCGGGTCGTGTGCGCGCTCCACGTCGAGCCGGTCGGGGCGGGCGAACACGCGGCGTTCGTGATTGGCCGATCCGATCAGCAGGACCACCGGGGTGCCCCAGCGGGGTGCCGGCGATCATCGTAGGGCGTTGCACGGTACGGAAGGTGATCTGGATCGAGGAGTCGCAGCGCAGCAGCTCGTTCATGGTGCTGCTGTCCAACTGCTCCCTGCCGGCCCTGCTCGGGGCTACGGCGAGTTGGTCCGGGTGCCGGAGCAGGGCGAGGGCGCCGTTCGTGATGATGTCGGCGGTGGTCTCGTAGCCGGCCATCAGCAGCAGGGCGCACAGTGGAAGCAGGTTGTGGCGGGTCAGCGGGCCTGAGATCGTAAGGTCGCCTGGCCGGACGAGAAGCGCGCCCAGTACGTGGCGTGGCGGGCGAGGCCAAGTCGCTGAGCGGGTCGCACCGTGAGGTGGCCGCAGCGCGTGGCGCCCTTGCGCCCAGACGTCACCGGGAACGGATCATCCGTCGTGCACCGGCGTGAGCCGCGCGCCCACCCGCGCCGCTGTCTCCCGCAGCCAGATGTGCGCGGCGTCGTGCGTGTGCACCGGGTGCCACCACAGGGCCTCCTGCAGCGACACGGCCTCGTAGGGAGGTTCCACGACCCGGACCGGGGCGATCGGCGTGAGCAGGCGGGCGAGGCGCGCCTGGATCAGGGCGATGCGCCGGGTGCCGGCGACCAGCAGCGGCAGCAGCTGGAAGCTGTCCACGGAGACCTCGGCCCGGAGTTCGACGCCGAGCATGCCGAGCTGGCGCACCGCCGGGGCGTCGTAGGTGCGCTGGTAGGTGACCCACGGGAGGTCGGCGAGGTCCTGCCGGGTGAGGCGGTCCTCGACGCTCGGGTGGTCGTCGGCGACGAGGAAGACCCAGCGGTCCTGGTAGAGGTCGGTGGCGGGGAAGTCGCTGATGACGCCGTGCGGCATGAGCAGTCCGTCGGTGGCGCTCAGCAGCGTGGCGGTGTCGTCGACCACGGTGGGTGGGGTCTGAGCGAAGCGCAGCCGGATGCCGGGGGCTTCGTCGTGCACGACGCGGGCGAGTTCGGCGCCGAACACGGCGACGGCATAGTCGGAGGCGACCAGCCTGAACTCGCGGCTCTCCCTGGCCGGGTCGAATTCGGCCTGGCTGGAGAAGAGCCGCTCGAGGACGTCGTAGGCGGTGGAGGTGCGGTCGAGGAGGACCTGGCCGAGGGCGGTCAGTTCGTAGTGGCCGCCGACGCGGGCGAGCAGGTCGTCGTCGAAGTGGCGGCGCAGCCGGGACAGCGCGGCGCTCATGGCGGGCTGGCTCAGTCCGACGCGCTGTCCGGCTCGCGTGACGTTGCGCTCCTCCAGCAGGGCGCGCAGGGCGACGACGAGGTTGAGGTCCAGACGAGCCAGGTTCACGTTGTTTCCCTTGCTGTACGGCATCGAACGACACTGACCAGGCGAAATCCACCTGATGGATGACGATCATCCACACAATCTATTTCCCTGATCTCCGGTGGCGGGTCCAGATTAGTCCCACCGCAATCAGGAGGACATGTCCGTGAAACCTGCTCCCGCATCCGCGCCCTTCGCCGGCCCCTTCGCCCTCGCGACCCTCTCGGGTCCCGAAGGACCGGCGTTCCCCGCCCTGGTCACCCCCGACGGGCACGCCGTCGACCTGCGGGCCGCCCTCGGCGACGAGCGACTGACCGTGCGCCGCCTCCTGGAGGATTGGCCGGCGGTGCTGCCGCGGCTGCGCTCCCTGGTCGACGACGGTGCCGCAAAGCGCAGGCCGCTGGCGGACTTCCGCGTGCACGCGCCGGTCGAGCCGCGCCAGGTGTTCCAGTCGGGGGCCAACTACCGGCAGCACGTGATCGATCTGCACGTCGCCCACCGGGCCCCGGGGGACGACCGCCCGGAGGCGGAGCGACGCGCCGAGGCGGCGCAGATCATGGACCGGCGGGCCGCGCAGGACCTGCCGTACGTCTTCATCGGCCTGCCGAGCGCGATCACCGGTCCGTACGACGATGTCCTGCTGCCCGCGTGGGCCGAACAGCCGGACTGGGAACTGGAGTTGGCGGCCGTCATCGGCCGCCCCGCCCACCGGGTGCCCGTCGAGGAGGCCCTGGAGCACGTCGCCGGGTACACGATCGCCAACGACCTCACCGACCGGGCGACCGTGTTCCGCCGCGACATGCCGCAGATCGGCACCGACTGGCTGCGCAGCAAGAACGCGCCCGGCTTCACTCCGCTCGGCCCGTGGATCGTGCCCAAGGAGTCGATCGCGCACCCCGGCGACCTGCGGCTCACGCTCAGGCTGAACGGCGAGACCATGCAGGACGAGTCCACCAAGGACATGATCTTCGACCTCGCCCGCATGGTGTCCTACGCCTCGCAGACCGCCCGGCTGCTCCCCGGCGACCTGGTGCTCACCGGCTCCCCGGCCGGCAACGGCATGCACTGGGGGCGGCTGCTGCGCGACGGCGACGTGATGGACGCCTCGATCACCGGGCTCGGCGCACAGCGCACCCGCTGTGTGGCGGAGGTGTCCCGGTGACACTGGACCGCACCGACCCCGAGGGCTCGATAGCGCGTGCCACGAAGGCGTTCTCCAACTGGGGCCGCTGGGGCGAGGATGACGTCCTCGGCACCCTCAACTTCCTGGACGAGGCCAAGCGTCGCGAGGGTGCCGCGCTGATCCGGCGGGGGGTCAGCTTCTCCCTCTCGCAGCGTTTCGACATGGACGGCCCGCAGAAGGGCTGGCGCCGGCGCACCAACCCGGTGCACACGATGCTCGACACCGGCACCGACGCCGCCCTCGGCAACCAGGGCTTCCCGCACGGCATCGGCGGCGCCGACGACGTCATCGCGATGCCGCTGCAGTGCTCCACCCAGTGGGACGGGCTCGGCCACATCTTCGACCACGGCAAGGCGTGGAACGGCCGTCCGGCGGAGCAGGTCGTCACCTCCGACGGCGACCTGGTCACCGGCATCGAGCACATGGCCCCGCACGTCGCCGGGCGCGGTGTCCTGCTGGACGTCGGCCGCACGGTCGGCGAGGACGGCGAACTGCCCGACGGTTTCCCGGTCACCGAGGAACACCTGACGGCGACCACCGAGGCCCAGGGCGTGACCGTGGGGCGCGGCGACATCGTGCTGGTGCGCACCGGGCAGCTCGCCCGAGTCCGGCGCGAGGGCTGGGGCGACTACGCGGGCGGTCCCGCGCCCGGTCTGTCGTTCACCACGGCCGGCTGGCTGCACCGCACCGAGATCGCCGCGATCGCCACCGACACCTGGGGCTTCGAGGTCCGGCCGAACGAGTTCGAGCACGCCTTCCAGCCGCTGCACCAGGTCGCCATCCCCCACATCGGCCTGCTGATCGGCGAGATGTGGGACCTGGACGCGCTCGCCGCGGACTGCGCGGCCGACGGCGAGTACGCCTTCTGGCTCACCGCCGCTCCCCTGCCCATCACCGGGGCGGTCGGCTCGCCCGTCAACCCGATCGCGGTCAAGTAGACCGAGGAACGAAGGAGTTCTTCATGCCCCAGCACCGCACGGTTCTCGTCGTCGGTGGCGGCGCGGCCGGCAACGCCGTTACGATCCTGCTGCGCCGCGCCGGTGTCGCCGTGGACCTGATCGAGGCCAAGGACGACTGGAACGCCACCGCGGGCTCCGGCATCACCCTCCAGGGCAACGCCCTGCGCGTGCTGCGCGAACTCGGCGTGTGGGACCAGGTGGAGAAGTCGGGGTACGGTTTCGGCGCGGTCGGCATCACCGCCCCCGACGGCACCGTCCTGCACGTCCAGGACGACCTGCGCACCGGCGGTGACGACCTGCCCGCCACCGTCGGCATGCAGCGCCCGCAGCTCCAGCGCATCCTCAGCGACGCGGTCCGCGCCAGTGGCGCCGGCATCCGCCTCGGCGTGCGCACCACATCCCTGAACCAGGACGGCAGCGGCGTCACTGTCCGCTTCACGGACGGCACCGAAGGCCGCTACGACCTGGTCGTCGCCGCTGACGGCCTCGGCTCCGCCACCCGCGCAACGATCGGCATCACGGCGAAGCCCGAGCCGACCGGCATGGCCATCTGGCGCATCGCCGCGCCCCGCCCGGCCGGGGTGACCCGCACCGACCTCGCCTACGGCGGCCCGGCATACATCGCCGGCTACTGCCCCACCAGCGACACGACCCTGTACGCGTACGTCGTCGAGGCCAACCGGGACCGCGCTTCGATACCCGTCGAGTCGTACGCCGACGAGATGCGGCGCCTGGCCTCCGCCTACGGCGGCCACTGGCCGGAGATCACCACGCACATCACCGACCCGGCGAAGGTCAACTACACCTGGTTCGACCGAATGCTGGTGGAGGGTTCCTGGCACCGCGGCCGGGTCGTCCTGGTCGGCGACGCCGCCCACTGCTGTCCGCCCACCCTCGCCCAGGGCGCCGCCCTGTCACTGGAGGACGCCTGGGTGCTCACCCAGATGCTCACCGCCGCCGAGACCTGGGACGACGCGCTCCTCCAGGCGTACTACGAGCGGCGCATCACCCGCGTCCGGCCCGTGGTCGAGGCGTCCGTGCAGATCGGCCGGTGGCAGCTGGACGGGGTGCGCGACGCGGACGTACCCGGCCTGATGGGCCGCACCATGACGATGCTCCGGGAGCTGCCGTGACCACGACCCCGCCCACCGTCGACGTGCACGCCCACGTCCTGCTGCCCGAGATCGACGCGCTGGTCGAGGGCCTGCCCGGTCACGCCGAGGCACGGGAGCTGGACGCCCGGCGCAACGGGCCCGCCGCCCTTGCCGTCAGCGGCCCCATGGTCCGCGAACGCATCCCCAGGCTGACCGATCCCGCCGTGCGCCTGGCCGCGATGGACGCGCAGGGCGTCGACGTGCAGCTGGTCAGCCCCTCCCCCTCGCACTACCACTACTGGGCGGACGAGGAGACGGCCGAAAAGGTGTACCGGCTCGCCAACGAGGCGACCGCCGCGCACTGTGCGGCCGCCCCAGACCGGCTGCGCGGCCTAGGCCTCGTACCCCTCCAGCACCCCGCCCTGACGACGGCCGCCCTCGGCCACGCCCTGGATCAGGGCCTGGCCGGGGTGGAGATCTCCAGCCACGCCCCCGGGCACGAACTGTCCGATCCGGCCTACGAACCGTTCTGGACCCGGGCCGAGGAGACGGGTGCGATCCTGTTCCTGCACCCCTTCGGCTGCACGCTCGACGAGCGGCTGGACCGGTGGTACCTGTCCAACTCCGTCGGCCAGCCCACCGAGAACGCCGTCGCGCTCTCGCACCTGATCTTCTCCGGGGTCCTGGACCGCTTCCCGGGCCTGCGGATCATCGCCGCGCACGGCGGCGGCTACCTGCCCACCCACATCGGCCGCGCCGACCACGCCTGGTCGACCCGCTCCGATGCGGGGTCCGGCTGCGCGCACCTGCCCAGCAGCTACCTCAGGCGGCTGTACTTCGACTCCCTGGTCCACGCCCCGCACGTGCTGCGGGAACTGGTCCGGGCCGCCGGCGCCGACCGGGTGCTGCTGGGCTCCGACTTCCCCTTCGACATGGGCACCGGGGACCCGGTCGGCGCCCTGCGCGCCGCCCGGCTGCCCGACGCCGACTTCCACGCCGTCCGGGGCGGCACCGCCGCCGCCCTCCTGAGGAAGGACTGACCCCTCATGAGCAACCGTCTGCTCACCCATCTGCGGCACGTCGACCTCGCCGTGCCCGACTACGACAAGCAGCTCGACTTCTACGCCGGCGTATGGGGCCTGACCAAGGTCGCCGAGGACTCCGGCATCTCCTTCCTGGCTGCCGAAGGCAGCCCGGAGCAGTACGTGGTGCGGCTGCGCGAGGCCGAGGAGAAGCGCCTCGATCTCGTCTCCTACGGCGCCGCGTCCCCCGCCGACGTCGACACCCTCGCCGAGCGGCTGCTCGCGGGCGGCGTGCAGCTGATCTCGCAGCCCGGGAAGGTCGACACCCCCGGCGGCGGCTACGGCTTCCGCTTCTTCGACGTCGACGGCCGCACCATCGAGGTCTCCGCCGACGTCGAGGTCCGCCGGCACCGCAAGATCGAGGAGAAGGAGGCCATCCCGGTCAAGCTCTCCCACGTCGTCCTCAACTCCCCCGATCTGAACCGGACCCGCGAGTGGTACGAGCGCCACCTCGGCTTCGCCCTCTCCGACACGCTCAGCTCGCCGCACATGGGCGAGGTCATGCACTTCATGCGGATCAGCAACCAGCACCACTCGATGGCCATCGCCAAGGGCCCGCACACCTCGCTGCACCACGTCTCCTTCGAGATGCGCGGCATCGACGAGTACATGCGCGGCTCCGGCCGGGTCATGCGGGCCGGCTTCAAGAAGATCTGGGGGCCGGGCCGGCACATGGCCGGGGACAACACCTTCACGTACTTCCTCGACCCGCACGGCAACACCATCGAGTACACCACCGAGCTGGAGTGCCTGGACGAGGACACCTGGCACCCCCACGTGTACGACTTCTCGAAGCCCGAGGTCACCGACCAGTGGGGCACCGCCAACCCCATGAACGAACTCGTCGCCAAGGAGTCCTTCAACGACCCCGACCGCGGCGTGTTCGTCGCCCCGCCGGTCTGATCCGACCGGCTCCGCCCCGAGTTCCGGGGGCGCGGCGGCCCTGTCCACGCCCTGACTCCGCCTGCCGCGCCCCCGGTCCCCGCCTGTGCCAGGAGTACCCCGCATGCGTTTCGCCACCTATGCACATGAACACCCCGCCGACGTGCGCGTCGCCGTCGTCGGTGAGGACGGCACGCTCTACCCGCTGCCCGGCACCGCGTCGCTCACCGAACTGGTGCGCTCCGGCGGCGGACTGCCCGCCCTCCTCGACGCGGGTGCCGCCGCACTCGACGTCCCGGCCGGTCCGCACGTCTCCGAGGTACGGCTGCTGCCCCCGCTCCGGCCTTCCTCCGTACGGGACTTCGTCACCTTCGAGGAACACGTCGAGGGCGTACGCCGCTCCGTGGACGGCGCGGCCGGCGTGCCCGAGCAGTGGTACGCGGCACCCACCTTCTACTTCACCAACCCGCACGCGATCTACGGCGACGGAGACGCCATCCCGATGCCGCCCGGCTCGGCCGTCCTCGACTTCGAACTCGAAGTCGCCGCCGTCATCGGCCGCGAGGGCCGTGACCTCACCCCCGCACAGGCCCGCGACCACATCGTCGGCTACACCGTCTTCAACGACTGGTCCGCGCGCGACCTGCAGTCCGCGGAGATGAAGGTCGGCCTCGGCCCCTGCAAGGGCAAGGACACCGCCACCACCCTCGGCCCGTACCTGGTCACCGCCGACGCACTGGAACCGCACCGGGACGCCGAAGGCTTCCTGCGGCTGGCGCTCACCGCCTCGGTGAACGGCGAGACCGTCGGCAAGGACCTGCTGTCCAACATGAGCTGGACCTTCGAGGAGATGACCGCCTACGCCTCCCGCGGCACCCGCGTCGTCCCCGGTGACGTCCTCGGCTCCGGCACCTGCGGCAACGGCGGCTGCCTCGCCGAGCTGTGGGGCCTGCGCGGCGAGCAGACTCCGCCGCCGCTGAAGCCCGGCGACACGGTCACCCTCACGGTCGAGGGCATCGGCACACTGACCAACACCGTGGTCCCCGGCGCGGAGCCCGTCCCCCTGCCCGCCGGCCGGCGCCGCACCCGGGAGCGGCCGTGAGCGATCTGCACCCCAAGCGGCTGCTCGGCAAGGTCGTGGTCGTCACCGGTGCCGCCCGCGGGCAGGGCGCCGCCGAGGCCGAGGCCCTCACCCGCGAGGGTGCCCGCGTCATCGCCACCGACGTCACCGAGGCACCCGGCTGCCGCCGGCTCGACGTCACCAGCGAACAGGACTGGGCGGAACTGGCCGCCGAACTGCGCGCGTCGTACGGGCAGGTCCACGGGCTGGTCAACAACGCGGGCATCACCTGGCGCGCCCGCCTCGACGAGATCCGCGCCGACGACTTCGCCCGCGTCCACGCCGTGAACGTCACGGGCCCGCTCCTCGGCATCCAGCACCTCACCCCGCTGATGCCGGCCGGCGCCTCCATCGTCAACGTAGGCTCGTCCGCCGCGCTGACCGCCCACTATCCGGTCGCGTACACGGCCAGCAAGTGGGCGCTGCGCGGCCTGTCGAAGACGGCGGCGCTCGAACTCGGGCCGCGCGGCATCCGCGTCAACACCATCCATCCCGGCTTCATCGAGACCGAGATGACGGCCTCGGCCGCCCCCGCCTTCAGGGAGTCCAACATCCGCGAGACACCCCTCGGCCGCACCGGCACGGTCGACGAGATCATTCCGCTGGTCGCATTCCTGCTGTCGGACGACGCCTCCTTCATCAGCGGCGCCGAGATACCGGTCGACGGCGGCTTCACCGCCCACGGCGGCGCCAAGTCGGTCTCCGACGCCCTGCGGCCGGGAGCGGCGTCATGAAGCGCCTGGAGGGCAAGGTCGCCCTCATCTCCGGCACGGCTCGCGGACAGGGCCGAGCGGCGGCGCTGCGGTTCGCCGCCGAAGGCGCGCTGGTCGTCGGTGGCGACCTGCTGCATGAACAGGCCCTGGAGACACAGCGGTTGATCGGCCGTTCGGGTGGTGTCGCCCTCACTCCGGCGCCCCTCGACGCGACGGACGAGAACTCCGTACGGGCCTGGGTCGAGGAGGCCGTGTCCGCTTTCGGCGGTATCGACGTACTCTACGCAAACGCGGGCGCCGTCCGCTTCGGCGCCGTCGACACCCAGCCCTACGCGGACTTCGCGTTCACGCTGCGCGCCGAACTCGACTCGGTGTGGCTCGCCGCCCATCTCGCCTGGCCGCACCTCAGGCGCAGCCACGGCAGCATCGTGACCGTCGGCTCGACCGCGGGCCTGACCGGCTCGCTGAGCAACCGCCGGACCGCCCATTCCGCGTCCAAGGGCGCTGTCATCGCCCTCACCCGCCAACTGGCAGCCGAGGGAGCCCCGTTCGGAATCCGCGCCAACTGCGTCAGTCCCGGCATGATCGACACCGAGGGGTCCCGCGGCGACCTCCTCGCCGAGGACCACCCCCTGCGCGCCGCCGCCGAGCACATCCCGCTCGGCCGGATCGGCTCGCCCGACGACGTCGTCCGGGCGGCCCTCTTCCTCGCCTCCGACGACGCTGCGTACATCACCGGCCACAACCTCGTTGTAGACGGCGGCTGGTCGACGGTCCTGCCCGGCCCGCCCAACCCGCTTCCCTGAGAGGACCCCGCACCACCGTGGACGAAGTCATCGCGGATGCCGCCGAGGCGGTCGCCGACATCCCCGGCGGGGCCTCCGTCGCTGTCGGCGGCTTCGGCCTCTCCGGCGTCCCCGCCGTCCTCCACACCATGAGCCGCTTTTGCAGCCGGTCGTCCCGCGCGCTGGAATGCCATCTACGACTGAGGTGGTCGCAAGGCGCCGGCCATGACGGTGGTCACCATCTTGTGGATGGCGGTGGACTGCGGTGGGGCGCTCGTCCGGTCGGCGAACAGCAGGTGCCCGGCCCCGACGAGGGTGGGGGCGAGTGTGTCGATGTCGGCGTCACCGGCCAGGCGCCCCGACTCCCGCTCGGCGGTGAGGTATGCGGCGATCATGGCGGTGCCTTGCATGGCAAGGGGAATGCCGGTCAGGCCGGCATCGCGCAGCCGGGCGCGGAGACCATCGCGGGAGGTGATGAGCGCGACGATTGCCACCGCGACCGGCCCGAACAGGTCCTGCAGGGCGTCGGCGAGGTTGTCCACCACGCTCCCGGTGCCGGCGACGGCACGCAGAGCCGCAGTTCGGTCCTCGACGCCGCGGACGCGGTCGAGGACCAGTTCCGCCAGGAAGGTGTCGAAGTCGGTGAAGTGCCGGTGCAGCACACCCTTGGCGCAATTCGCCTCCTCCGTGACCGCCCGGCTGGTCAACGCGTCGGGCCCGTCCCGGAGCAGGACGCGCTCGGCGGCTTCGAACAAGTGGCCGCGCACGTTGTGGATGTGCACCCCTGACGGCATTGTCTCCCTCTCCGCGGCGCCCCGCCTTAACAAGTGGGCAACTGCCCATTAATATGGGCGCATGCCCACTTTATCGCAGGGACAGCCGGACAAGTCCGGCCCCGAACCCCACCGCCACCGGCAGACGGCCGAGTCGTTCGGCGTGGACGCCGAACGCTACGACCGTGCCCGACCGCCGTATCCCGAGGCCCTGGTGGAAAGGATCGTCGCGGCAAGCCCCGGTCGGCACGTCCTCGACGTCGGAGCCGGGACCGGCATCGAGGCCCGGCAGTTCCAGGCGGCCGGCTGCACGGTGCTCGGTGTAGAGCCCGACGAGCGGATGGCCGCGTTCGCGCGACGCAGCGGTGTCGAGGTCGAGGTCGCCAGGTTCGAGGACTGGCAGCCCTCCAGGCGGCAGTTCGACGCGGTCATCGCCGGCACCGCCTGGCACTGGGTGGATCCCGTCGCCGGCGCAGCCAAGGCGGCACAGGTGCTCCGGCCCGGCGGCCGACTCGCCCCCTTCCACCACGTCCCCCAGCTCCCGGCCGAGGTGATCGACGCCCTCGCCGAAGCACTCCAACGGGTCGCCCCTGATTCCCCGTTCAACCCTGGCCTGCTGAGAGGCTCGGCCGTGGACGCCTACCAGCCACTGTTCGCGAAAATCGCCGACGGGATCCGGCAGACCGGCAGCTTCAGCGAGCCCGAACAGTGGCTCTTCACCTGGGAACGCACCTACTCCCGAGACCAGTGGCTCGACCAGCTCCCCACCTTCGGTGGCCTGACCCAACTCCCCGCAGACAAAATGGCGGAGGTCCTGGACAGCGCCGGGACCGCGATCGACAGGCTCGGCGGCCACGCCACCATGCCCTACACATCCGTCGTGATCACCTCGACCCGCTCCCATGACGACCGGCGACGGCACCGGCCATCGCCTGCCTGCCCGAAGGGGAACATGAGGCGTGGAAGGGGAACGTCGTCCGTACGCCGGGCCCCAGAGGACCGGGAGACAATGGACTGACGGCGTCAGCGGCGTTACGGGGCGAGCCGCCATGGCCAGAGCACGGCAGCGCCGGCCACGCCCCATCAACACCCGGCCCGGCGTCACGGATTGAGGTCCTTGCGACTCTCAGCCCGGGCGTCGTGATCAGCGGGACAGGTCCGTCGTACGGCGCTGCGGCGCGGTGGGCCTTCGGCGGTGTGACGGAGACGATGTCAGCGAAAACCCGACGCGCCGGATGGCATTCGGCTCGCAGAATGTGCGGCATGGCTCCAGACAACGACGCAGCGTTCACACTGCCGCGGGGCGCCACCGGCTTCTTCTGGCCGAAGGACGGGCCGCTGCCGCTGACCGATGTGCGGACGTTCCGCACAGCCCTGTACGGGGCCGCCCGGGCGACCGGAGGCCGCGTGGGCGAGATAGAAGAACAGGCGTATCCGCGTACGTTTCACACCGCGACGGTCATCGCAGGCACAGGCGAGTGGGTGGTCCTGTGCCACGCCCATCACCCGTGGATTGCCTTCGCTCACGAGCGCCGGGACTGGTACACCGTGGAGTTCCTTGCACCGCCGGCGTGGGCCCACATCTTCGCCGACCTGGGCTTCGTCGTGCTCGGTCACGCCGAACTCACTCTGCCGCTCTCGGACGTCGACACTTCGGTCCTCACACAAGGCGAGTGGCGCGAGGTTCGCTTCTACGGCATCACCACGTTGGGCGGAGTGCTCTTCAACGCCTGGGACTGATGCCCGGGCGAGCCTCGGGCCCGGTGTGCGTCAGCCTGCTACGGGACCGAGGTGGAGTGTGGCCAGCCGCGTCAGACGCAGGCGCATTCGCTGGGTACCGCTGAAGTCGAACGGCTCGCCCATCTCGCCGTCGGTCCCTTCGGCCGGGGTGCGGGCGTCGGTGTGGGACTCCCGCCGTCTCCCAGAAGGCGTCCAGGTCGCCGGTCAGCCGCTCAAGGGCCCTGGACGACACAAAGTTGAAGTCCTTGTCGACGACAAGGCTCTGATCGCGTGTGGCTGCCGCGGCGCGGACGGCGGGTTGCTCGGCGAGGGCATCGGGGCAGGCTGCTGCGCTTTCGTACCAGTCGGGTCCGCGGGCAGCCACACGCGACCGGGGCCCGGCTCCGCCAGCTCCGCTAACGCGGCTGCTCGTTCCGTTGCTTGCCGCCCGCCTGCTCCAAGGCGGCCTCGTAGGCGTGCAGGGCGGTGATGACCGTGGCGCGTTCCGCGGGGTCGAGGCCGCGCATGACGCCTTCCCAGGCAGAGGCACTGCCAGAGAGCCATTCGCCGATCGGTGCGGCGTATGCGGGGGCGACGGCGACGATGCGGCGGCGGCGGTCGGCGGGATCGGTGGTGCGCTGCAGGACGCCCAGCCGTGACAGTTCGCTGACCATGAGGCTGACGGTCGTCGGGGCCACCTCCAGTCGGGCGGCCAGATCGTTGACGCTGGTGGGACCGTCGTACTCCAGGTGGGCCAGCAGCGCGAGATGTCGCGGTGCCAGGTCCAGGCCCTGGAGCGCCGGGGGGATCGGCAGGCGCTTGGCTCGGCCGACGAGCCGGGGCATGAGCAACAGCAGGGTACGAACGGCCTCATCGACGGCTGGGCCTTCCGATTCCGTGGACATGATCGACCTCTTCCATATACCTTCGAATACAAAGGCTTTGTATTCAAAGGGAGCGAGGTCCATCATGCCGCACCTGACCGTCCACCTTCCGGAGAACAGGCTGACCGGTAAGGAACCCATGCTCGTCGCCGCACTGACCGACGCAATCGTCGACGTCTATGGCGAGTGGGCCCGCGACCTCGTCAGCGTCCGCCTGGCCGGAGTCCCCGCAGGCCGCTTCGCGCAGGGCGGCAAAGCCGTGGACACAAATGCCTCGGTGATCTTGGGAGTTCGAGCTGGCGTCTTCGACCGCCCCGACGCCGCCCAGATCACCGCGCGCCTCGGCACCGCGCTCACCGACGCGATCACGCGCGTCGTCGGCGACGACCTCCGCGCCGGCACCATGGTCGAACTCGTGGCGTCACCGCCAGAACGAACCTTCGTAGGAGGCGCTCCCACCGGATGACCCCCCATCCACTCGGACGACTGCCTGTTGTTCGGCTTGGGCTCGGATGGTGACGAGACGGTAGGAGTCGGTGCCGGTCTCGACGATGTTGCCGCCGAAGGTGAGGCGGTCGACGATGGCCGCGCAGAGACAAGCAGCCATTCCACAGCTGATCGACTTCACCGGGCAGGGTGTTGCGCGCATGGCCGGCGAACGTGCCCGCGCTCGCTCCTCCGGAAGCAATGCGGGACCTCTCCTGCCCACCGCCCGGCCAAGGCTCCTGTCAGTGGCTGCTGTCAAGATGCCCGGCATCGGCCACGACGCAGGAGAAGAGCATGGGCACTTGGGACGTCGCACCTTTCGGCAACGACACCGCAGCGGACTTCGGCCACACCCTCGACGAGGCCGCCGCAGACGCACGCGCGGGCATCATCAACGACACCCTCACACGCGTGATCGACACCGTCGGCTACCTCGAAGCACCCGAATCCGAAGAAGCCGTCGCCGCAGCCGCCCTCATCGCCGCACAGTGCCCCGAGGGAGAGCCGACCGATCCCGTCTACGGCCCCGAAGAGCCGCTTCCCGACCTCACCAGCCTGCGCGACCTCGCCCTCCAAGCCCTCGACCGCGTCATGACCGAGCCGTCCGAGCTGATGGACCTCTGGGATGAATCGGATGGCGGTCCCTGGCGTGCGTACATCCGCAACCTGCGGAAGGTTCTCACGCACAGCCTCCCGGAGAACAACTCGGCCTGATCTGAACCCGAACCCCCGAAAGGCCACCACGAGCTGGGACGTGCCCCTCCCCCGCCTGCCCGACGACGTCACCTCGGAGCAGCAGATCCTCGACGACTAGTCCCCGCCCCGATCGGCAGGCGGCGCGACGCTTCCAGCGCAAGCAGAGGGTTCATTGCCCATGGCGTGTCGCTCTACCCTCCGCGTCCAAGCCATCCGGCCAGAGTGTTGAGAACCAGTCGTACGCGACACTTCCGCGTTCCGGAGGGAGAAGACCGTAGTCGGCGGCCTGACGGGCGAGGTCCTCTGCGGTACGGCGATCACCACACTCGTTCCGCATCCAGGCGAGCTGCAGCAGCGCTTCGGGTTTGCCTCGGCGGGCGGCCTGCCGTGCGAGTCTCTCTGAGTCCTGACGGTCGCCGTCGTGTTCCCGCATCACCGCAAGAGCCATCAATGCGTCGGCGTCGCCGCGGTCGGCAGCCTGCTGATAAAGCCCTTCGGCAGCCTTTCGGTCTCCACCTCTTCTCCGGCAATCGGCCACGAGGCGGACCGCGAGTGTGTCGCCGCACGCGAGGGACTGGCGCGCCACGGTTTCGGCACCCCCGTAGTCGTCGGCTTCCGCTCGCCAGAAGGCCAGGAGGGCGTGGAGTTGAGTCGCACCGTGATCCGCTGCTTGCTGAGCCAGTCGCTCAGCGGCCTGTCGGTCGCCGGCCGCGTCCCGCTGGAGCGCGAGTTCGCAAAGAGCGTCCATGTCGCCTTGGTCTGCGGCTTCCTGCAACAGGGCGTCGGCTGATGGGTCTCCGTCGTCCTGCCGCATCCTCGCCAGCCTGACTATCGCTCGCAGGTTACCGTGGTCAACGGCCCGACGCGCCAGACTTTCTGCGCCGTCACGGTCGCCGACCTGCTCCCGTGCTTTGATCAAGTGGTCTGATGCCCCGTCGTGGCCCCATCTGGCGGCTTTGAGAGCCAATGCCTCCGCAGCTTGTGGGTCCCCGCCCTCCTCCCGCATCTTCACCAGCGAAAACAGTGCCTCCGCGTCACCCTGATCGACGGCCTTCTGCAGATATGCCTCGGCAGCGCTCAGGTCTCCGGCCTCCTCTCTCAGTCTGGCCAGACCATGCAAGGCCAGGACGCTGCGACGCTCGGCCGCCTCCCGGTATACGGCTTCGGCAGCACCCCGATCCTCGGTTTCGAGTACGGATGCCAGGTCCAGCAGAGCCGGAACATGACCGTAGTCGGCCGCGTCCCGGTAGAGCCGTCTGGTGTTCTCGGAGAGCCCGGAATCCCTGCTGCGTATCCAGGCGAGATGGGCCAGCACAGCGGCGTCGCCGCGCTGGGCCGCCCGGCGTGCCAGCTCCTCGGCGGCTTCGCGCTGTCCGTTTCCTTCCAAGATCCCGACCTGCAGGCGCAAAGCCTCGGAATCACCGTGGTCCGCGGCGCGCTTGCGGAGGCGCTGTGCCCATTGATCCCGTCGTCGTCGGTGGGCCTCCTGGGCAAGGCAACGCAAGTCGTCGGGGTGGGTCAGATGAGTGTGGGCGGCGTGCCAGAAGGAAGTGGGCGGGCACAGGGGACGACGGGATATGCGGGCGTGCTGTTCAAGGTAGTCGGCGAGCCGGAATACCGTGTCTACGGCCCGGGGTGGTGCGTGGTCGGCCCGCTCGGGCGGGCCGACTGGGCCTCGTGATGGACGCGGGCGCACCTGCTGTAACGGGGCTTGTCTGCCGTGTCCTGGCTTGGTGATCTCGGTATAAGCCCTCTCAGCCCAGTTGTCGGTGAGCTGGTCGTAGTCGTCCGGGAAGAGGTAGTCGAGGGCCGCCTCGGTCAGGAAGGTCTGAGAAAGGTGGAGGCCGACGCCCAAGCGGCGGGCGTCCATCGCCGCGTTGAGCAGGGCGCGAGCGGGCGGGGTGGCCTGTTCGTAGCGACGCAGAAGTTCAGGAGCGCCTGCCAGGTGCTGAGTGACCCGGCCACCGCCGCGTGCGCGAACGAGAGCGTCGGCCAGCAGCGCGTCACCTCCCTCGGCCAGGACGGACGCGGCGGCCAGGGCCGCAGTGTCGAACGCGTCGGGAACGGCAACGGTGCAGCCGGCGAGCAGTTCGCGCACCCGACTGTGTGGATCGCTCCCGCCCGGTGCGGGCACGGCGGTGTACCGGTCGGCGTACTCGGGCCACAGCGTGCCCAGCACCAAAACCGGTCCGCGCTCCACGTCGGTCAGCAGCCGGTGCACCGCCGCAGCGATCCTCTCGCCCGACACGGGGGCGCCCAAGTAGTGCTGAGCCTCGTTCAGCCACACCACGGTGCGCGGCCCGACCTGGTCCAGTTCCTCCAGCGCGGCCTCCGCCCGGGTCGGGTCGAAAGGATGCCACAACCGCCACCTTGTCTTCGCAAGCGGCTGTACCGCTTCCCAGCACGCCCGCGTCTTGCCAGTCGACGAGCCGCCTACCAGGACCACCAGCCGACTGCGGCCCTCTGCCGCCTCCCGCACTGCCGCCGCCAACACCCCGTCATGCTTCCGCTCGACGTAGTCAGGCAAGCCCCAGTCCCCACCTGAAGCAGACCCGTGCGTGACCGGTCCGGCCGGGTGGACTTCCAGCGCGTGCGGGTCCCATTCATGGATGGGCCGCCCCGGCCTGTCGTCCATGCTTGGGCCGGTCTCGCCGGCGGCGGCGCGCTGCAAGTCGAGCATCTCCTGAACTGAAAGCTCCAGGCGACGCGCGAGGGCCACCACTGTGCCTGCGGATGGTGCAGGCTTCGTTGGAGAGAACGCCTGCGACACCGTGGTGTGACCCAAGCGTGCTTGGGCGGCGAGCTGGGCCTTGGTCAGGCCGGATCGGGCCAGACCGTCGGTCAGCCGCTTACGCAACTCCGCCAGAGCCGACGCCGGAGTGTGCCCCTCTGACTCGACGTCCATGTGCTGGCCCCCGTGTACGCGCGTCCGACGGTGTCCATTCTCATCCGGCCGGATCCCGCCGAACACCGGTTTCGCGATGGTCATCCACGTAAGCATCGTCACCGCCTCCCGTGGAGCCTGCCGTGGCCATCGCCCTCCTTCTCCTGACCGTGGCCCTCGTGGTCGTCATCGCTCTGCTGGCCGCCGCCGGCGCCGCAATGCTGGCTCGCCTCGACGGTTCCAGCTGGCCCACCGCCCTCACCCGCGCCGGCATCACCTTCACTGCAGTGATCACGCTCGCCGCGGCCATCACCGCCGTCCTCTCCCCCCTCCTCGCCTGAACCGCATCCGAACTGAGCGAGCCCGACCTGGGCAGTTTCGTTTGGATCAGCTGATGGCCGCCGGGACGTTCCGGGGACTGGGTGGCGGCGCTGACGGAGTTGCAGATCGCGGCAGGCCAGAGTCGCCCGACCAGGTCGTCCCGCCTGCTGTGGCCGTCACCAGGGTGCCCGGGCCGGTGGCGGGGTCCAGGCCCTCGAGGACGCGCGGCAGGTCTCCGGGCGGGAGCCTTACCCACACCTGTCCGGGGTCGAACCGCGGCAGCGGCACCCTCAGAGTCCGGCCGTCGTCTTCGAGGCGTTCACGGAAAGCGGGGCCTGCGGCGCAGGCCAGGAGGACCGTCACCGCAGACCAACCCGCTCGGCGCTTAGGTACTCGAGGCCGGTCGGCGGGGCATCAGCGGGTCGCCGCGGTCCGCCGCACGGCCGCCGTGGCGGGCGAGGAGAAACCACCCGCGACGACCGGCCCCGCCGGGTCGGCTCGTGCACGGTGGCTTACATGGCGATCATGTCCCTCGGTCCCTCGGTCCCTCCGTCCCGCGAGCAAGGGCCGGGCCCTCCGGCCCATGCGCGGGAGACCACATTGAACGCTTCCGGCACCGAGTTCCGGTGCCTGGCCCGCCCGCTCCCGAGCGCAGTGCGTCTCGGCTGGCACTTCCGATGCAGGTGGGACGCGCCGCTACACCCAGGCCCTCGCCGTGCCGGAGCACCCCAGGGCGCTTCCGTCGAAGCCGGACCTCTCGCAGACGAAGAACCGGAGCTCCTGCCCGGACGTCCACGAAGAGGGAAGGGCATACGTCCGGCTCGGGCTGCCGGAGCCGGTCCAGGCGTGGGAATAGGTGCGCGAACTGCCGTTGGCGACATTC
Source organism: Streptomyces sp. NPDC032940 (assembly GCF_040636935.1). Lineage (NCBI taxonomy): Bacteria > Bacillati > Actinomycetota > Actinomycetes > Kitasatosporales > Streptomycetaceae > Streptomyces > Streptomyces sp. NPDC032940. Next base: position 791 of record NZ_JBEZVJ010000056.1, on the reverse strand, counting down.
GTCACCTGCAGCATTGAGTAGGTGTCGCTCTCGTAGAGGTTGTCCCAGATCGTGAACTGGTCGTACGTGCTGTTGTACCGCGCGCCGGCGGTATTGCCCGGCGACTGCACATCGGTGGTGACGGCTCCCGCCGTCGGTACGAAAGCCATGGAGAAGGCCACGGTGGCGGCCAACACGCCAACGGCGCGGTAACGGAGCATATCTGCACCCTTTCCAGCAGTGATCGGTTCAGCAGCCAACCTCTCTGCAACCGGACCGTGCCCACAAGGATCTGCCTGTCCGGGACATGTCCCGGACAGCATTGGACATTCACTGAGTGCTCCAGGTCGCCTCCATTGTGGTGCTGATCGCCTGGGCCGGTGCTCAGTGGCCCAGGCCACGCCTCCAATCAACCGCCTCCAAACTGGCGTTGTCTCGGGTCGGCAGCGGGAGGGGAGGCACTGGCGGAGGAGAGACAACAGTTCGTAGAGCACATGATTCAATGACCGCATGGTGGAGGACTGCACACGTCTGGGACCGTTGGAACTGGCCGACGGCCGTTGGGGCGTCGGGGACGCCACACGTCCTGATACCCACTGAGCCTTTTCCATCCTCACTCTGACTGGGTGTTCTCTATCCGCTCGGGTGACCGGGTGGGGTTCGAACAGGGGCCTGGTTCGGGTGAGTCGGCCGGTGCGGGTGCATGGAAGAAGGGCTTCTTGGTAGCTCGCGGATGTCGAGTCCAGCGAGGATCAAGAGGCCCTGTTGTCGAAGTGTCGCGTGGTCACGGTTGCCGGGTCCAGTCCGTCCAC
>NZ_JBEZVJ010000055.1:0-20108 GCF_040636935.1 Streptomyces sp. NPDC032940 | reverse complement strand
TCGGCCATGAGAAACCGCCCAGCGCCTTACCGCACCATTAGGAGGCAGGCCGCGCCGCAGAGGCGGCGCGCGCCCGCGCCGTGCGCGGGCCTTGATGAAGTAAGGAAAAGTGCACCGAAGCCGTGGTGGGCATCGGTCGATCGTGGCCCGCTTGGCTGCTCGCTGGGAACGCGACGCTCTCGTCTCGTTCGCCGGAGGCTCGGGTGCTTGGGCAACTATGACTGCACCGACCTGCGGCGCATGGCTTCTCGCTTGGGTTCCGTTTCAGCCCAGGTAGGGCGTGGCTCGGTCTTCGGTGGCGTGCTGGAGGCGTAGACGCTGTGTGTGGTGCATCGGCAGGGTGTCCAGCTCGGTCGGTGGCACCCACCTCAGTTCCGTCGACTCGTCGGAGATGGTGAGCTCGCCGCCGATCAGGCGTGCGCGGAAGCAGACGTTGAACTGCCGTCGGACCTCCCCGTCGCTGTAGGCGATGACGTGTCGCGGATCTGTGTAGGTGCCGACCAGGCCCGTCACCTCGACGTCCAGGCCGGTCTCCTCCTTCACCTCCCGCACGGCCGTACCAGGCAGGCTGTCGGTCATCTCCATGCCGCCGCCCGGCAGCGCCCACAGATCGTTGTCCCGGCGCCGCTGAAGCAGGATGCGGCCCTGGTCGTCGGTGACGACGGCAGAGGCGGCCACGACCAGCGAGTTGGGTTCGGGCGCCTGGGGATCGTCGTAGTACTCGGTGCGGCGGGACACGTCAGTCCTCCACAGGTTGGGCCGTCGACCAGACGGCATCGAAGCTGCTGGCGTAGGTGTCGAACAAGCCGCCGGTCTCAGTGCGGCGTAGCTGCCACACCGGCGCTCCGTACGCGTTGACGCCGAAGACGTGCCCGTTGACCAGCATCTGATCGTCGGCTCGGTAGATCGAGTTGTAGAGCGTCGTCGAGTGCGTGCGGATTTGCACGCCAGGGACGGAGAGCAGTGGCCGGTAGTGCAGCAGGGCCAGCCGGCATCGGAATTCGATGCCGTGCCCGAAGCGTTCCTCGCGGCCGCGCTGTTGCACGGCCTCGCTGTCAGCCTTGCCGACGGCGATGCGTACTCGGCATCCGGCAGTGGCTCGTTCCTTGATGAGCTCGTTCAGCCGCGGGTAGCCCTCGTGCAGGAAGACTCCGGCGTAGACGAGGACTTCCATCTGCTCGTGCGCCTGGGCGAACAGCTCGGCGTAGACCGCGATCGGAAGGTCGGCTCGCTGCGCGTAGAGGGCGACGAGGTCGGGGCTGATGGCGCGCGCTTTCCTCGGCTGCCGGAGCGCCGGCCACAGGGCGTGAATGTCCTCGCCGAGCGCCTCGGAGGCGAGAAGCGCCGTGCGTTGCCGAGGTGTCCGGCCCTTGTTCACCCAACGCTCCACACTCTTCGGGTCGATACCGATCTCCTGCGCGAGCGTGTCGTGCGTCCAGCCTCCAGCGGCCATGGCTGCCCGTAACCGTTCGTTCGCCATAGCGTCCCTCCCTGTAGTGGTAGGGACGTTCCATCTCTTCCAGGACGTCCTGAAGTGGGAAATGGGCGAGGTTCCTACGTCCCGGTGAAGTGCACGACGATCGCGGGACTGTAGCGCCCCGGCGACCGCGCGAACGGCCCCGGGGCTGGCCGACTGACTGGAGTCGACATGCCGCAACCTACCGTCCCCACCGCTGAGGTGGCAGAGGCTCTCGTCCTTGAGGTGCCACCCCAACTCGTGCAGATGCTTGGGCTGCCCTCCCGCGAAGCGCTGACCACCGATCAGGCTCGCGGCGCCGTCTGTGTCTGGGGCTCCGAGCGACTGACCGGCGACCGCTGTCGACCTCGGGGAACAGACGGCCCCCCGCTGGTTTCCGCGGGCCTGTCGGCTGCACGTCGCCGACCGAGCACACCGCGCTCTGTTCGTTCATGCCCCCAGCTGCGAGCAGTGCGTCGACGCCGCCGAGCGGTGCGAGATCAGCCGCGCCTTGTACCGCCTCGTGAGGGACGGTCGTCGATGATCTGTGACTACTGCGACAAGCCCATCGTCGGCGAGCCGAAGGAGATCCAGATCGACTCGCCCACCGGTGCGGCCCCCACCGTGTACTGGCACAAGGAGCCGTGCCGCCCGGCGGTGAGGCGGCAGACCAAGCCGGTCGTCAGGGCCTCCAGTTCCAAAATGCAGGGCGTGGGTTCAGCGAGGGATCGGCGTGGCGCCCGTGGCGGCGAGGGACACGTCCCAGAGGCGGGACGCCTCGGCGGGGGCGATGGCGTAGGCGCGGACGCCGCCGTCGTCCATGGGGGAGTTGGGGGCGGAGACGTGCGCGACGTCGCAGTCCTCCAAGTAGAGGCCGCCTCGGGCGGCGAGGAGTGGGGACGTCGCGGCCCACAGGCCGGTGGCTGCTCCCTGGGAGGGGGACTTGAAGCCCTCGCCGATGACCTTGCCGTGCTCGTCCACCCAGCCGCGGTCGATCTGGGCCTGGAGGGTCATCTCCCGCTGGAGTCCGGTGATGATCTTGCCGGGGTGGAGGGCGAACGCCCGGACGCCGTCGTCCTTTCCGAGGGCGTCGAGGTGCACGGCGAACAGGGAGTTGGCGGTCTTGGCCTGGCCGTAGGCCAGCCACTTGTCGTAGCCGGTGCGGAAGTGCGGGTCGTGCCAGCGGATGCCGGTCAACGTGTGTCCGGCCGAGCTGTTGACGACGACGCGGGCGCCGTCGGCGGCGGCCAGGAGAGGGTAGAGCTCGCAGGCGAGGGTGAAGTGCCCGAAGTGGTTGGCCGTGAGCTGGCCTTCCCAGCCCGGCCCGACGCGCCGCTCCGGGGTGGCCATGACTCCGGCGACGGCCATGAGGAGGTCGAGTCGGTCGAGACGGTCGCCGATGTGCGCGGCGGCGGAGCGGACGCTGTCGAGGTCGGTCAGGTTCATGGGGATGACCTCGCAGTTCTTCACCTCCCGCAGAGCGGCACGGGCGGCGTCGGGGCGTCTGGCGGGGACGATGACCAGGGCTCCGGTGGCCGTCAGGGTCCGGGTGGTTTCCAGGCCGAGCCCGGAGTAGCCGCCCGTCACCACGGCCGTCCTTCCGGAGAGGTCGAGGCCCGCCACGATGTCCTCGGCGGTGGTGGAGGCGGAGAAGGGTGAGCCGAGCGGCTGCTGATCAGGAGAGGTCATGCCGTGGACGTTACGATCTAGAGCGAGGTCTAGATCAAGTCCAGGGGGAGCGGCATGACCAGCGTCGACGCTGCCGTGCAGTCGCTGAGCATCGGCGAGGTGGCCGAGCGGACCGGACTCAGCGTGCACGCCCTGCGCTTCTACGAGCGCGAAGGGCTGCTCGTCGGGCCGGTCCGGCGCACGTCCGGTGGCAGGCGGCGCTACTCCTCCGCCGATGTCGAGTGGCTGCTCATCTGCGTCAAGCTCCGCGAATCCGGCATGCCGCTAGCCGACCTCAAGCACTTCGCCGAACTCGTACGCCGAGGGCCGGGCAACGAGGCGGAACGTCTGCGACTGCTCGACGTCCATCGGCAGCGCGTCGACGCACAGATCCGGGCGCTGGAGGAGTGCCGGTCCGTCATCGCCTGGAAGGTCGGCGTTTACGCCGACCACCTCGCCCGCGGTGAGGCCGACGGGCTCTGGGACCCGACGGCCGGGAGCTGAGTCTCGTCGGTGGTCAGGGTTTCGTGCGCCGTCAGCAGGCGGGCCGTCGTCTCCGCGTCCGCCGGGCGGAGCGGTGGGCGGACCGGGCCCGCGGGGAGGGTGAGGGCGTTCAGGAGGGCCTTCGCTGTGACCGTGCCCGGTAGGTTCGAGGCCATCATCAGGTCCGTGAGGGGGATTGTCCGGCGCTGGAGCTCGGTCGCCGCCCGGGTGTTGCCCGCGTCGTACGCGTCGATGATCGACCGGAACGGTTCCGGGGCGACGTTCGCGACCGTGCTGACGTAGCCCGCCGCGCCGATCGCGTACAGGGCGAGGGTCTGCTCGTCGCAGCCCGCGTAGTAGGCGAGGTCGGTGCGGGACAGGACCTTCTGGGTGCCCAGGAGGTCGTAGGCACAGTCCTTGACCGCCACGATGCGTGGGTGTGCGGCCAGCCGGGTGATCGTGTCGGGCTCGATGCGCGTGCCCGTGCGGCCCGGGATGTCGTAGAGCATCAGCGGGAGTCCGCACGCGTCCGCGATCTCCCGGAAGTGGGCCTCCAGGGCGTCCTGCGGAGGGCGGCTGTAGTACGGCGTCACCACCAGCAGGCCGTCGGCGCCGGCCTTCTCGGCGGACCGTGTCAGCTCCACCGTGTGCCCGGTGTCGGCCGTGCCCACGCCGGCGACCAGGGCCGCCCGGTCCCCGACCGCCTCCCGTACCGCCGTGATCAGCGCCGCCTTCTCCGCGTCCGTGGTGGTCGGCGACTCGCCCGTCGTGCCGGAGAGGACCAGGCCGTCGCAGCCCCGCGATACCAGCCGGTCCGCGAGGCGTTGCGCGCCGTCGAGGTCGAGCGTGCCCTCCTTCGTGAAGGGAGTGACCATGGCGCACAGGGCGCGGCCGAAGGGGCGGGGCGGGGGTGTGGAGGTGGCGGGGTGGCTCTCTGTCGTCATGGGGGTAGTGTCGGACCGTTCATGGTGTAGCTCTACTTAAATTTGCTACGACTTATGTGTAAGGAATGGTGACCGGTTCAGGGTGAGGGTAGCGCTTCCCGGGCAGGGGTACCCGGATGCCTCCGAACCGAGAGGAGGCGGAACACCGTGACCGGGACCATGCACACCAGGCCGAGGCCTGTGCACGACGAGCACTCCGTTGGCGAACTCGTCGGCCAGGCCACCGAACAGCTCTCCCGGCTCGTGCGCCAGGAAGTGGCCCTCGCCAAGATGGAGCTCGCCGAGAAGGGCAAGCGCGTCGGGCGTGGCGGCGGGATGCTGGGCGCCGCGGGCGCCATCGCCTACGTAGGACTGTTCGCCCTGGCCGGCACGGCCACCGCCGCGCTCTCGCTGGTGCTGCCCGTCTGGGCCGCGGCACTCATCGTGACGGCGTTGCTCTTCGTGATCGCGGGCGTCCTGGCCCTGACCGGCCGCTCCCAGCTGCGCCGTGCCGCACCGCCCACGCCCGAGCAGACCCTCGGCAGTGTCAGGGCCGACGTCGACGAGATCAGGGAAAGGGCGCATCGATGACCGACGCGACGAGCGGAGACGGCGCGAGGACCGGCTCCACCGCGCAGCCGACCGGAGCCAAGGGACCCGACGAACTGCGACGGCAGATCGAACAGACCCGCAGCCAGCTCGGCGACACCGTGGAGGAGCTGGCGGGGAAGGCGGACGTCAAGGGCCGTGCCAAGGCCCGGGCCGCCGACCTCAAGGACAAGGCCGGTGCCATGACCGTGCAGCTGCGCAGTTCCGCCGCCCACGCCGGGCACAGCGTGCAGGGCAAGGCGAGTCGGGCTACGCATTCCGCCCAGGACAAGGCCGGTCGGGCTGCTCACGCCGCGCAGGACAAGGCGCGGCGGGGTGGTCATGCCGCGCACGACCGGGCGGAGCCTTCCGGGCAGCACCGGGCCCGGCAGGGTGGCGTGCCCGAGCGGATGCGCGGGGCCGTCCAGGCCGGGAAGCGCCATCCGCGCCCGCTGCTCGTCGCCGGCGCGGCGGCCGGTGCGGTGGTCGCGGCGGGTGTGCTGCGACGTCGCCGGCACGGGCCCTGCTGACGGCGACACGACGGTGCGGCGAGGGTCCCGGATGCGGGGCCCTCGCCGTGTCGTGCCCTGCCGGCCGGGCGATGCGCTTGACCTCAAGTTTGGTCGAGGTCGGAGAGTGGTGCGTGCACCCGACGACCACCGAACCGTGGAGGCCGGCATGACCCGCCGTACCGACGCACACCCCGACCTCGAACGCCCCGACGCGCAGGCGCCGTTCTTCAGCACCTGGCGCGTCGGCACCCCCGAGCGGCAGCGGCAGACCGTCGACGCCATCGCCCGTACCTGGGAGCGCCGCCCCTGGCCCGCCGAGGGCCTGCTGGGCTACCACGTCTACACCGGCCACGACGGCAGCACCCTCCTGCACCACTCCCAGTGGGCGAGCGAGCACGCGTACGAGGCCTTCGTGAAGACCCACCGGCAGGAACGGGTGGACGAGATCGACACCGTCGTTCCCGGCATCGAGCGGCTGGGTCTCGGCCGGTACCGGCGCTACCGCAGCGGAACCCGAGCCCAGGCTCCCGTCCCCGGCTGCGTCGTCATCGTCGACGTCGAGTTCGAGGGCCCCGATCCCGACCGGCAACGCGCCTGGGCCGACGCCGTGTTCGACGCCCTGGCGAGCGAACCCGCGCCGGCCCCCGGCGGTATCTCCGCCCACTTCCACCTCAGCACCGACGGCACCCGCGTCCTCAACTACGCCGAGTGGGAGAACGCCCAGGCCCACATCGACGCCCTCGCCGCGCCCGGCGACGGCGTCGGCTCGGCGACCGCCGCGTGGGAGCGGGTACGGAACTGGCCGGGGCTGAAGAGCAGCACCGTCCAGCGCTACGACCACGCCCTCGGCCTCGTGCCCCGCTGAACCCCGCCCCCACGCGACCCGGCTACGGGCGGAAGCGCAGCACCTGCGGGTCGTGGTCGCTGATCTGGTCGGGGAACTCGGCGTTGATGTGCACGCTGTCGTAGGACAGGTGCCCGCCGTGCCGGATCGACGGGCTGACCAGGATCTGGTCGAGGACCTGGCTGTTGCCCTGGTAGACGTACGAGTAACGCTCGCTGCGCGGCAGGGACTTGACCGCCGACCACAGCGCGCCGCCGTCCTCGAGGATCTTCGCCGTCCCGGAGAACTCGAAGTCGTTGATGTCACCGAGCGCGATGACGTCCGCGTTCTTCTGGGCGGAGAGGATCTCCTTGACGAAGGTGTTCACGACCTTCGCCTGGGCGTGCCGCTGCGTCTCCGAGCTGCGCGCCGGCGGCTGGTACTTCGCGGTCAGCCCCTGGTCGCCGCCCTTGGAGTTGAAGTGGTTGGCGATGACGAAGACCGTCCGGCCGCGGAAGACGAACTCGCCGGCCAGTGGCTTGCGGCTGTTCTCCCAGGCCGCGTTCGCCGGGTCGACACGGCCGGGGGAGTGCGTGAGCACGGCCTTGCCACGCACCTTCGTCACCCCGGTCGCGGTGGTCGCGTCGCCGGCCGCGCGGTCGGTGAAGGAGACCCGCTCCGGGTTGAACAGGAACGCCTGGCGGATGTTGCCGCCGGGCTCGCCGCCGTCTGTCTTGTCGACCGGGTCGATGCCCCGCCACTCGTAGCGCGGGCCGCCCGCCGCCACGATCGCGTCGATCAGCTTGCCGACCGTCACGTCGGCGGCCACCGTGCCGTCGTCCGTGGCACCGTTGTTGTCCTGGATCTCCTCCAGGGACACGATGTCCGGCGACTTCAGGTGGTGCACGATCGCGTCGGCGTGCGCGGCGAAGGTGGCGTCGGACGGGTCGAGGTTCTCGACGTTGTACGTGGCCACCGCCAGCTCGCGGCCGCTCTGCGCGCGCGTCGACTCGCGCTCGGTGCCCCCGCCGCGCAGCGTGCCGATCTCGTTCGCGACCAGCGTGTAGCCGCCGTACTGGTTGTAGTCCAGCGGGCCCGCGGTCGTGCCGGCGAGGGTGTCGCCCACGGTGGCGTCGGGGAAGTCGGCGGGCTTGCCCAGCGACTGGATCTGGAGCCGGCCGGTGTTCTGGGCGTCGTACGAGCCGTAGACCGTGCCGCCGCGGCGGTTGGCGTTCTCCCACGGCTTCACCGTGACCCACAGCTCGGTGTACGGGTCGGAGGCGCCGACCACGCGGGCGTCGGCGACCCGGACGTTCATGCCCTCCAGCGACTCGTAGTAGTCCAGGGCGTACGTCGCCGGGCGCAGCGGCAGGGCGTCGACCGAGCCGGCCGCGGCCGCGTCCCCCTCGGGGGCGTAGGCGCGCGGCACGGACCGGGCGGAGACGGTCGTCGGGGCCGGGACCGCGTTGCCGCTCGAGACGACCGTGACCGTCGGGCGGGTGATCTCGGTGACCGACTGGTTGCCGGACGAGGTGCCGCCCGGGACGTACTCCGACACCGTGCCGGAGACCGTGACCGCGTCACCGACGGCGACCTTCGGGGTGGAGCTCGTGAAGACGAAGACGCCCTCGCTGGTGGCCGGGTCCGCGTCCGGGTGCGGGTCCTGCATCCAGAAACCCTTGGAGGAGCCGTAGCCGCGGACGCCGGTGACGATTCCGGCCACGTCCGTGACCTGCTTGCCGGCGTACGGCGACAGCCGGGTCGAGCCCTGGACGTCGTGGACGCGCACCGAGTCGGCGTGCGCGGGCGAGGTGAGGACGACGGTGGACGCCGCCGAGCAGACGGCGGCGACGGTGAGCGCGGCGAGGCGCGCGGAGGACTTGCTGGCCAACGGGATTCCTCCGGGGACGTGACAGAGCGCCGGGACGAGGGTGGGACGCGAGGGGCTCCGGAGTCCCTGTGGACCTGAGTGAACACGGACCTGAGTGAACACTTGTCCCCCCGCTTTCTACGCGCGTCAATCTCCTGCCTGCTCGGGCCAGTTGTCAAGGTTTCGGCCATGTACGGCACCCGACGGGGAGATGAACCGGGCGGCATCGGTGGAAACCCGTCTAGGCTGAGCCGTTGAGCCGTACGGCGGTGACGTGGCCGTACGGCGGTCGAGGTGCGCGAGGAGAAACAGCCGATGTCAGACAGCTCCACCCTGCCGCCCGCACGGCTGCGACCCGAAGCGGAGCTGGCCCGCGACGCGCTGTCCACGCCGGTGCTCTCCCGGGCCGCCCGGCTCGCCCGCTGGGCCGGTCCCGACACCCGCGTCGACGCCGGCGGCGGGCTCGTAGAAGAGCAGATGCCGGCCGCGGCCGAGCTGCTCGGGCTGACCGGGGAGGACGCCGCGGCCTACGCGAGCGAGGCCTGGCGGATCGCGGTCGACACCGGGCTGGTGGAGATCACCGACGAGGAGGAGGGCACCGTCGCGACGGGCGAGGACCTCGCCCTGCTCACCGGCGGCTCCCCGCAGGACGTGCTCGGCGTGTGGCTCACCGCCCTGGAGACGGTGCTCGCCGACGCGAGCGTGCCCGACCTGGACGACATCGTCGACGCGATGGCCGAGGGCGGAGAGGTCGACCTGTCGTCCCTCGGCTGGGACCCCGAGGCCGAGGCCGAGCTCCTCGACGGCGTCCTCGGCAACCTGTACCTGCTCACCGTCGGCGAGGACGGAGCCGACGACGCCCCGGTACCGCTGCCCGCGCTGGCCGCGTCCGTGATCGTGCCCAGCGACATGGGCGAGCCCACCAACGACGTGCTGGAGCAGGTCTCCGACGCGATGATGCGGCTGGACGACCAGTTCCGGCTGCTGGAGCCCATCGGCCTCGTCACCTACCAGCCGGTGGACGAGGCGCTGATGGCCGACGCGGACGAGGAACCCGCGGCGCCCGTCGACGACACCGACGTCGCCCGCTACGGCATGGTCCGGCTCACCCCGCTCGGGCTGTACGCGCTGCGCACCCGGCTCCAGGAGGCCGGCTTCGACGCGCCCGCCGTCGGGGACCTCGCCGAGAAGGGGGCCGACGCGCTCCTGGACGGCACGGCGACCTTCCCGCCGGCGTCGGCCCACGCCGAGACCGAGCTGTGGCTGAACCGGCGTGAACCGCTCGCCGCAGCGCGCGAACTGCTGGCCGCGGCCCGGGGCGCCGACGCCGGGGCGCCGCTGCGGCGACTGCGGTGCCAGCAGGCGCTCTCGCTGGTCGGCGCGGGTGCCGAACCGGCGCTGCGGGAGGTTCTCGACGATGCGGAACTCGGGGGTCTTTCCCGGGTCTGGCTGACCGAGCACGGGGCCCGGGACGTGCCGGCGCCGTCGCAGGAGATGGTCTTCTGGCTGACCATCGACACGGTGGCTGCGCAGCTTGCGGCCGAGGGCAACTCCGAGGAGCTGCGGGCGCTGGTGGAGGGGCTGGCGATGCAGCACAGCGGGTTCTTCGACAGCGTGTGGCGGGTCGAGCATCCGGCCACGGCGGATGTGCTGGAGGCGATGGGGCGGCTGCATCCTGACAAGAAGGTGGCCAAGGAGGCTCGTAAGGCGGCGTTCAAGGCGAGGTCCCAGCAGGGGGGTTGAGCGGCGTGACTGCGCGCCCTCGGCGCAGTGGGCCGACGGGTGGGTGACGCGGCCCGGCGATCGCGGGGTGCCGCCGCGCCCACCCGTGCCGCCCTTGGCGGCACGATTGCCCGCGGTGACGCGTCTGACGCGGCCCGGCGCTTGCGGGGTGCCGGCGCGCCCGCCCGTGCCGGCCTTGGCGGCACGATTGCCCGCGGTGACGCGTCTGACGCGGCCCGGCGCTTGCGGGGTGCCGGCGCGCCCGCCCGTGCCGGCCTGGGGGTGCCTCCCAGGCCGTTCAGGCACCGGGGGAGGCACGATTGCCCGCCGTGACGGCGGCCGGTCGCCGTGAGTTCAGGTGTTGTTCAGACGTGGGCGACAGCGTGGCGGCGAACCGAGGTCCGCCACCCTCCACGGCAGCTCATCGTCACAGGAGACACCATGTCGCTCACCCGCAGGGACTTCGCCAGTCGTTCCGCGCTCACCGGTGCCGGAGTCGTACTGGCCGGCAGTGTCGGCGCCCTCGCCACCGCGCCGCAGGCCCTCGCGTCCACCGACACCGAGAGCGTGGATCAGGCGCACGACCACGGCGACGGTCACGGTCACGGGCACGACGGGGTCGGCTACGGGCCGCTCGTCCCCGATCCGGACGGCATCCTCGCCCTGCCCGCCGGCTTCCGGTACGAGATCGTCACGTACAGCGGCCGGACCAAGCTGGAGACGGGCGAGTACACCCCCTCCAATCACGACGGCACCGCCACCTTCGAGGGCCCGCGCGGCACCACCCTCCTCGTCAACAACCACGAACTCGCCGGCCCCCGCGCCAACTGGCCGCACCCCGTGCCGCTCACCGAGGGCCTCGTCTACGACCCCGCGGCCGCCGGCGGCTGCACGGTCGTCGAGGTCCGCCGCGGCGGGCACGTCGCCGAGTGGGTCGGCATCGCCGGCACCGCCACCAACTGCGCGGGCGGCAGCACTCCGTGGGGCACCTGGCTGACCTGCGAGGAGACCGAGGACAAGGCCGGCAAGAACGGCATGACCAAGGACCACGGCTACGTCTTCGAGGTCGACCCCGAGGACCGCCGTGCCAACCGGAACCCCAAGCCGGTCAAGGCGCTGGGCCGCTACGCCCACGAAGCCGTCGTCATCGACCCCAAGCGCGGGCACGCGTACCTGACCGAGGACGCCTCCGGCCCCAACGGCCTGTTCTACCGCTGGACCCCGCCGGAGGGCTTCCGGCACGGCCGAGGCCGGCTGCGCACCCTCGCCGACGACGCCGGCGCCCTCGAGGCGTTCAAGTGCTTCGACTCCGGCGGCAAGTTCGTCGACGACCTCTCCCGCGCCACGAAGACCGGCACCGTCTACGGCGTCGACTGGGTCGAGGTCCCCGACCGGGACGCCAGGACCACGTCCGTGCGCAAGCAGTTCACCGACGGCCAGGTCACCCGCGCCCGCAAGCTCGAGGGCATGTGGTGGGCCGACGGCGGCACCTACATCGTCTCCTCCTACGCCCGTGACGAGAGCCCCGGCCGGCCGCACGACGGCCAGGTCTGGTTCTACGACCCCAAGCGCCGCACCCTCACCCTGAAGGTCCTCCTCGGCGTCAACGCCGCTCCGGACGCGGACGGCGCCTTCGACGGCCCCGACAACATCACCGTCTCGCCCTACGGCGGCCTCGTCATCGCGGAGGACGGCGAGGGCGTCCAGCACCTGTTCGGCGCCACCGACAGCGGACGCACCTACCCCATCGCCCGCAACGAGCTGAACATCGGGTCCGAGGAGGAGCCCGAGTACAGCGAGTTCACCGGCGTCACCTTCTCGCCCGACGGCCGCACCCTGTACGCCAACATCCAGACACCGGGCATCATGCTGGCCATCACGGGTCCGTGGAAGCGGCAGAGGGGTCACTGACTGTAGGTCACTCGAACTAGTGAGTCCGTGCGATTTCACGCACGGTCACTGGCACCGGACGTACCGTCCCTCATATGTCCAAGTCATGTGCACAGTGCGGTAGTCCAGTGAAGGCAAAGCGCAGGTGATACTGCAGCAACCGTTGCAGCCTCTTGGGGGGGACCGCGACACAACGCGGACCTCGTCGAGTTCGGTACGACCGGCAACCGCGTGGTCTTCCGGCGGGGCGAGTCGGTGCTCAAGGTCCTGGACCGCTTCGGCGCGCTGGGCGGCACCGACACGACCGACGCGGTCCGGCGGCACTACCGGGAGCACGACCGCGTGCTGATCGTCACCGACGAGCAGTACGCGTACAACCGGCACGGCGACCCGACCGAGCAGGTTCCGCCGGACGTGCCGGTCTACACCTGGAACCTCGCCGGGTACCGGGCGGGCCACGGCCCGTCGGGCAAGGCCAACCGGCACACCTTCGGAGGTCTCTCGGACGCGGCCTTCCGGATGGTGCCACTGCTCGAGGCGGCCCGGGACGCCGACTGGCCCTGGACAGCGGCGGCCTGAAGCCGCGGAGCGGCGGACCGGCCGGCCTCGCGGCCCGCACCCGCGCGCGAGGGGTGCGGGCCGCTCATCCGGCTGCTCAGGGGCCGCGCGGTAGGCTGCCGGGGAGGTCCCCGGCGGGCAGGGAGTAGCGGGATGGCGCAGGTCAGGCCCATGCGGGCGGATGCCCGGCGCAATCGTGAGCGGCTGCTCGCGGTGGCGGTGGAGGCCTTCGCCGAACGCGGTGAGGGCGCCTCGCTGGACGACATCGCCAAGCGCGCCGGGGTCGGCGTCGGCACCCTCTACCGGCACTTCCCGACGCGGCAGGCATTGCTCGAGGCCGCCTATCTGGAGCGCATCGAGGCGATCGCCGCGCGGGCCGACGCGATCGCGGCCGGACGTCCGGCGGGCGAGGCGCTCGTCGCGTGGCTCGACGAACTCGCCGTCGGGATGCTTCAGGTGCGGGGGCTGAAGGCGCTGCTGGGCACGGCCGTCACCGACGGCGCCACCGCGGTGGGCGCGGCCTGCGGTGACTGCGTACGGGGCGCGGCGACGCGGCTCGTACGGGCGGCGCAGGACGCGGGCGCGCTGCGGCGGGACGTCGAGCCGGTCGAGGTGCTGCGGCTGGTGCACGGGGTGGTGACGGCGTCCGAGATGGCCGGCGAGGGGGACGGGACGTCCGTGCGGCGGTATCTGTCGCTGGTGGTGGACGGGTTGCGGGCGTAGGGCCGCGCCGTGCCGGGCCGCGCCCGGGTCGGGGAGGCGCGGCCCTGTGCCCGGCCCTCCTACAGCGCCTGGGCCGCCGGCTTGACCATGCCCCGGACCGTGCGGGACTTGACGAAGTCGCCCATGGCGGTCATCTCCCACTCGCCGGAGAACTGGCGGATCAGCTTCGCCATCATCACGCCCGTCTGCGGTTCGGCGCCGGTGAGGTCGAAGCGGACCAGCTCCTCGCCGGTCGTGCCGTCGAGGAGGCGGCAGTAGGCCTTGGCGACCTCGGTGAACTTCTGGCCGGAGAAGGAGTTGACCGTGAAGACCAGGCCCGTGACGTCCATCGGGAGCCGGCCGAGGTCGACGGTGATCACCTCGTCGTCCCCGCCGCCCTCGCCGGTCAGATTGTCGCCGGAGTGCCGGATCGCGCCGCCCACTATCTGGAGCTTGCCGAAGTAGCAGCTGTCGATGTGGTTGCGCTGCGGGCCGTAGGCGATGACCGAGGCGTCGAGGTCGATGTCCTTGCCGCGATAGGCCGGCTCCCAGCCGAGGCCCATCTGGACCTGGGACAGCAGCGGCCGGCCGCCCTTGATCAGGGAGACCGTCTGGTTCTTCTGGAGGCTGACCCGGCCCTTGTCGAGGTTGATCTTCCCGGTGCCCGGGGCGGGCGCGGGCGGGGTGGCCGGCGGGGCCGGGGGAGCGGCGGGCATCGTGGGCGCGGCGGCGGGCGGGGCCGGAGGCGGTGTGACCGTCTGCGGCGGGGCGGGCTGGGCGGGGGCCGCCGGCTCCTCCACCGTGACGCCGAAGTCCGTGGCGATGCCGGCCAGGCCGTCGGCGTAGCCCTGGCCGACCGCGCGGGCCTTCCAGGCGCCGTTGCGCAGATAGATCTCCACGATCACGAGGGCCGTCTCGGCGCCGAGCTGCGGGGGCGTGAAGGTGGCGAGGGCGGAGCCGGTGTCCGCGTCGCGGATGGTGGCGGTCGGTTCGATGCCCTGGAAGGTCTGGCCGGCGGCGTCCGGGCTTGCGGTGACGACGATCTTCTCGATGCCCGGCGGGACGGCGGCGGTGTCGACCGTGATCGCGTCCGGGGCGGTGCCGCCGCCGGAGCGGTACGTCACGCCCGGGCCGGTGGGCTGGTTGTAGAAGATGAAGTCGTCGTCCGAGCGCACCTTGCCGTCGGCGGTGAGCAGCAGGCCCGAGACGTCCAGCCGCACGGGGGCTGTGACGTCCACCGTCACGCGGGCGGCGGAGAGGGGGATGTTCGAGCCGGGGGTCATAGCTGTCATGCCGGGTAGAACGAGCGGGGGCGTTTTACCGTTCCCTTACCAAGGGGCCAATCGGGGGAGGTGGGGGGCGGTGGTTTTTTCGCCCCCGCCGCCCCTTCCCGTTCCCGTCCCTGGGGGCGGCCGCCCCCGGACCCCCGCTTCGGCCCTGAACGGGCCTCGTCCTCAAACGCCGGACGGGCTAGATGATCACGGCACGACCACGATCTTGCGGCCCACCCCCGCCGCGAACTGCTCCAGCGCCTGCGGGTAGCGCTCCAGCGGGATGCGGTCGCTGATGAAGACGTCCGGGTCCAGGACGCCGTTCGCGAAGAGTTCCGCCGCGCGTTCGTAGCTGTGCAGGACCGCCATCGAACCGGTGATGGTGATCTCCTGGTTGTAGATGCGGTACGGGTCGATCTGCACCCGCGTCGCGTAGTCGGCCACGCCGAACTGCAGGAACGTGCCGGCCTTGGCGACCCGGTCCAGGCCGTCCTGGATCGCCGCCGCGTTGCCCGTCGCGTCGATGACCAGGTCCCAGCCCTGCGGCCGGTCCAGCTCGTCCGGCGTCGCCGCCGAGGCCGAGACGCCGAGACCGCGGGCGGTCTCCAGGCGGGCCGGGTTGAGGTCCACCACGTCCACGCTCGCCGCGCCGGTCTTCTTGGCCAGCTCCAGCATCATCAGGCCCATCGTGCCGGAGCCGTAGATGAGGACGTGGGCGCCGAGGCGGGACTGGAGGACGTCGTAGCCGCGGACGGCACAGGACAGGGGCTCGATGAGGGCGGCGTCCTGGGTGCGGACGTGCTCGGGGAGCTTCACGCAGTTCGCCACCGGCGCCACCGCGTACTGGGCCGCGCCGCCCGCCGTCGTGACGCCGATGGCCGCCCAGCGTTCGCAGAGGTTGTTGTGGCCGGTGCGGCAGTAGCGGCACTCGTGGCAGTACAGGGAGGGGTCGACGGCGACCCGGTCGCCGGCCGAGACCTCGGTGACCTGGGTGCCGACGCCGACCACCGTGCCCGCGAACTCGTGGCCCGGCACGATCGGCAGCTTGGGCGCGAACTCGCCCTGGAGGATGTGCAGGTCGGTGCCGCACAGGCCGCAGGCGGCGACCTCGACGACGACCTCGCGCGGCCCTGGCGTCGGGTCGGGGACCTCGATGACGGCGGCTCGGCCCACGGACTCGATGACGGCGGCCTTCATTTGACGGCTCCCAACGACAGGCCCTGGACCAGTTTGTCCTGGGCGGCGAACCCCGCGGCGAGCACCGGCAGGGAGATGACGAGCGACGCGGCGCACACCTTGGCCAGGAAGAGGCCCTGGCTGGTGATGAAGCCGGTCAGGAAGACGGGGGCGGTCTCGGCGACCACGCCCGTCAGCACCCGGGCGAAGAGCAGTTCGTTCCAGCTGAAGATGAAGCAGATGAGGGAGGTGGCGGCGATGCCCGGGAGGGCGATCGGGGCGACCACCCGGGCCAGGATCGTCGGCAGCCGCGCGCCGTCCACCCGCGCCGCCTCGATGATCGCCACCGGGACCTCGGCCAGGAAGGACTGCATCATCCAGACCGCGATCGGCAGGTTCATCGAGGTGTAGAGGACGACCAGCAGCCAGATGTTGTCCAGCATGTCGGTGTTCTTGGCGAACAGGTAGATCGGCAGCAGCCCCGCCACGACCGGCAGCATCTTGGTGGACAGGAAGAAGAACAGGACGTCCGTCCACTTCTTCACCGGACGGATGGAGAGGGCGTAGGCGGCGGGGAGGGCCAGGACCAGGACGAACAGGGTCGACGCGATCGACGCCACCGCCGAGTTGACCAGGGCCGGCCACGGGCTCGCCCCGCCGCCGGCGCCGAAGAACTCGCGGTAGCCGTCCAGGGTGAGGGACGCCGCGAAGGACGGCGGGTTCGTGGCCGCGTCCTCCTCCGAGTGGAAGGAGGTCAGCGCCATCCACGCGATGGGCAGGAAGAAGACGATCCCGGCCAGCCAGGCGACCAGGCCCAGGCCCGCGCCGGCCTTGCGTCGGGGGTGTGCGGGCTTGGTGTCGGTGACGACGGGGCGTACGGCGGTGGCGGTCATGAGCGGCCGGCCTCCTCGCGGAACAGGGACGACACCACGCGCAGCGCGAAGGTGGCGATGACGATCGAGCCGATGACGACCAGGACGCCCGCGGCCGAGGCGAGGCCGTTCTCGTGGGCCTGGTAGAAGCTCTGGTAGACGGTGTAGGGCAGGTTGGCCGTGCCCAGGCCGCCGGACGTGAGGGTGAAGACCGCGTCGAAGTTCTGGACGATGTAGATCGAGCCCAGCAGGGCGCCCAGTTCCAGGTAGCGGCGCAGGTGGGGCAGGGTGAGGTGGACGAAGATCTGCCAGTCGCTCGCACCGTCCACCCGGGCGGCCTCGATCTGCTGCTGGTCCCGGCTCTGCAGTCCGGCCAGCAGGATCAGCATCATGAACGGCGTCCACTGCCAGACCAGGGACAACTCCACCGCGAGCAGCGGGGTGTTGGAGATCCAGTCCGGCTGCGGGCCGCCCACGTAGTGCAACAGGCCGTTGAGCAGGCCGTACTCGGGGTTGTAGAGGACGTGCTTCCAGAGCAGGGCGGCGGCCACGGGGACCACCAGGAACGGGGCGATCAGCAGGGTGCGGACCACGCCCCGCCCCTTGAAGCGGCGGTCGAGGAGCAGGGCGAGGGCCAGGCCGACGACCAGGCTGGCCAGGACGACCGCCACGGTCAGCAGGATCGTCGTCCACACCGACTTGCGCAGGTCGGGGTCGGAGAGGACGTCGCCGTAGTTGGCGAGGCCGGTGAAGTGGCGGGCGTCCGGGTAGAGGGCGTTCCAGTCGAAGAGGGAGATCACCAGGGTGGCCACGAAGGGCAGCTGCGTGACCGCGATCATGAAGATCAGGGCGGGGAGCAGCGGGGCCCGGGTGGCCCAGGCCTTCAGCCGGGAGGACGGCGGACGGACGCCGGTGCGGACGTGGTCGGGGGCGGCCGCGGGGGCCGAGGTCGTGGCGGTCATCGTCCCTCGTACTCCTCGGAGATCTTCTCGGCGAGCTGCTGGGACTTCTTCAGGGCCTCCTCGACGGACTGGCGTCCGGCGATGGCCGCGCTGATCTCCTGGGAGACCTTGGTCCCGAGGTCGGTGAACTCGGGGATGCCGACGAACTGGATGCCGGGCGCGGGCCGCGGCTGCACGCCGGGGTCGTTCGGCTTGGCACCCTCGATGGCCTGCCGGGTCATCTCCTGGAAGGCGGCGGCCTCTTCGCGGTAGGCCGGGTTCTCGTACGTCGAGGCCCGCTTGCCGGCCGGGACGTCGGACCAGCCGACCTTGTCGCCGACGAGCTGCTCGTACTCCTTGCTCGAGGCCCAGGAGACGAACTCCCACGCCTTGTCGGGGTTGCGGGACGCCTTCTGGATGCCCCAGGCCCAGGTGTAGAGCCAGCCGGAGGAGCCGGTCTTCTCGACCGGGGCCGGCGCATAGCCGATCTTGCCCTTGACCGGGGACTTGGCCGACTCCAGGGAGCCCGCAGCGGATGTGGCGTCGTACCACATGGCGACCTTGCCCTGGGTCAGGTTGTTCAGGCACTCGGCGAAGCCGGACTGGGCGGCGCCGGACTCGCCGTGCTCGCGGACCAGGTCGACATAGAACTTCGTCGCCTTCTGCCACTCGGGCGAGTCGAGGCGGGCCTGCCAGTCCTTGTCGAACCAGGTGCCGCCGAAGGTGTTGACGACCGTCGTCAGCGGTGCCATCAGCTCGCCCCAGCCGGGCAGTCCGCGCAGGCAGATGCCCTTCATGCCGGGCTCGGCGCCGTCGAGCTTCTCGGCGAACCCGGCCACCTGGGTCCAGGTGGGGTGGGCGGGCATCGTCAGGCCGGCCTCGGCGAACAGGTCCTTGCGGTACATGAGGAAGGACGACTCGCCGTAGAAGGGCTGGCCGTAGAGCTTGCCGTCGTCGCCGGTGAGGGACTGGCGCATCGGGCCGAGGACGTCCTCCTCGTCGTACGCCGGGTCCTTCGCGACGTAGGGGTCCATCTCGTGGAGCCACTCGTTGCGGGCGTAGATCGGTATCTCGTAGTTGGAGAGGGTGGCGACGTCGTACTGGCCGGCCTGGTTGGCGAAGTCCTGGCTGATCTTGTCGCGGACGTCGTTCTCCGGCAGGACGGTGAAGTTCACCTTGATGCCGGTCTCCTTGGTGAAGTGCTCGGCGGTGAGCTTCTGCAGCTCGGTCATCTGCGGGTTGTTGACCATCAGGACGTTGATGGCGTCGCCGCCCGACCCCGCCCCGCCCGCCCCGACCCAGCAGCCGGAGAGCAGCGGGGCGAGCAGCGTCCCTGCGGCGGCCGTGGCGAGCAGGGCTCGCGGCCTCCGTCGGCTCTGGGTTCGCATGGATCGCTCCTGAATATATGGGGAGGTATGGGGCGTCGAGGGATGAGCGGGTGCCCCTGTGGTGTGGTGCGGGGGTGTGGGTGGTTCGGGGGTGTGGGTGATGCCTGGGCGTGGGTGATGCCGGGACGTGGGTGATGCGTGGCGGTGCGGGTGGTGGTCAGACGCGGATGACCTGGGGCCCGAGCAGCGAATAGCGGTGGGCCTCGGCCGCGGGCAGGAGCGTGCTGGTGACGATGGCCTCCAGTGCGCCGATCTCCGCGAAGCGGCAGAAGCTGACGGCGCCGAACTTGGTGTGGGTGCCGGCGAACACGGTGCGGCGGGCGGCGCGCACGGCCTGCGTCTTGACCTCGCTGACGGCGGGGTCGGGGGTGGTCAGGCCGTGCTCGCGGGAAATGCCGTTGGCACCGATGTAGGCGAGGTCGACGACGAACCCGGCGAGCATCTTCGTCGTCCAGTGGTCGACGGTGGCGAGCGTGCCCGAGCGGACCCGGCCGCCGAGCAGCAGCACGGAGATGCCGTCGGCCTCGGCGAGGGCGCCCGCGACCGGCAGGGACGCGGTGACCACGGTCAGCGGACGGTCCCGGGGGAGCGCCTCCGCGATGAGCTGCGGGGTGAAGCCCTCGTCGACGAAGACCGTCTCGGCGTCGCCGAGCAGTTCGGCGGCGGCGGAGGCGATCCTGCGCTTCTCGGGGACGTGGCTGGTGGCGCGGAAGGCGAGCGTGGTCTCGAAGCCGGCGCTCTCCACGGGGTAGGCCCCGCCGTGGGTGCGGCGCACCAGACCGTGGTCCTCCAGGGCGCGCAGATCACGCCGTACGGTCTCCCTGGCCACGCCCAGTTCGGCCGCGAGCGCGGTGACGTCGACGGAGCCGGTGGCACGGGCGACCCGCACGATCTCGCGCTGCCGTTCCTCCGCCGACCTCGTGCTCATGCTGACCACCCGCCTCACCGCCTCGTCGCAGCGCCTTTGCCCGTTCGGGCCCTGTGCGAGCCCTGGGTGAAGTTCTACAGCGGCTCCGCGGCACTGACCAGGCCTGTTGCGGGCCCGATGCTGCCCGGTTGTGCCCGCTTCGGCCGGCGGGTGCCCGTCGCGGACCTGGGAGGCGGCGGTGCGCGGGGTGGGAACGGGCAGTGCGGGCGCCCGTATACGGGGGCGGGCGGGCCCGTTCGGTGCCGCGGAGCACGCTCGGCCACAGGGCCCGCAGGCCGCCCTCCAGCGGGGGTGTGAAGAGGCCCGCGGCTCCCACGGCCACGTACGCGAGCGCAGC
>NZ_JBEZVJ010000054.1:0-22287 GCF_040636935.1 Streptomyces sp. NPDC032940 | reverse complement strand
AACGACCACTCGCGATTCGTCAGATCCCCCCGACCCATGACCGAACCAACGAGCGACCAGTCAGAAGGTCACATGATCCGCCGGACAGAACCTAGGTGGCCCTGGCCGGGCAGTTCGTGGACCGTGGCGGCGGGGACACGCCGGCGGACGTCGTCGAAGGCCGTTCCGTAGGGAGCGGTGCCCCGGTTCGCGCCGCCGATGATCAGATCGACGTGGTCCGCCCGCCGGGCCAGGACGTCCGGCAGTGGTTCGTTCACGGCCAGCGTCTCGTCGTACAGTGGCGCGCTCAGGCGGCGCAGGGTCTCCCACACCTCGCGGTCCGCCCGCAGGGCCTCCACCCGTGCCGGGTCCAGGCCGGTGATCTTCCGGTTGACGATGTCGACGGTCGCGTCCCAGTCCTCGTTCTCCCGCGCGGCCTTGAGGTCGGGCAGGGCGTGCCGGCCGAAGGGGCGCATCACGGGCTCATAGGCGATCAGCCTGCGCAGGGGGCGCTCGTCGGCGGCGAGCAGCGCGATCAGTCCCCCGTAGCTCCAGCCGAAGACCGCCGACGTGCCGGGGAAGACGTCGAGGACGGCGCCCAGGTCCTCGACCTCCGTCCGCAGCGAGTAGCTGTCGGTCAGCGGCCCCGAGGGCGCGCGCCCACGGCGGTTGACGACCAAGACGGAGGGCCAGGTGCTGAGGGCCGAGGCGACGTGACGCCACGCGTGCGCGTCGCTCATGACGCCCGGGAGGACGACGAGGCCCGGTGCGCCGGGGTCGCCGTGCACGTCGACCGTGACCCAGCTGCCACCGCCGACCGGCACTCTTTTCTGAATCGCTTGCTCCATAAATCCATTATTGGAGCAAGCGCTCTACAATGCAAGGGTGGAACGACGACAGCGGGGGCGCCCCCGTGCCTTCGACAGGGACCACGTGATCCTCGAGTCCGCCCGTCTGTTCTGGCGAGGCGGCTATTCGGGCACCTCGACGCGCGCCCTGACCGCCGCTGTCGGCCTGTCGACATCGAGCCTCTACGCCGCGTTCGGCAGCAAGGCCGGGCTGTTCGAGGAGGCCGTGCGAACTTACGCCGAGCGCTATCGCGAGATCTACGCGCGGGCCGTCGAGGAAGGGGACGTCCACGCCGTCGTCGAGCGCGTCCTCGTCGAGTCGGTCGACGAGTTCAGCCGGCCGAGCGACACCCATCCGGGCTGCCTCCTCAGCAGCGCCGTGATGACGGACAGCACGAGCACGCTCGACGCGAGCGACTACTTCGCCGAACTCCAGACCTCGAACGAACGGACCCTGCGGGAGCGCGTCGACCGCGCGATCCGGGACGGCGACCTGGCCGAGGACACCGACCCGGCGGCCCTCACCGGACTCGTCCAGTCCATCTGGCACGGACTGTCCGTACGCGCCCGGCTCGGCGTGCCCCGCGAGGACCTGCTCGCCACGGTACGGCTCGCCCACGGCCTGATCCGCGAGCAGTTCACCCCGTGAGCGCCCGACGACGGATTGCGGGACGGCGCGGCGCCACCGTGGAGGTCGGGGGTCGTCGTTGATGCGGTGGGTGCCTTCCTCTGCTGCGCGGCCACTCGTGCGCGATCCGGCGGGCGACCTCTGATCGGTCCCGCTCGACCGCCCGCCGCTCGGGCCTTGCGGGCTCCGTCCGGGCCGGCCGGTCAGCAGCCGCCGGACCGAGGCCCTCGACAACACCGCCCCGGTTGTCCGGGTGACGACCACGCCGACTCGTTCCGGCAGCATGCAGACGGTGCCCGGCGCGGAGGCCGGGCGAGGGTGCTCCCACTCGGCGAACTCCGCCCGGCCGCGGACGTCGTCTCCGGGGCCTGGTGCCGCGCGTCCGCCGTGCGAGGAACCGGGCGTCCTCAGGGGCCGCCGGGATGGCACGGGCCCCGATGCCCTCGATACGGACGGACGCCGGGCCGCCGACGTCCGGCGCGGCCGGCGGCGGTCGAGCAGGCGGTCCCTCCGTTCCCGCCTCGGAGGGCGGCATGGGCGACGGTGTCGTTCCCCAGATCTAGCTCCCCGCCGCATGGAACACTCGAGTGCTCCTCCGAGGCCGCCTTGGACCCTGGAGGAGCTCAGGGGCATTGGTCAGGTTCCGGCTTGGAGGCGCAGGCCCGCCAGTGTCAGGTCCAGGGCGGCTAGGAACTGCTCCCGGTCGTCGTGTCCGGCGAACTCGTCGGCGATCTGCCGTACGAACGGGAACTCCTCGGCGTCGAGTGACCGCCAGGTCTCGGCGAAGCGGCCGAGGTACTCCTCGCGGTCCACCTCACCGTCGAGCAGCTCCTGGGGGATCTCCGCACCCAGGTCCGCGGCCGTGCCGACCACGACGCCCGTGATCGCCGAGACGGCGTGGAACCGCTGGCGCGGAGTGAGGTCGAGGCGCAGGGTCTGCCGGCCGAGTCGCTCGTACAGCCGCAGCGAGTTGCCCTGGACGTCGGTGTTGCGCATGAAGTACGCCGACAGCCATGGCCGGTCCACGATCGCGTCGAACAGCGTGACGGCCATCGCGCGGAGGTCGGCGATGGGGTCGTCGCTGTCCGGGCGCTCCTCCACGGCGGTCAGCACCCCGCCGATCGCGTGGTCGGTGGCCCGGTCGAGGAGCTCGTCCTTGTTCTGGACGTACCAGTAGATCGTCCCGACGCCCGTGCCGAGCCGGGCGGCGAGGGCGCGGAACGTCAGGGCGGAGCCACCGGC
This sequence comes from Streptomyces sp. NPDC032940, assembly GCF_040636935.1. Taxonomy (NCBI): domain Bacteria; kingdom Bacillati; phylum Actinomycetota; class Actinomycetes; order Kitasatosporales; family Streptomycetaceae; genus Streptomyces; species Streptomyces sp. NPDC032940. Next base: position 19,590 of record NZ_JBEZVJ010000054.1, on the reverse strand, counting down.
CTCGTCGAGCACGGCCACGGCTGCGTCGAGGACGGCCTCCATCGAGTGCGAAGCGCGTCGACGCCCCCGGGGAGACCTCTCGGCGGCGGCGGAGCGTACGCGGGGCGGTGGCGGTGTCATGGCGTCCATCCAAGCACAGTTGCCTTCCTATCGAACGAGGTTCTATGGTAGAACAACGTTCCAGTATCGAACATTGTTCTATAAACGAACGTCGTTCCGTGCTTGCCATCGTTCGGCGTTCAGAAAGGAGGCCGGTCATGACCGCCACCACTACCGGCACCGGGCCCGTTTCGACCCGGACCTACGGATCCCTGCGGGCGGCGTGGATCCCGCTGGCCGCGCTCTGCCTGGCCTTCTTCGTCGAGATGGTCGACAACACGCTGCTCTCGATCGCGCTCCCCACCATCGGCCGCGACCTCGGCGGCGGCACGACCGCCCTGCAATGGGTCACCGGCGCCTACTCGCTGACGTTCGGCGGCCTGCTGCTCACGGCGGGCTCCCTGGCCGACCGCCTCGGGCGCCGACGCGTCCTGCTCGTCGGCCTCGCCGCTTTCGGCCTGTTGAGCCTGACCGTCATAGCCGTCGGCTCCACCACGCAGCTCATCGCCTTGCGGGCCGGCCTCGGCATCGCGGCCGCGGCCATGGCCCCCATCACCAACTCGCTCGTCTTCCGCCTGTTCGACGACCAGGCGCTGCGGATGCGCGCGATGACCCTCATGATCGTCGTCGGCATGTCCGGGTTCCTCCTCGGCCCGCTGCTCGGCGGCACCGCGCTCGCCCACGTGAGCTGGCAGTGGCTCCTGCTGGTCAACGCGCCGATCGCCCTGATCGCGGCCATCGGTGTTCGGCTCGGCGTCGCGCCCGACCGGCCCCAGGACCTCACCGGCGACAAGCTCGACCTGCCCGGCGCCGTCCTGAGCGTGCTCACCATCGGCCTGGCCTGCTACGCGCTGACCAGCGGCGTCGAACACGGCTGGTTCTCCGGGGCCACGCTCGCCTCGTCCCTGGGCGCCGTGGCCGCGGGCTTCACGTTCGTACGGCATGAGCGCCGTGGCAAGGCCCCCATGCTGGACCTCACGATCTTCTCGAACGGCACCGTGCGCGGCGCGGCCCTCGCGCAGATCGGTACGTCCGTCGCGATGGCCGGTGTGATGTTCGGGCTGATCCTCCACTTCCAGTACGCCTACGGATGGAGTCCCGTGCGGGCCGGCCTGGCGAACCTGCCGCTCATCGTCACCATGATCGCGGCGACCCCGCTCTCGGAGTGGCTCGCCAAGAGGTTCGGACACCGCGTCGCCTGCCTCGTCGGCGCGGTCTGCCTGTCCGTGGCGCTGGCCGGCCTCGCCTGGGGCGTCGGCCACGGATACGCCGCCATCGCGGTCTGCATGGTCGTGATGACCATCGGGCTGCGCACGGTCATGACCATCTGCGCCGTCGCCCTGGTGGAGGCCATGCCGGCCAACCGCACCTCGATCGGCACTGCGCTCAACGACACCGCCCAGGAGGTCGGCACCAGCGTCGGCACCGCAGTCGTCGGCACCCTGATCGCCGCACTGGTCACCACCCGGCTGCCCGCGGGCGTCTGGAGCAGCGGCCTCGTGCAGTCCTTCTTCCACGGCGAGCGCATCACCTACAGCGTGCTCGCCGTGGTCGTCGGTCTGATCGCGGCGGGCGGCGCGCTCACCCTCACCGACTCGCACTCCACCGAAGACCCGGCTTGAGGCACTGAGGCAGGGGAGCGCTGAACCAACAGCCGAACCACCAAGGAGCGGGCCCGGCCGTCCCAGCCGTGCCTGACGCCCTGGTTGCCCCTCTCTCCCGGACGCTGCCCGGCAGGCCCGAGGCGGACCGGTGCCGACTCCCGTCTCCTGGCGTTACAGCAGGACGACCCAGGGGAGCGGGTGGCCGCGCGCAGCTACGGTCAGGCGTCGTTGGCTGGTCTCCTGATGATTTCGTCCACCCGTCCCGGTTCCGCTGCCGGGCGGTGGTCATCACCTGCGGCCGATCCGGGAGGCCGGCATCCCCCTGGACTACCCGGCTGTGATGGGTTCACGCGAGCGGTTGTGGACCCGCCCTACTCGTCGAAGCCAGAATCGAGCGCACGCTGTCATAGCCGGTGACGAGCTCGTCGAGGACGTCGTCGGCGGGGGCTCGATTCACGGTTCCGGTCCGGGCCATACGCCGATGTAGGTCCCGCCGTCGCGGAGCGGGGAGAGGGCCGTGTACCCGAGCAGCGGCGTCGCTGACGCTGTCGAGGCGGCCGAGGGGAGGGGTGCGTCGCGGGGCGGGAAGTGGTCGGCGCCCCGGGTGTGCAGGAACTGCTCGTCGCGGGCGGCGGCGAGAGCGGAGCTCGGCGGCGAGTTCGGCCCGTTCCTGCTCGCGGGTGACGTCCAGGCGCCGGCAGCCTGGCGCTTCGGTGGCGTCGGTGGCGATGACGCGGGCGCCCTCCCGGGTATGGGCCTCGGCCTCGGCGGCGCCCTGTCCGCGTGCGGCGCCGGTGACGACGGTGTTGGTGAGCGTGCCGAGTCCCTCGACGGTGAGGGTCACGGAGTCGCCGGTCTTCAGTGGCGGTGGGGTACGCTCGCCGCTCCGCGAGGCAGCCGCCGTTGCCGCAGGTGCCGGAGCCGAGGACGTCACCGGGGACGACGCGGGTGCCGCGGGAGCGTAGGCGGTCATCTCCTCGAGGCGGATGGCCGACGCGCCAGGGGGCTCTCCTCCCGTGCAGCGGGCCTCGCCCCCGTGACGGCGCCCAGTCCCCTCGCCACCAGGCTCGGCACAGCACTGGGCAACGCGCCGGTCGTCGGCATGTTCGGAGACGATGGAGCCAGGTCGGACGTGCATGTCGGCGTTCCCGACCGGACACCACGACGTGGGGGAGTGACCGGCAGTCGTAACGACGCGATCCCAGGAGATGCTGATGTCCGAGAACCCGAGCAAGACGCAACCGCCGGTCGTCGACCGCGCAACCTTCGAGCAGCAGTTGGACGGCCTGCGGGCGAGGGAGAAGGCCCACACCCGCGAAGGCGACGCGATCGCCGCGGCGCGCCGCAGGCTCCCGATGGTCGAGGTGGCCGCGGACAGCCCGTTGCTGGGGCCGGAGGGCCCCGTGACGCTCCTGGACGCGTTCGAAGGGCGACGTCAGATGATCGCCTACTACTTCATGTGGTGGCCCGGCCGGCCGGCCGCTGAGCAGTGCGAAGGCTGCACCTGGGTGATGAGCCACGTGGGCGAGCTGGCCTAACTGCACTCGCGCGACATCACCTTCGCCGTGTTCTGTCAGGGGCGGAACACGGCCTACGGCTTCGGGGACGCGCAGACGTCGTACGAGGAGAGCCTTCGCTACCGCACCTTCATGGGCTGGGAAATGCCGTGGTACTCCGCCCAGCCGTCACTCGAGTCGCTCCTGGTCGGCCGGGAGCTCGGCCTGTTCCACCTGGTGTGCTACCTGCGCGACGGCGACCGTGTCTTCGAGACGTACTGGACCAAGCGCCGCGGGGCCGAGGTCGTGGACTACAGCTACGCGCTCATGGACCTTACGGTCTTCGGGCGTCAGGAGGACTGGGAGGACTCACCGGCAGGCTGGCCGCGCCTCGGGCAGGCCACGCGCACTCTGGGCGGGGCTCCCGACTGGCCGCCGTTGCGGGAGTGGCCGGGTGGACGTCCCACAGCACAGTGGCCGCGCGTCGACACCGACCACTCCGATGACCTGGGCACCACCGGCACCGGCACCGGCACGGGCTCCTCGACCGAGTCCGGTCACTGCCACTGACCGCGCGACGTGTGATCGGGTAGCAGCGGCCTCCTCGTCGGGTCAGGGGCGCCAGGTGAGCGCCGGTGATCGCGCCACCGCTCTGACCGAACCGAGGAAAGGGGCGACTCGATCGGGCTCGTCGTCCGGGGACGCGCCCCATTGCCGTGGCCGGGTTCCGTCAGCAAGTGGGCGTCGGTGACCGAGCAGACCGACGAAACCCGGTCATGACCGACGATGCGCTCAACTACGCTCGACCCCGGTCCCTTCACGGGCCGGCAACGAGGGAGGACGGCATGGAGCCGCTGGGACTTCGTCGCGCGGTTGAGGCAGGTCGGGCAACCGCTTTGGAGCTGGGCTTTCATGTCGACGACGTGATCGTCATTCACGACTCGGACCGCGTCGTGCTGCGCCTGGTCCCGTGCGGTGTTCTGGCTCGGGTCGCACCTTCGGAACATCTGGCCGCTTCTGAGTTCGAAGTAGAGGTTGCTCGCCGTCTCGCCGACGTCGACGCTCCGGTGGCCGAGCTTGAGCCTCGAGTCGAGCCCCGAGTCCATGTGCGCGATGCCTTCGCCGTCTCGCTCTGGACCTACTACGAGCCTGTGGGATCACAGATCGCGCCGGCCGACTACGCAGACGCACTCAGGCGGCACCACGCCGCTCTGCGCCAGATCGATCTGGGCGCACCGCATTTCACCGATCGAGTCGCTGGGGCGTTGAGCGAGGTGGCCGGCCGCGAGCAGTCCCCTGCGCTGTCCGATTCCGACCGGGAATTCCTCATCAACGTGCTCAGTGGCCTCAGCGCCGCAGTCAGCAGCGGGAAGGCCGGCGATCAGCTGCTGCACGGCGAGCCGCATCCGGGCAACCTGCTGAACACGAAGAAAGGACCGCTTTTCGTAGACCTCGCAACGTGCTGCCGTGGGCCGATCGAATTCGACCTCGCCCATGCCCCCGACGACGTGGAAGAGCACTATGCGGGTGCCGACCTCGACCTGATTCACCGGTGCCGCGCCCTGAGCTGGGCGATGTTCTCGGCCTGGCGCTGGCGCCGGAACGACCACATGCCCGACCGCGACCACTGGAGAGTGGAGGGACTCAACCGGGTTCGTGCTGCACTCGATCGCTGCGAACCGGGCTGAACCCGAGTCCGATGAGCCCGGTCGAGGACCGGGCGGCATGCGGCGGCGAGCCGGGCCGCGGTCCGCCGCCCGCGCCAGCTGCCTTCGAAGAGGATGGTGAGTTCGGCGTCGGTAACAGCCCTCGCATCAACGGCCAGGTGCCGAACGAACGGCTCGTACCCCTTCGTGCTGCATGCGAAGTACCGCTGCGCCGAGCTTCAGGTACCGGCGCGCGGGGAGGCAAGAGCGGTGATACAGGGCTTGTATCTCGGTGCCGTAGCGGATCACCACACCATCCTCGCGACGAGCATCGAGCATCGAGCATCGAGCATCGAGCATCGAGCTGAGGGCGTGGGGCGGAGTGGGGGTGTGAGGATTCCGTGTCAGAGCGTGCGCTGAAAGGCCTGCTCACCAGTGGCAAGGGGCCCATCGTCCCTGTCACAGGCCAGCGTTGCAGTCGCTGCGAGCTTCGGTGGGCGTGATTGTCGGTACGCCGAGTGGCTTCCTTCGTGCCATCGGGACGCCGGCTGACGGGATCGGCCTTCGCTCTGGCCGATCTGGCCTCAACCCGCGCGGAGGCGGAAGGGGGCAGCGTCCGGGCGCTGCCCCCGTGGGGCCTGTCCGATCAGCGCCGCTCAGCGCCTCGCTCGGCGTAGCCAGCGCAGTGCCCCGCGGGGATCGGGCAGCTTCGCCGGGCCGTCGGCGTCCTGACCGCCGCTGTGGGGCTGCACGTCCTTCAGCCGCGCGTCCCAGGGGCCGTCCGCCGCGGACAGATAGACGAGGAGCGGACCCTCGGGCAGTGGCAAGGTCTCCCTGCGCGCGCCGATCTCGCTGACGACGGACCCTCCGGGCTTCGGAAGCGCGGTGGGGTCCGTGTGCCCCGCCAGTCTGTAGAGGTGGCCGATGAAATTGCTGTCGCCCTTGTAGTGGAAGGTGACGTCGGCCGTACCTCCGGTGTGCAGCAGGACGTCGGGGCCCCAGCTCTCCAGGCGGTCCTTCGACAGGCGTCGGGCCTGCGCCAGCGGCAGAATCCGAACCTGCCAGGAGCCGCTCGCCTCCAGCCGCAGGCGCAGCCGCCCGTGCTCGGGGACGGAGGTGATCACCCGTCCCCGGAAGTCCTTCTCCGTGGTGCTGACGAGATAGCGCCCCTTCGCGTTGGCGTCGTCGAGGGGCCAAAGACCCGTGTAGCCGTCGCCCTTCAGGGTCAGTTCGACCATGACGGGGCCGTGCGGGAGATCCTTCACGGTGAGCACGTCGTTGTCCCGGCCGGTGACGGTGCGCGGCCTGAAGACGGGCCCGCACGTCCAGGCCGACGGGTCGGGTTTCGGCACGGGCGGGGAGGACGCCGTCGGGGGCGCCTGGTCCGGTGCCTCGGCCCTGGCCTGCTTCTGGGCCAGAGCCAGGGCCCGGATCTGCTCCGGGGTCATGTCCAGGATCTGATCCCGGGTGAGGCGCACGCCCTGAGCCGGGGGCTCGGCCGGGGCGGCGGGCGGCGCCTGGGCCGGGGCGGCCGGGGCGGGAGGGGCGGGCGCCGGGATCCGTTCCGGGACCTCCTGCGGATCCTCGGCCACGTCCACCCCGTGGTCCACCGCAAGGCCCGTCAGCCCGTCCACGTACCCCTGGCCGACCGCACGGAACTTCCAGCCGCCGGACCGGCGGTACAGCTCCGCGAGGACCATCGCCGTCTCGCCGCCCGCGTCGGTCACCTCGTACCCCACGACCGTCGCGCCGTCCGGCCCGAGGACCTCCACGGACAGCCCGCGCACGTCCCGCAGCGCGCCCTCCTCCGTCGACGCGACGACGAGGACGCGGGTGATCTCCTCCTCGACCGAGGTGAGGCCTGTCTCCAGCCACACCGTGCCGTCCTCGCCGGCGAACAGCCGTACCGCGCCCGACGGGTGCGCCGGAGCGCCGTCGAACACGATGTCGGAGTCCCCCCGGACCCTGCCCTGTTCCGTCACGAGCAGCGCCGCGACGTCGACGCCGTTCCGGACGGCGACGCGCAGTGCCGCAGTCGGGACGAAGGCGTTGTCTCCCTTGATCAATCCCCTGAGCATGAACGGATCTTGCGCATGACGGAGGGACATACGCAAGGCCCCACCAGGGGCCTTGCGAAGGGGAACGACATGAATCTCCGTAGAGATTCCCCGGCGCCGCCGGACATGAAGGCTTCTCGCGTCTCCGGGCAGGAGCCGATGCCGGACCGGAATCGTGAGTTCGCAGGATGAGGCGGCGGTCCTGAGTGTCCGTTCCCCTCCGAGGCGCCCGGCCGGTTCGTGTCGCGGGCGGTCACGGGAGGGTCGGCATCGGGCAACGCGCGCTGTGCGCGGTGCCAGGCTCGGCGGGTGCGGCCGAGCGCGTGATCGGTGCGGGCTGGGCGTAGCGGGCGACCTGGTTACCCCCGGGCACGGCGCGGGTCAGTGTGTCCGAGGACGTGGTGGGAGTTGCGGCGGGCAGCGTCAGATGCGAAAGGAGCCCGTCCCGACGAGCGGAGCATGACCGGCCCGCATGCACCGTGTTACGGCACGAGACGGGCACTCGTACGGAGCGGCCCCGATCTCTCCCTCTCACGTCTTGTCGTCCGACCCTGGGCCCATCGAGTGGGCCCACTCGATGGGCCCAGGACGGGGTGCGGGCAGGTCGGGAGACCTGTAGGACTCCCCGTCACCTGGCCCGGGGTCACATGGAAGAGCTTATTGTTTCGTCATCCGGGCACAGGTGCCGACGCCACCGGTGGAGGGGTTCCAGTTGCAGGTGAAGAAGTGCACGTCCTTGACATCCCCCCACGTCTCGCTGACCGTGGTCCGGTCCGGCCATGTCCCGCTCGGGCCGTTGTAGCCGATGATCTCTTCGTGGTACTCCCACCCCATGCTCCCTGAGGCCCTCGCGATGCATCGCTGGTACGTCACCTTGAGCGCCGCCCCATACGTGTCGAACCGCCTCACGTCCGCGATCGACCCGTTGAAGCTGGCCTGGTAACTGGCGTAGTCGCACGCTCCACCGGGCTGGGAGTAGCGATACACGCCCTCGCCGTGGCTAGCGCCGTTCGCGCTGTACGCGGCCACGCTGTAGGTGACCGCGTGGGCCGGTTGCGATCCGAAGAACACGAGCGCGCAGGCCGCAGCTCCTGCAGCGACGTTCGTTGCTGCCTTGAGTGGCTTCATGGCGTCTCCCCCTGCTGATTCCGCTGGCTGACGTTTCCGCGGGGAGTCTCATGTCGTCGGACCGTCGTCACAAGGGTTTGTCGGTGTCCCGGACACCTCGGTCCTGTCCGGGCTGCTCAGGGGCAGGTCTGGTATTCGTTCGGACGGGCGCGGAAACCGGCCTATGCGCCCCTGCCCGCCGAGGCGGTCACTGCGCCCGAGGTGTTCCTTGTTTCCTGCATGTGCCCGCAGGGGTCCGCGCAGCCAGAGACCGAAGGTCCGGGCGGCCGGTGAGCTCTGAGTGGCATCGGCGATACTTCCTGGCGTGACACGTGAAACCACCCAGATGGTCAGGGAGCCGGAACCTCCGGCCAGACGCCAGATCCAGTCCTGGCAGGAGGCCGAGCACAATGCGGCGACCTGGATGCGCTACTGGGGGTATGAGGACGCCCGCGCCCAGCCAGGCGGTAGCGACGGCGGGGTCGACGTACGGTCGCGGCGAGCGCTGGGACAGGTCAAGTACCAGGCGTCTGCGGTGGGCAGGCCCGAACTTCAGCGCCTGTTCGGGGCCCGTGGCCAGGCATTGGACAAGGACCTGTTGTTCTTCACCGGCAGCAGCTACGCCGCCACCGCGATCGAGTACGCCGCCGAGAACGGCATAGCGCTGTTCGTCTACGGCCTGGGCGGGACCATGACCGCGGTCAACGCCCCGGCCCGCCTCATCATCACGGCGGTGGCACCGAACCCAGCACCGGCACCGGCGATATCCCTGGCGAAACCAGTACCAGCGACACCGGCAAGAGTGCAGACGTCTGCACCGGCCCCCGGCCCTGCACGGGAAAAGCGGCCGGGAACCGGCAGGATCGTGCTGGGCCTCGTCCTGACCGCCGTTGCGCTGTTCATTCCAGGGAGCGAGAGTTTCGACCCCCGCCCGAACCGCGCTTCGGTGACACTGCTGATGGGCGTCGTCCCCGTGGTCCTGATCGTCTCGGGTATCAGGGAGAAGTCCCGCCGGCGCTACTGGCCGACCGGCCTGGCACTGTTCCTTGTGGACCTGCCGACCGCCCGGCTCACCAACGCGCGGCTGTGGCGCGGAAACATGACGGACGACCTGGTGCCCGCGACATTCACCGTGTTGTGCCTGATGACCGCTGCCCTGCTGCTTCGCTGGAACGCCCGTCCCACTGACCAACGGCGCGGTGAGATGACACCTCCGCGAAGGTGAGCATCCGCTGAGAGGATACGGAGGTGGGTCGGCGAGGCCGAGGTCGACACCGGCCGGCGTCGCCGGGGTGCCCTGCAGAGTCAGCAGCGGAGATCAGGCTCGGCCACCGTGCTCCCGCGCCGCAACGGCCGGGTCAGGGCTCGTACACGAACCAGGGTGTCCAGACGGAGTCCTCTTGCTGGGCGTAGATCACCGTGCCCCCTGCGGTGGCGGCGTAGACCCGGTGATATCCGGTGGGCCGCTTCTCCGTACCGACCATGGCCCAGGCCTTCCCGTCGCTCACCCGAACGGGACCGTTGCTGCCGGCCGAGATGCGGTAGACGTAGTTGTTCGGCGGGCTGATGAAGAAGACTTCGTCCCTGATGCCGTCACCCGTCCAGTCCGCGTTGACGTATGCGTTGTCACGGCAGACCACGGGGACCACGTGGCCCCACGCGGTGATCTGGCAGGACGGGGCTTGTGGAGACTCCGCGACGCGGGTCGCCGCCTGGGTCGTGGTCGCGGTCATGAGGACGGCGCCGAGGACGCCGCTCATCATCAGCGCCAGTGTGCGTCTGCGCATGTGTGCCTCCGATGGGTGAGCCGTGCGAGCGGTGATCACGCGCCCCAGAACGGGTTGATGACCCACCTGGTGAACCAGCTCTGCGTCGGAGCCTGCGACCCGTAGATCTGGACGCGGGCATATGCCAGCGTCTCGCCGTCCTGGAAGTAGGTGAGGAACACGTTCCGCCACTCGTAACAGGCCTTGTCGCCGATCGGTACGCGGAAGACCGAGGGCGCGACCCGGATCTTTCCGTTGACATAACCCTGAAGCACCGCTGTCGCCTGGTTCTTGTCGGCCGGCGTCGCGTCGCACAGTTGCAGGGTGATGTCTTCGAGGCGGTGGACGTTCACCCATTGGCCGCTCCAGTCGACCCTGATTCCGTCCCCGTTCCCGGACGGGAACTGCGTGGCGGCCGAGGCGGTACCGGACAGGGCCGTGGTCGACGCACACACCATTCCGGCGATGACGGCGACGAACTTGAATGACAACCTCTTCACCTTCACGACACCGAACTCCTTGCGCGGTAGGTGGTGCGCGATCCGTGACTGAGCGCTGAGCAGGCTAGCAGTCCCGCGTTCTCCTGGGGGAGAGACGCGTCAAGGTCATGGCGATGAGCAACGATGGGGCGAGTGCCGCCCTGGGCGGACGTCGGCAAGCTGCTGCGTGACGGCAACGGGCCGGCCCTGGCCGGGAAGAGGGTGTTCATCGAAGAGGCCCCCGAGCAGAGGCGTCACTCCGGGGACCGTGGAGTTGCGGTGAAGTCGTACTTCGTTGACGCGCTCCTGCCATCGTCCAGATCAACTTGAACCCGCAATTGGTACGGTCCGGGAAGCATTGGTTTCCGGCCCAGGAATATGGTGTCTACGCCACAGTATTGAATGACGCCCTGCTCGAACAGCTCAGGTCCCGAGTAGAGCTGCCAAGCCAGATGGCAGCCTCCCGTCTGCTCCGTTCCGTCCGGAGTGTAGACCGCGTTCTCAACAGCGACACAGAAGACCGATACCTCTTCGCACGAGAACACCTTCCCCTTTCCCGCCCAATAGGCCGATTCCACCCTCAGATTGATCGCGAGGCTTCCCGGCGGGGACACGTGAGGAGCGGTGCTCGACATGAAGGGCGTGGGCGTCTGCGGCCCGGACTCCACTGCGGCACCAGCCGTCGGAGTCCTTCCGGCGGCCGGAGTGTCACTGCTGTTGTGGAACCAGCCGAACAGTGCGAAGAGTGACGGCACCCCGATCAACGCCAAAATGCCACCCACGGTGGCTATGCGGCCGGCAATGGACCAAAAGGGCGTTTCGCCTCCCTGGTTGCTCATATCACAGTATCCCACCCGTGCGACCAGGGCGGCCCTGAGGCGACGTCACGACATCATCACACCGCCGGGCTGGCAACACTCGCCGTGGCCCTGCCGAATCCACGCAACCTGTGGTGCCTTCCGGCGTCCCGCAGAAGGACCGCTGGTGGCCTGGAGCAGGATGGACCACTTGACGTCCCTCATGGTGACGGGGCTGCCGACCGGGCGAACTGCACCCTGACGAACTTCGTACCGCTGGCGCGGCGGCTGTCGGCGAGGGGGCCCACCGCGCTCGTGCCGGACGTGCCGGGCAACGCGCGGTCAGGGCCGCCCTACGTCAACGGAGGAGGGGGAAACCGGCGTGGTGATTCGTTCTCGTCCTGGGCATCCTGGTCGCGCCCACCGCTTTCGGTCAGGATGCGGGAACGTTGTCGGGGAACCGGTCTCCGGCATCAACGACTCCGGCCCCCGACACCCAGGGAGCCGTCCGGCCGGAGATGCAAGCAGCGCACGGTGATCTCGACCGGGTGAATGGCGGTTGCGTACTCCGCGAGCAGAGTGTCCTGCTTGTGTTGTTCCGATACGAGGAGGGCGAAAGGAGTCCGGCATGACCGCGAAACAGCCCAGGACCGAGCTCGACGCTCGCTACAGCTCCGCGCTCAACCCGCGCCCGGGCGCGAAGGACGTCACCGCCACCGACTGGGCCGAGGCCGAGCACCGGCTGCGGACCGCCGAGGTCTTCTGGATCACCACGGTGCGACCGGATGGCCGACTGCACGTCACGCCGCTGATTGCCGCCTGGCACGAAGGGGCGCTGTACTTCAGCACCGGGTCGGGAGAGCAGAAGGCGAAGAACCTGGCCGGTAATTCCCACTGCGCACTCACCACAGGTCACAACTCACTCTCCGAGGGCCTCGACATCGTGATCGAGGGCACAGCCGAGCAGGTGACGGATCCCGCGCGGCAGGACGAGGTCATTGCCGCGTTCGAGGCGCAGTACAGGGATCACATCACCTCCCCGGAGGGGATCTTCCACGGCTTCGGCGACAGTATCCGTAAGGGCAACGACCTGCTGTTCGCGGTGGTACCCGGCACGGCGTACGGCTTCGGGCACGACGGCCAGACTTTCAGCCACACCCGCTACACCTTCTTAGGGCTGTCCCGTAAATGATCTATGGCATGCCGGTTGACCAGCGTCATGTCTTGGTCATCCGGTCACGGTGAGGTTGTGCAGGCGAGCTATGCCGAGCATCGCGTGATGGACGCCGTCGCCTTTGAGGCGGCAGTCACGCAGGATTTTCCAGGTCTTCATTCGGGCGAATGTGTGCTCGACACGGGCGCGGACCTTGCGGTGGGAAGCGATGTGCTCCTCCTTCCAGGCCGGGAGTTCGGCCTGGCCGGGCTCGCGGCGGTGCGGGATGACCAGGCCTGTGCCCCGGTAGCCGCCGTCCGCGATCACTGTCGTCCTGCCGATGGCGTCTTTCGCACCGGACAGTTCCCACGCCTTGCAGTCGTTGCGGTTGCCGGGCACGGGCCGGCCGACAGCGACGACGAGCCGGGTATCGGCGTCGATGACGACCTGATGATTGGTCGAATACCGGTAGTTCTTCGACTGCTCGGCGACGGTGTGGTCACGCGTAGGCACGAGGGTTCCGTCCACGATCAGCACGCTGTCCCCTGCGGAACCGTTTGCGGGGCTGTAGCGCCAGCAACGGCCCAAGGTGGTCGACGACGCGGTCGGCGGCCGACTTCGAGATGCCGAACAGCGGGGCGAGCTGCCGCAAGGTCAGGTTCGTGCGCCAGTACGCGGCGACCAGTAGAACCCTGTCCTCCAGCGGCAGGCTCCATGGCCGGCCCTTGCGGACCGGGTCCGCGCCCTCACGCCGCAGCGTGGTGATCAGCCTGCCGAACTGACGCGGGCTCAGCCCAGTGAACGGGGCTATCCAGGACGGCCCCGACGCCGTGATCACACCAGCCACGGCAAGATCATCCCACTCGGGGCCTCGCTGAGATCGAATCTTGAGCGCATGCTACGGAACGATGAGCAGCTAAAGTGCGGCTGCGACGCGATGAGGGGGCACGGTGGCCAAGGTCAATATCAGTCTCGACGCCGAACTCGTAGTGGAAGTGATGGTCCTGGCGGGGATCGGCTCGCCCCAGGACGCGATCGAGGCGATCGTGCGGGACTACATCGCCCGTGGCCACCGCACGGAGGCCCGCACCGAGCTCAAGGACCAAAGTCTGCGCGAGCTCGACGTCAAGCCGCAGGAGCCGCAAGGCTGAGCAGCCTGCCGCGTGCCGCCGCTCGAACCGCCAGGCGACGCATCCAAGAGTCCGCTGGCACAGACGACGAACGGTAGTTACGGGACAGCCCTTAGTGCTGCATCAGGCGAGGTCTGCCCCGTCCTGCCGGACGGAGCAGTGGCAGGTGGCTGTTGGACGGGGCAGCGTCGTCTCGCGGGATGCATTCCCGTCTGCGCTTCGAGAACCCTCCCGCACTGAGACGTTGGAGCGGGCTCCGCGTGACTGCTCGGCGGAAGGCGAATCGGCGGGAAATACCGGCACGTGCGGCGGAGTGTCAGCCACGCCCGCACGGGGTCTGTGCAGCGGTGTCGCGCGGTCGTGCACGTCCGACGGTGCGTTCAGAGCCTGCGGCCGAATGGCCCTGGGCGGCAAGTGCTGCAGGCCAGGCGTCCCATGCGGTGGCGGACAGTGCTGCGAGGGAGAGCATGGTGGTTCCGACATCAACGGGTCTGCTTCCGGCCGGAGAACGTGACCAAGCGGTTGAGTGTTTCAGCGCGTCGCTCACAGCCGCTGCATGGTCGTAGTCTCGCGCTATAGGTGACCTTTTTGACTACGTCCCCCAGACCGATCTCGTCGTCGACGAATGCGGGCAGTCGGACCCGCACCGGCTTATGACTTGCTCCGTGTCGACTAGCTCTGTCATCAGCCACATCCTCCACCTCCTCGTACGCACTCCTGCTTCGGCCGATCGTCCCCGTCACGTAAACCGTTCCTACCTGCACAAAGAGCTGTCTGAGGGTCTAGGTGCAGCGCATGGCTCCTGAAGTGTCGTCGAATTTCGCCTTTTGCCCCTGGGGGCAGCATTTTCCCTTGTCGCAGTGCTTGCCCGGGGGGGCAGTCTGTGTTCTGCCTGCAGCAGTCGCCGAGTTGGCAGCAGGCCTCTTCCAGGCAGATATGGCCGGGCGGGCAGCATTGCTCCACGATGTAGGGTTCGGGGTCGCCTTCGATGCCAGGGGGAGGCCACACCTTTACTCTGCAGGCAACCTGACCCTGAGGGCAGCAGCCTGTCGTTGGTGTGTACCGATCTGCGGGGCAGCAGCTTCCGTTCGGCGTGCACTGCTCTCCCTCGCAGCATTGTCCGCCACCGCATGGGACGCCTGGCCTGCAGCACTTGCCGCCCAGGCATTTCTCCTCGGGGGAGCAACACCGTTCGCCGCAGACACGCTCGGGAGTACAGACCACTCCGCCTGTGCACGAGATTCCTGCGCCTGGCGTGTAACACACGTCGCCGCAGCACTCCTGGCCGGGCGGACAGCACTTGCCGTGGCAGCACGCACGTTCAGGTGAGCAGCACGTGCCCTCACAGCATGTGTCGCCAGGCTGACAACAGTTGATGACCGAGCGCAGGGAGGGATATTCGTAGCCTTGGCAACAGGTGGTCCCGTAGGGGCAGCAGCGGCGTTGAGGGCCGTGAAGGCAAAGTTCTCCCAAGCAGGGAGGAGGGCCGGTGCAGTGCTGTCGGCACATCGATGCGCATTCGTAACGATCCCACCCCTCTAGACGGCAGTTCCGCATGCAGTCGCTGTAACAACTGTCCGCCGGCGTGATGTTTCGGCCGGAACGCACCCTGCGGGGTGCTGACCGGTACACGTTGCTGGAACAGTACAAAGAAGCCTCTGCCGTGGCGGTCGGCACTAGCATGGCAAGCGACCTCCTCGTGCCGGCCACCCATCGTGAACGGATACCGGCGTGGTCGCCGAGAGGGGGATAACTTAGTACTCTGTGGCGTCGCCTGCCTGCGCGTCAGGAAGGAATCTGACAGGCGTACTCCCGCCACGCAGGGAGTCTCCTGGCTGATGGGCCACTGCAACGTGCGGGCTGATCTCGGATTAAGAGACGTTTCTCAGTCGGGTGCTCCCTGCGCGGCACGCGCCCAATGGATCACGAACTGACCTCATAGAAGACGTCGTAGTACGATCCGTCTCCGGTCAGGACTTCTGCCTGCTCCCCGGTTCCTGCCTGGCTCTTATGGGCCCAGAAGGCCCCCAGGAAATCGTCGGGACTCGGCGCATCGTCGGCATCCCAGACGGAGACCTTTACTTTCGTTCCGAAGGACTGCGACACGTCGATGTCCTCCGAGTCGTCATCTCCCATCTCTGCTTCGCCCCAAACCCTGATACCGTCCACCTTTATGTAGACGTCGTCGTCGCCGGGTCCCGAGGTGGTGCGATGGCACCTTATCTTGTTGAGTGTGAGGGTGGCCATTTTTCTTCCTTTCTCTCGTGACGGTGGGCTGTTGAGGGTCTAGGCGCAGCGCATGGCTCCTGAAGTGTCGTCGAATTTCGCCTTTTGCCCCTGGGGGCAGCATTTTCCCTTGTCGCAGTGCTTGCCCGGGGGGCAGTCTGTGTTCTGCCTGCAGCAGTCGCCGAGTTGGCAGCAGGCCTCTTCCAGGCAGATATGACCGGGCGGGCAGCATTGCTCCACGATGTAGGGTTCGGGGTCGCCTTCGATGCCAGGGGGAGGCCACACCTTTACTCTGCAGGCAACCTGACCCTGAGGGCAGCAGCCTGTCGTTGGTGTGTACCGATCTGCGGGGCAGCAGCTTCCGTTCGGCGTGCACTGCTCTCCCTCGCAGCATTGTCCGCCACCGCATGGGACGCCTGGCCTGCAGCACTTGCCGCCCAGGCATTTCTCCTCGGGGGAGCAACACCGTTCGCCGCAGACACGCTCGGGAGTACAGACGACCCCGCCTGTGCACGAGATTCCTGCGCCTGGCGTGTAACACACGCCATCGCAGCACTCCTGGCCGGGCGGACAACACTTGTTCGGACCGAACCCGCTCGGAGCGCAACACTTATGGCCGGGCTCGCAACATTTACCCTCCCCGCAGCACTCCCTCCCGGGCGGACAGCAGCCGATGACCGAGCGCGCTGATGGATACTCGTAGCCGTAGCAGCAGGTGGTGCCGTAGGGGCAGCAGCGGCGCTGCCCGAAGTTCCAGATGCACAATTCTCCGTTACAGGGAGGAGGTCCGTCAGCGCATTTCAGCTCGCAGAATTGTTTGCATTCGTAGCTCGTGAACTCGTAGGGACAGTCACCTATGCAGTCGTTGTAGCAGCTGTCGGCCAGTGTGACATCAGGGCCATCACGTGGCAGGTTGGGAGCAGATCGGTATGCGCCGTTCGTCTGGTAGAGAGAGGCCTGTGCAGTGGCCGTCGGGGCTGGCATGGCAACCGACGTCCTTTCGCTATCGGTCGTAGTACGGAGACAGCTTCGTGACGAGGAAAGGAAATTCCTCCGTAACGTCGACACGGACGAAGTACTTCTCTGTCACGTCGGTTGACCGGTCGGTATAGGAGAACACCACGTCTTGAATGCTCCTGCTGCCATTGAGTCGCGACGGCCGCGTCTCAATGGCTGTGAGGGAACGCCCTGAGGCGAAGGCATGGGCGGTATTGGTGTAGATCTGCGCGTATCGGACCGAGCAATAGTTGAGGGCACGGTGCTCATCGGACGAGCCCGCGTTGTCGGTGATCTGCATCACCCGGTCGAAGAGCTCGCGGGAAGCTGACCGGAACGACTCTTCGTCAAGATCTTCTGGTTTGGGTAGACGCGCGACGAGGGAGTCCGTGTCGAAGGCGTATATCTGGTCGAACGCCACCAGCGGAAGCATGAGACCGTTGCAGATGTCGGGCGGGGCGATGGGGCCTCGTAGGCCTACTACTACGTGGAGATCACTTGCCTGCGGCGACGGGCCGATCGCGTCCACGAGCAGGTCGTAGTCTGACGGATCACGTGGACGCAGGATGTAGGAATCGATCCCCTGGATGACGAGCACATAGCACAGGTGCCGGGCAAGATAGCGGCTCTGGGCGTCCGACAGGACGGCGTGCAGGGCCTGCCTATCCGTCAAGTTGACCGTCTCGGCGCGGCCGGTGGCCTGGGCGAATTCCTTTTCTATTCCGAGGCTGGGAATGCGGGGCTCAAGCCGGCCCACTGCATACACGAACGGCGGGTACGGCTCCGAAGGACGGCTGGGGCCGTCAGCTGCGGGGACCGCCCGACCACAGCCACCGCACCCGCAAGGCGCCTTGTCGTGCGGCTGCTGGGATCCGGTGGTGGCGACTGGTGACGCAAGGCTTACGCCAGGGGAGGACACCTCGGCAGAGGGGACCATCCCACTGCTCGTCACGCGCTCGACTGACGGGTCGGAAGCGACGGTGGGCGACGTTGCCGCGGATACCGTGGGGTCTTCCATGAGCTCATTCCTTCTTCCTTGATCAATGCGATTGAGGCTGCTGTCCGTTGCGTGATGCGAGCAATGATTCAAATGCAATCCGGGCGTTCATCAGCGGAGGTACGACCGATGTGCGACGCGACGGCACTCCTTTCATCGCGGAGATCAATTCCTCAGGTGAGGTTTTCGGAAGCTCGGACAGGATGAGGGCGATCGCACCAGTGACGACGGCAGCAGCCGCGCTGGTCCCGCCGAATGGCCGGAGCCCCCCGTATGCGCCCAGGCTCATCAGTCCGTCCGCCATCACGCCGACGCCCCGTAGTCCGATGGACCGTCCAATATTCGACATTCGCCCGGGCCGACCCTGGAGGTCGTAAGCAACGACTGGGAGAACTGACCGGTGGCGGGTGACAACCGTGCTGCCGATGGTCCCCTCGTTGCCCGCCGCAGCCACCACGATCACATCGTGAGCGGCCACGTAGTCCAGCGCATCCTGCACGGCGCGTACTTCCTCGTGTGTACCCGTTGCCAGAGAGAGGCTGATGTTGACGATGCGTACACCGGAGTTCGCGAGGTCGAGGAGTGCGTCAGTCAGTTCCATCCACGTGGCTGTACCAGCAGAACGCGCTGCTGGAGAACCGAAGACGGAGCGCGTGACGAGCGTGATTCCCGGGCACATCCCCAGGGCACCTGATTGGTGCCCAGCCACCAGGACGCCTGCGACGGAGGTGGCGTGCAAGGCAGCGACATCATCTGCCTCCCGGTTGGCCACATCCTTTGCACTGGACCATTCAATCTTTGATGTGGAAAGCCCCGGATGGTCGACTATCACCGGGCCGTCTGCAAGTCCTACCCGGAGGTCCGTCGCACCTGACGTTCTCGCCATGAGACAGGCGACAGAATCTAGAGGTAGGGGAAACTCGGGAGGCATCTGAAATCACAACCCCACCACCAGCCAATGGCCCCCTACTTATTCAAGAATACCCATCGACGGCTGCGACCGCACACCCAGTCACGGTCGCAAAAGATCGTCCTTCCTTTCACTCAGCAGATGACCCGTCGCCGATCGCCACAGAGGACATCCTTGCGCAGAGCTTCGACGTGGTTGGCTGGCTCTGATGAGGTAAGCAACGAATGCACACCGAGGAGGGCGGCCCTGCGGATCTCCGGACCGCGTATCTCCGGACCGCGGTGCGTGAGGAAGGGCTGGATGGCGTGATCGAGGGTGGGTCGAAGGACGCGCAGGAAGAATCCAGGCTCCTCAGTCAAGAATCGCGGCAACGAACGACCTGCAGGGGGTCGTAGCACTGTAGAGGGTGTGCTGATGCGTGATGGCCTGTCGCCGGTCGTCGAGAGCAGCACCCTGTTTGTCCGCGTCGTCGGGAAGTTGTCGAAAGGACAGAGGCGCCGGCGGAGCAACGTAGGCAGCAGGCCGCAGTGGCAGTCTTGCTGTCTGTTGTCCGCTCACGGTGTCGACTGCAGTGGCGGCTGTCAGGGGCTGCCGGGGCCGGCTGCTGCCACGGCCTCCGCCGCCACCCGCCGCAGTGCACGGCTGGTAATCCAGCGGTTCTTCCCGCCGCTCAGGTACGTCGCGGCACGACCCACCCATTGCGAGTCACTGAGGAGATGCAACTTTCCCTCAGTGGTGAGTTGCCGCAGCAGGTACTCCAACCGGAGTGCGTCCACCGCCCGGTACGGGCGCGTGTGCTGGTCGAAGCGCAACTGGTGGTCCTCGTACGGGTGACGCAGTGTCGTGTGCATCCAGCCGCCGTCGCGGGTGGCGACCATCCCCCTCGGCGTGTAGAGGCCTCTGCTGTTCGTGTTCCAGGAGTGCTTGCCCCAGGTGATCCAGATGCCATCCATGATCCTGCACCACGGGATCAAGTGCCCCTCGGCATCCGGCTTGTGCTGATAGAACCCGTCCGGGCGGAACTCCACCCAGTGAGCCCTTTTCAACCTGACGCCTTGGTCCGGTAGTTGGGCTGACAACGTGGTGAAGCCCCTGGTAGATGGGTTTTCGACCAAGAGAACCGTCTC
>NZ_JBEZVJ010000053.1:0-22759 GCF_040636935.1 Streptomyces sp. NPDC032940 | reverse complement strand
TCCCGGTCGACTGGGATGCCTTCTACGCCGGTACGGGTGCTCAGCGTGTCGAGCTGCCGACCTATGCCTTCCAGCGTGAGCGGTATTGGCTGGCGTCGAGTGCTGGTTCCTCGGATCCTGCTGCTGCGGGGCTGGTGCCGGTCGAGCATCCCTTCCTCGGTGCGGCCGTGGTGGTCGGTGATCGGGACGAGTGGGTTTTCACCGGGCGTATCTCTCAGGATTCCGTGCCCTGGGTGCGGGACCATGCTGTGCTCGGTGCCGTGCTTCTTCCCGGGACGGCGTTGGTCGAGATGGCCGCTGCCGCCGGGCGGCGGGTGGGCAGTCCCGTGGTCGAGGAGCTGGTGCTCGAAGCACCGCTGATCCTGGACGAGGGGACGGCGGTCCGCGTTCAGGTGACCGTGGGGGCGGGCGATGAGGAGGGGCGACGCGAAGTCGCGGTCTACTCCCGCTCCGCAGGTGAGGGCGACGGACCCGAACGGGCGGTCTGCCACGCTCGCGGCACCCTCGGCGACGGCGCGGAGGCCGTTGCGGACTGGCCGGTGCAGTGGCCCCCGGTCGGTGCGCAGCGACTCGACACCGATGATCTGTACGGTCGGCTCGCCGATCTCGGCTACGCCTACGGACCGGCGTTCCAGGGGGTCCAGGCGGCCTGGCGGGACGGAGACGTGGTCTACACGGAGGTCGCGCTCTCGGACGGACTCCGCGAAGGCGGACGAGGGTTCGGTGTTCACCCTGCCCTGTTCGACGCCGCACTGCATGGTGGCCTCGAGGGGCTGACCGGCGGGGACGAGTCGGTCACCCAGCTCCCCTTCTCGTGGTCCGGTGTCCGGCTCACGGCGTCCGGCGGTTCCCGTGTACGGGTGCGTATCGAGGCGGTGGACGCCGGCACACTGCGTATCCACCTCGTGGACGACCACGGAGGGGCCGTCGGCGGGGTGGAACGGCTGGTCTTCCGGCCCGCCGAGCGGGCGAAGCTGAACGGGGGGCGCTCGGCGGCGTACGACTCGCTCTTCCAGATCGAATGGACCGCCGTCACCGGCGCTCCGCAGCCGGGTGGGCGACGTGTGGTGGCCCTCGGTGATGTCCCCTTCGCGGCACCGCGGTTCGCTTCCCTCGACGCGCTCGAAGACGCCGTGGCCGACGGTGCCCCGGTACCCGATGCGGTCGTCGTCCAGGTCCGTGGAGCGGGGAGCGCCGACATCGCTCCGGCCGCCCGCACCGTGGCCTGTGACACGTTGGCCCTGGTCCAGCGCTGGTTGGCGAGTACCTGGCTGGACGAGTCGCGTCTGGTGATCGTGACGCGCCGCGGTGTCGCGGTGGGCGACGACGTTCCGGAACCGGCGTTGGCCCCGGTGTGGGGCCTGGTGCGCTGCGCCCAGTCGGAGCACCCGGGACGGTTCACCCTCGTGGACGTCGACGACACGGTCGGCGAAGACGAGTGGAACGCCGTTCTGGCATCCGGGGAGGAGCAATTGGCGGTTCGCGGGGGCCGTGTCCTGATGCCACGTCTGGTGCGCATCCGGCAAGCCGCGGCGCTCCCGGAGGGCGCGTGGCGGCTGTCGATCGAACGGACCGGCTCACTGGACGGTCTGGACATCGTCGCCTCGGCTGCCGGCCGGGCCCTGCTGCCGGGCGAGGTGCGGATCGGGGTACGGGCCGCGGGCCTGAACTTCCGGGACGTGCTGATCGCGCTCGGGACGTACCCCGGTGAGGCGCCGCTGGGCAGCGAGGCCGCCGGTGTCGTCCTGGAGGTCGGGGACGAGGTACGCGGGCTGCGGCCGGGCGACCGGGTGATGGGTCTGGTGCCCGACAGCTTCGGCTCGGTCGCGATCACGGACAGCCGGATGGTCGTGCCGATGCCCGAGCACTGGTCGTTCACCGAGGCGGCGTCGGTGCCCCTGGTGTTCCTCACCGCGTACTACGGCCTGGTGGACCTGGCCGGGCTGCGGCGCGGTGAGCGGCTGCTGGTGCATGCGGCGGCCGGTGGTGTGGGCATGGCGGCGGTGCAGCTGGCCCGGCACTGGGGCGTGGAGGTGTTCGCCACGGCGAGTGAGCCGAAGTGGGACGCGGTACGGGCGCTCGGTGTGGACGGGGAGCGGATCGCGTCGTCGCGCGACCTGTCGTTCCGGGAGAGGTTCCTGGAGGTCACCGGCGGGTCCGGGGTGGATGTCGTCCTCAACGCCCTGGCCGGGGAGTTCATCGACGCCTCCCTGGATCTGCTGCCGCGCGGCGGCCGGTTCGTCGAGATGGGCAAGGCCGATCTGCGTGACGCGCAGCAGGTGGCTCAGGACCGGCCCGGTGTCCACTACCGGCCCTACGACCTGTTCGAGGCGGGGCCGGACCGGATCCAGGAGATGCTGGCCGAGGTCGTGTCGCTGTTCGAGCAGGGGGTGCTGGAGCACGCGCCGGTGCGTACGTGGGACGTGCGCCGGGGTGCGGAGGCCTTCCGGTTCCTGCGTGAGGGCCGTAACACCGGCAAGGTCGTCCTGACCGTCCCGGCGCCGCTGGACGAGGACGGCACCGTCCTGATCACCGGTGGCACCGGCGGCCTCGGCGCACTGTTCGCCGAGCACCTGGTCCGGCGGTACGGCGTCAGGCATCTGCTGCTGGTCAGCCGGCGCGGACCCGACGCCGACGGCGTACCGGAACTGCTCGCCCGCTTGGATGCGCTGGGGGCCGAGGCACGGGTGGAAGCCTGTGACGTCGGTGACCGTGACCAGCTCGGACAGCTGATTCGTACGCTGGAGCAGCCGTTGACCGCGGTCATCCACGCGGCCGGTGTGCTGGACGACGGTGTGATCGAGTCCCTGTCATCCGAGCAGGTCGAGCGGGTGATGGGGCCCAAGGCCGACGCCGCCCTGCACCTGCACGAGCTGACCGCGGACATGGAGCTGTCGGCGTTCGTGCTCTTCTCCTCGGTCGCCGCGCTGATCGGCAGCCCCGGTCAGGCGAACTACGCGGCCGCCAACGCCACCCTCGACGCACTCGCCGCGGTCCGGCGCGCCGAGGGACTGCCGGCGACCTCACTGGCCTGGGGTCTGTGGGCCGAGGCACGCAGCATGGGTGGCACGCTCGACGAAAGCAGCGTGGCGCGCTGGGCCCGGATGGGTATCGATCCCCTCTCCAACGACCTGGGCGTGGAGCTGTACGACACCGCGCAGTTGCTGGACACGGCACTCCAGGTGCCGGTACGGCTGAACTCCGTTGCTCTGCGCGACTCCTCGCGCACCGGAGCTCTGCCGGCGCTGATGCGCGGCCTCGTCCGTGAGCCCGCACGACAGCGCACCGAGCTGACCGGCGGCTCACTGGCGGAGCAGCTCGCGGGGGTTCCCGAGGCCGATCGGATCCAGGTCGTGCACGAGCTGGTGCAGACGCACGTCGCTGCGGTGCTCGGTCACGCGTCGGCGTCCACGATCGACACGGGCAGCTCTTTCAAGGAACTGGGACTGGACTCGCTGGCAGCGGTGGAACTGCGCAATCGGCTCACCAAGGCGACCGGTCTGCGGCTGCCCACCACTCTGGTCTTCGACCACCCGACGCCGGCCGCCGTCGCCGGGCTCCTCCACGACCGGGCCCGCGGGGAACAGGACGACGGTTCCTCCCCGATGGACGAGGCGCTGAAGCAGATGGAAGCGCTGCTCGCCTCCGGGGACGACAGCCAACTGGCCGGGTTCGAACTGCGTCTGCGCTCCCTGGGCAACCGCCTCCGGTCGGTCCTGGGAGCCCTGGGCGGCACGGGCGGCGGCCACGACGACACGCTCGTCGAAGACGTCGACGACCTGGAAGAGGTCTCCGACGACGAGATATTCGAGTTGATCGACAAAGAGATCGGAATGGCATGAACCAGGCCGCGGGGGACCGTACGCGGAGCGGCTCGAACACGGACGAGCAGAAGCTCCGCTTGTATCTACGGAAGGTTACTGGCGAACTGCGCACGGCCAACCGGCGGATTCGCGACTTGGAACAGCGTGACGTCGAGCCGTTGGCGATCGTGGGTATGGCGTGCCGCTATCCGGGTGGGGTCGGGTCGCCGGAAGAGTTGTGGCGACTGGTGGCCGAAGGTCGCGATGCGATCTCGCCTCTCCCGGCCGACCGGGGCTGGGACGTGGAGCGGCTCTATGACCCCGATCCGGATCACGCCGGGACGGTGACCACGCGGGGTGGTGGCTTCTTGGAGAACGCCGGCGCCTTTGACGCCGGGTTCTTCGGGATCAGTCCGCGTGAGGCGACGGCGATGGACCCGCAGCAGCGGTTGCTGCTGGAGGCCGCGTGGGAGGCCCTGGAGGACGCCGGGATCGACCCGGTGTCGCTGCGGGGCAGCGACACCGGGGTCTTCGCCGGGGTGATGCCGATGGACTACGGCACTTCACCTGACTTCAGCGGCTCGATGCCCCCGGAGGCGGAGGGTTTCCGGTTGACGGGGACGACGTCGAGTGTCGTCTCGGGGCGTATCGCGTACAGCTTCGGGTTCGAGGGTCCGGCTGTGACGGTGGATACGGCGTGCTCGTCGTCGTTGGTCGCCCTGCACCTGGGGTCCCAGGCGCTGCGGTCTGGGGAATGCTCGCTGGCGCTGGTCGGTGGTGTGACGGTGATGGCGGGGCCGTTCCTGTTGCAGGAGTTCAGTCGGCAGCGTGGTCTTGCTCCTGACGGCCGTTGCAAGTCGTATGCGGCGGGTGCGGATGGGACCGGGTTCTCGGACGGCGTCGGCCTGGTCGTCATGGAGCGGCTGTCGGAGGCGCGGCGCAACGGGCACCGGGTGCTGGCGGTGGTGCGGGGTAGTGCGGTCAATCAGGACGGTGCGAGCAATGGTCTGACGGCGCCGAACGGGCCGTCGCAGGAGCGGGTGATCCGCCAGGCCCTGGCGAATGCCGGCCTGAGCCCCGCCGATGTGGATGCGGTCGAGGGGCATGGAACGGGGACCCGGCTGGGGGATCCGATCGAGGCTCAGGCGCTGCTGGCGACGTATGGCCAGGAGCGGGTGAACGGTCCGCTGAAGCTCGGGTCGATCAAGTCGAACATCGGGCACACGTCCGCTGCGGCGGGTGTGGCCGGTGTGATCAAGATGGTGAAGGCCATGCAGCACGGGGTGCTGCCCCGCACGCTGAACGTGGACGAGCCCTCGCCGCACATCGATTGGTCTGCGGGTGAGGTGGAGCTGCTGACCGATCCTGTGCAGTGGCCTGCTGACGGGGAACGGCCGCGCCGTGCGGGTGTGTCCTCCTTCGGCGTCAGTGGGACGAACGCGCACGTGATCCTTGAGGAGGCTCCGGCGGTCGAGGAGCCGGCTGCTGAGGCGGCCGTGGTGCGGCGTCCGCCGGTGGTGCCCGTGATCGTGTCGGGTAAGAGCGGGGCGGCCTTGGCGGGGCAGGCGGAGCGGCTGCGGTCGCATCTGGTGTCCCGCGACGGGCTGGATGTGGTGGATGTGGCGTTCTCGGCGGTGACGTCGAGGGCGCAGTTCGATGAGCGAGCCGTGGTAACCGCGAAGGACCGGGACGATCTGCTGGCGGGGCTGGCCGCGTTGGCGGACGGGCAGCTGGCCACGGGTCGGCCCGTGGCTGGGAAGACCGGGTTCTTGTTCACCGGGCAGGGTGCTCAGCGGGCCGGTATGGGCGTAGAGCTGGCTGCCGTCTATCCCGTGTTCGCCGAGGCCTTGGACGAGGTATGCGGCCGGTTGGACGGCCTGTTGGGTCGCTCGCTGAAGGAGCTTTTGTTTGCGGCGGAGGGTTCGCCGGAGGCTGGGCTGCTGGATCGTACGGAGTTCACGCAGCCGGCGTTGTTCGCCGTCGAGGTGGCGTTGTTCCGGCTGCTGGAGTCCCTCGGGGTCCGCCCGGATGTGCTTGTGGGGCATTCGGTGGGTGAGCTGGCGTGTGCCCATGTGGCGGGTGTGCTGTCTCTGGAGGACGCGTGCACGCTGGTCGCCGCCCGCGGACGCCTGATGGGTGCGCTGCCTGCCGGTGGTGGCATGGTCGCGGTGCAGGCGACCGAGGCGGAGGTGGCCGAGTCACTGGCCGGCTTCGAGGGCCGTTTGTCGGTCGCTGCGGTGAACGGTCCGACGGCGGTCGTGGTCTCGGGTGAGCTGGCCGCAGTGGAGGAGTGGCTGCCGTACTGGCAGCAGGCCGGTCGTAAGACGACCCGGCTGAAGGTCAGCCACGCGTTCCACTCGCCGTTGATGGAACCCATGCTGGACGAGTTCCAGGCCATCGCCCAGAGTCTGACGTTCCACGCCCCTCAGGTTCCGGTGGTGTCGAATGTGACCGGCACGCTGGTGTCCGGTGAGCTCACGGACCCGGGTTACTGGGTTTCCCACGTCCGTGAGGCAGTCCGCTTCGCCGACGGGGTACGCACCCTCGCCGAGCAGGGTGTGACGCGTTTCGTCGAGGTCGGCCCGGATGCCGTGCTGACCGCCCTCGCCCAGCAGACACTGGACGACGAGGACGCGGTGTTCGTTCCGGTGCTGAAGGCGCGTGTTCCGGAGGCGGAGGCGTTTGCCACCTTCCTCGGCCGGGCGCACATTGCGGGTGTCCCGGTCGACTGGGACGCCTTCTACGCCGGTACGGGTGCTCAGCGTGTCGAGCTGCCGACCTATGCCTTCCAGCGTGAGCGGTATTGGCTGGCGTCGAGTGCTGGTTCCTCGGATCCTGCTGCTGCGGGGCTGGTGCCGGTCGAGCATCCCTTCCTCGGTGCGGCCGTGGTGGTCGGTGATCGGGACGAGTGGGTTTTCACCGGGCGTATCTCTCAGGATTCCGTGCCCTGGGTGCGGGACCATGCTGTGCTCGGTGCCGTGCTTCTTCCCGGGACGGCGTTGGTCGAGATGGCCGCTGCCGCCGGGCGGCGGGTGGGCAGTCCCGTGGTCGAGGAGCTGGTGCTCGAAGCACCGCTGATCCTGGACGAGGACACCTGGGTGCACCTCCAGGTCAGGCTGGGTGAGGCCGACGAGGAGGGGCGGCGTGAAGTCGCGGTCTACTCGCGCCCGCAGGGCGAGGGGGACCTCACGCAGCAGGCGGTCTGCCACGGCCGGGGCACCCTCGGTACGGCGGCGGCGCTCCCCGACTGGCCGGCCCAGTGGCCGCCGGCCGGGGCCGAGCCCGTCGCCGTGGACGGGATCTACGCCCGCTTCGCCGACCTGGGCTTCGACTACGGGCCTGCCTTCCAGGGCGTCCGGGCCGCCTGGCGGGACGGGGACACCGTCTGTGCCGAGGTGGTACTGCGCGACGAAGAGGCCGACGCGGCGCAGGGCTTCGTCATTCACCCGGCGCTGTTCGACGCGTCCCTGCACGGGGGCCTGGACTGGCTGGACGTGGGTGACGGCTCGGCGCGACTGCCGTTCTCCTGGTCCGGCGTGCACGTCGGCGGACCGGTCTCGGGATGCGTGCGGGTGCGGATCAGCTCGGTCGGTGACGCCGCCCTGCGCATCGACATCGCGACCGATGCCAGTGAACCCGTAGCTGCCGTGCGAGAGTTGGCGTTCCGTGCTGTTGAGCCGGGGCAGCTCCGGGCGGCACGGCGTGACCAGAGAGACGCTCTCTTCCGGATCGACTGGGAGCCGGTCACGCCGGCCGGCCGGAACGGGGAGGAGACCGCGCGAGTCGTCACCCTCGGAGCGGTGTACCGCGCCGAGTTCGACGAGCTGGAGCGATCGGTGGCCGGTGGAGCGGCCGCGCCGGACCTGGTCGTGGTCCGGTGCGACGCTCCGGTCGAGCCGACTGCGGCCGCGGCGCACGCCGTCGCCCGGGACACGCTCGCGCTGGTGCAGGCGTGGCTGGCGTCCGAGCCGCTGGCGGCCGGCCGGCTCGTGGTGGTCACCCGACGTGCGGTCGCGGTCGGTGACGAGGCAGTGGAGCCGGCGGCGGCGCCGGTGTGGGGTCTGCTGCGCAGTGCGCAGTCCGAGCACCCGGACCGGTTCCTGCTGCTCGACCTCGACGACGTCGGGGAACAGCCGGACTGGGGTGCGCTGGCCGCTCTGGGCGAGTCCCAGCTCGCGGTCCGCGCGGGACGGGTGCTCGCGCCACGGCTGGTCCGGGCCGGCGCGCCCGGTGCGGCCGGCGGGTCGGGGCGTCCGTGGGACCCCGACGGCACGGTTCTCATCACCGGTGGCACGGGTGGTCTCGGCGCCGTCCTCGCCGAGCACGTCGTCAAGCAGTACGGCACACGGCATCTCACCCTGGTCAGCCGGCGTGGCCCGGCCGCCGAGGGTGTCGCCGAACTGGTGGCCGAGCTGGAGTCGTTGGGAGCGCAGGTGCGGATCGAGGCGTGTGACGTCGCCGATCGCGAACAGCTCGCGGGGCTCCTCCGCTCGCTGGAGCACCCGTTGACCGCGGTCGTCCACGCCGCCGGAGTACTGGATGACGGTGTGATCGCGTCGATGACGCCGGAGCAGCTGGAGCGGGTGCTGCGGCCCAAGGTCGACGCGGCCGTGCACCTGCACGAGCTGACCGTGGGCATGAAGTTGTCCGCGTTCGTGCTCTTCTCGTCGGTCACCGCCCTGATCGGTACTCCCGGACAGGCGAACTACGCCGCGGCCAACGCGTTCCTGGACGCCCTCGCCGCCGATCGCCGGGCCCACGGGCTGCCCGCGGTCTCGCTGGCGTGGGGTCTGTGGGCCGAGTCCGCCGGAATGGGTGGCGAGCTCAGCGACACCGGTCGTGCCCGGCTGGCCCGGACCGGGGTGCAGCCGCTGCCCACCGGTCTCGGTCTGGAACTCTTCGACCGGTCGGCGCAGTTCGACGCGGCCCTGCTCGCCCCGGTGCTGCTCGACCTCGGCGCGCTGCGGGCGGGGGCGCGTGCCCGTACGCTGCCGGCGCTGCTGCGTGCGCTGGCCCCGGTGCCGCCGCGACGCAGCGGGGCCACGGGTGTGCCGCTCGCCCAGCGGTTCTCCGGCATTCCGGAGGCCGAGCGGGAACGGACCGTCCTGGAACTCGTGCAGCAGCAGGTCGCGGCCGTGCTCGGGCACTCCTCGCCCGGCAGCGTCAGCCCGACGCGTGCGTTCAAGGAGCTCGGTTTCGACTCTCTCTCCGCGGTCGACCTGCGCAACCGGCTGATCCAGGCCAGCGGGGTGCGGCTCGCACCGACCATGGTCTTCGACCACCCGACCACCGCTGCGGTCGCCGAGCTGCTGCTGTCCGAGCTCGGCGGTGACACGGGCGGGGAGTCGTCCGTCGATCGGCGGCTCGCGGAGTTCGAAGCGCTGGTCACCGGCCTGGAGGACGCCGAGAAGGCGCACGCGGCCGAGCGGCTGCGGCTGCTGCTCGGCACGATCACGGACCACGGCACGGGGCAGCGGACCGGTGACCGTATCGAGGCGGCCAACACCATGGACGAAGTACTGGAGTTGCTCGACGCCGAGTTCGGCGACGCCTGACGCCTGCCCAGCACCACCTGCCCAGCACCACCTGCCCAGCACCACCGGCACGAACCGCAGCAGCGCTGCGCCGGGCACCACTGGCGATGCCCGGCGCCCATCGCACGACGTCCGACGCACGACGCCCAACGCACGACGCCCAACGCACGGTGCACCGAACAGGACACACACGGGGGATGAGCACTGAAGTGAACGACGTCCAGCAGCAGGAGAAGCTCGTTCGGTATGTCAAGCGACTGGCCACCGATCTCGACGCGACCCGGGCACAGCTCAAGGAGTACGAGGACCGCGCGCACGAGCCGCTGGCCGTCGTCGGGATGAGCTGCCGCTATCCGGGCGGTGTCACCTCCCCGGAAGAGCTGTGGCGGCTCGTCGCCGAGGGGCGCATCGGCACCGCCGAGGAGTTTCCGGCGGACCGTGGCTGGGACGTCGAGAACCTCTACCACCCGGACCCGGACCACCCCGGCACGTCGTACACACGCGGTGGCGGGTTCCTGGACGCGGCGGCCGACTTCGACGCGGACTTCTTCGGGATCAGCCCGCGCGAGGCCCTGGTCATGGACCCGCAGCAGCGGCTGTTGCTGGAGTCCGCCTGGGAGGCGTTCGAGGACGCCGGCATCGACATCACCGCCCTGCGCGGCAGCGACACGGGCGTGTTCTGCGGGGTGATGTACTCGGACTACGGGTTCGTCGCCGGTACCAGCGACCGGCGGTCCGAGGTCGAGGGCTATCTGTCGATCGCGTCGGCCGGCAGCGTCGCCTCCGGCCGGGTCAGCTACACCTTCGGCTTCACCGGCCCCGCGGTCACCGTGGACACGGCCTGCTCGTCCTCGCTCGTGGCGGTGCACCTGGCCGCGCAGGCGCTGCGCGCACGCGAGTGCTCGCTCGCGCTGGTCGGCGGAGTCACGGTCCTGGCGCGTCCGAACGTGTTCGTCGAGTTCAGCCGCCAGCGCGGCGTCTCGCCGGACGGACGCTGCAAGGCGTACGCGGCCGCAGCGGACGGCGTCAGCTGGGCCGAGGGTGCGGGCCTGCTGGTGCTGGAGCGGCTGTCCGACGCTCGCCGCAACGGCCACCAGGTGCTCGCCGTGCTGCGTGGCAGCGCCGTCAACCAGGACGGCGCGAGCAACGGCCTGACCGCTCCCAACGGTCCCTCGCAGGAACGGGTGATCCGCCAGGCACTCGCGGACGCCGGCCTGCGCCCCGCGGACGTCGACGCCGTCGAGGGCCACGGCACCGGTACCCCGCTCGGTGACCCGATCGAGGCCAAGGCGCTGCTGGCGACGTACGGACGTGAGCGCGAGAACGGCCCGCTGCGACTGGGTTCGATCAAGTCCAACATCGGTCACAGCCAGGCCGCCGCCGGTGTGGCCGGCGTGATCAAGATGGTCATGGCACTGCGCAACGGCATGCTGCCGCGCACCCTCCACGTCGACGCCCCGTCCCCGAACGTGGACTGGACGGCCGGCGAGGTCAGCCTGCTGACCGAGGCACAGCCCTGGCCGTCCGGCGGGCGGACGCGCCGTGCGGGCGTGTCCTCCTTCGGCGTCGGCGGCACCAACGCGCACGTCATCCTCGAAGAGGCGCCCGCCGAGCACGCGGAGTCCCCCGGCGGGCAGACGCCCACCGGGCCCGAGGAGACGTCCACGAGCAACGCCGGGACGCCCGGCGCCGGCGGCACGGCCCCGCAGGCTGTCCCGGTGCTGCTGTCCGCACGCGGTGACGCGGCGCTCCGCGCGCAGGCCGACCGGTTGCGCGCGCTGATGATCGCCCAGCCCGAGCTGTCGGTCCTCGACCTCGGCCTGTCGTCGTCGACCCTGCGGGCCCACCTGGACCGGCGGGCGGCCGTGGTGGCCACCGACCGCGGTGCCCTGCTGTCGGGTCTCAAGGCGCTCTCCGCCGCCGAACCCGCCGCACACGTCCTGGAAGGCCAGGTCACCGGCGACCGGACCGTGTTCGTCTTCCCCGGCCAGGGCGCCCAGTGGGAGCGGATGGCGGTGGACCTGCTGGAGTCGTCGCCGGTCTTCGCCGCCGAGCTCGCCGCCTGCGGCAAGGCACTGTCCGCGTACGTCGACTGGCAGGTGGAGGACGTCCTGCGCGGGACGCCCGGCGCGCCCTCACTGGAACGCGTCGACGTCGTGCAGCCCGCGCTGTTCGCCGTGATGGTGTCCCTGGCCGCGCTGTGGCAGTCCTACGGTGTGGTGCCGGAGGCGGTGCTCGGGCACTCCCAGGGGGAGATCGCCGCCGCCTGCGTGGCCGGTGCCCTGTCCCTGGACGACGCCGCCCGGGTCGTCGCGCTGCGCAGCCGGGCCATCCGTGAACGGCTCGCCGGCAAGGGCGGCATGGCGTCCGTCGCGCTGCCGGTGGACCGGGTCGAGGAACTCATCGAGCCGTACGGCGGCCGGGTCTCGGTCGCGGCGGTCAACGGCCCGACGGCCGTGGTCGTCTCCGGGGCGCCGGAGGCTCTGGACGAGCTGGGCGTGGCCTGCGAGCGCGCGGAGATCCGTTTCAAGCGCGTCTCGGTGGACTACGCCTCGCACTCGGCCCAGGTCGCGGAGATCGAGGCCGAACTCCTGGACGTGCTCGGACCCATCACACCGCGCCCCGGCCGGATCCCGTTCTACTCCACCCTGCGCGACCGGTTCGTCGACACGACCGAACTCGACGCCTCCTACTGGTACCAGAACCTGCGCGGCCAGGTCCGTTTCGAGTCGGGCGTGCGCGCGCTGATCGACAACGGCATGAACTGCTTCATCGAGGTGTCCCCGCACCCGGTGCTGAAGCTGCCGGTCGAGGAGGCCATCCAGGCCCTGGACGCGGGCGACCGGGCGACCGTCCTCGGCTCGCTGCGCCGAGGGGAGGGCGGGTTCGCACGCTTCGCCACGTCGCTGGCCGAAGCACACACCTTCGGTACGGCCGTCGACTGGGCCCGCTTCTACGCCGACAGCGGCGCCCGCCGCGTCCCGCTGCCCACGTACGCGTTCCAGCGCGAGCGGTACTGGATGATGCCGGGCTCGGCCGGCGACCCGGCCGCCGCCGGGCTCACCCGTTTCGAGCACCCCGTGCTGACCGCCGCGGTGCGGCTGGGCGACCAGGACGAGTGGCTCTTCACCGGGCGCGTGTCCCAGGACGCCCAGCCGTGGACGCAGGACCACGCCGTCCTCGGCACCGTCCTCCTGCCCGGCGCCGCCCTGGTCGAACTGGCCCTGACGGTCGGAGCCGACGTCGGCAGCCCGGTTGTGGAGGAGCTGGTGCTGCAGGCGCCGTTGGTGCTGGCGGAGGATGCGGCTCGGCAGGTGCAGGTGACGGTGGGTGCGCGGGACGCGGAGGGGCGTCGGGAGGTCGCGGTGTATTCCCGGCCCGAGGCGTCCGAGGTGGCCGAGGAGGCGGCGGTCTGTCACGCGCGTGGGTGGCTGGGTGCGGAGGCGGCGCCTACGCGTCCGTTCGGTACGCAGTGGCCGCCGTCCGGTGCCGAGTCCGTTCCTGTCGATGCGTTGTATCCGCGGTTGGCGGCGTCCGGTTATGAGTACGGGCCGGTGTTCCGTGGGCTGCGTGCGGCGTGGCGTGTGGGCGGGGAGGTGTTTGCCGAGGTGGAGCTGGCTGAGGGTGTGGCTGGTGGGGGCTTCGGTGTGCATCCGGCGTTGTTCGATGCGGTGTTGCATGCGGCGTTGGTGGACCGGGATGCGGGTGCGGGTGTGGATCTGCCGTTCTCGTGGTCGGGGGTTCGTCTGGGGCGTGGTGTCGGGTCGCGGGTGCGGGTGCGGATCGGGCGGTCCGGTGAGTCGGCGATGTGTGTGGAGGTGGTGGACGAGCGTGGTGTGCCGGTGGTGGCGGTGGAGTCGCTGTCGGTGCGTCCGGTGGATCAGGCGCAGTTGGCCGGTGCGCAGCGGGGTGGTGGGAACAACGCGTTGTTCGGGCTGGAGTGGGCCGCGGTGACGGCCCCCGCCCCGGTGTCGTCGGTGGTGTCGGTGGCCGTGCTGGGTGGCCTGCCGGCCGCGGGTGAGCGTTACGCGGACCTTGCCGCGCTGGAGCTCGCGGTGGCCGAAGGGACCGCCGCCCCGGACGTCGTCCTGGTGGGCGTCGAGCCGGACGGCACCACCGATGTCGCGTCCGGCGCGAGGGCGGCCACCGTGAGCACGCTGGAGCTGCTGCAGCGGTGGCTGGCGAGTGAGGTGCTGCGGGAGTCCCGTCTGGTCGTGGTGACCCGTGACGCGGTGGCCGTCGACGGGCAGGCGCCGGACCTGGTGCAGGCGCCGGTGTGGGGTCTGGTGCGCAGTGCGCAGTCCGAGCACCCGGAGCGGTTCACGCTCGTCGACGTCGACCGCGAGGGTGACACGGACTGGGCGGCGCTCTCCGCGCTCGGTGCCGAGGAGCCGCAGATCGCGGTTCGCGGCGGCAGCCTGTTCGTCCCCCGGCTGGCACGGACGGAGACGTCCCCGGTCGACGGCGCCTGGCGACTGGGCAGCAAGCGGAGGGGATCGCTGGAGGACCTCGCGATCCTGCCGTCGAACGCCGACCGGCCGCTCGGTGTCAACGAGGTCCGGATCGGCATCCGGGCCGCGGGCCTGAACTTCCGGGACGTGCTGATCGCGCTCGGGACGTACCCCGGTGAGGCGCCGCTGGGCAGCGAGGCCGCCGGTGTCGTCCTGGAGGTCGGCGCCGACGTGACCGACCTGGCCCCCGGTGACCGGGTCTTCGGCCTCGTGCCGGACGCCTTCGGCCCGGTGGCCGTCGCCGACCGGCGCACGGTCGTCCCGATGCCGGACAGCTTCTCGTTCGTCCAGGCGGCGGCCCTGCCCGTGGTCTACCTCACCGCGTACTACGGCCTGGTGGACCTGGCCGGGCTGCGGCGCGGTGAGCGGCTGCTGGTGCATGCGGCGGCCGGTGGTGTGGGCATGGCGGCGGTGCAGCTGGCCCGGCACTGGGGTGTGGAGGTGTTCGCCACGGCGAGTGAGCCGAAGTGGGACGCGGTGCGGGCGCTCGGTGTGGACGGGGAGCGGATCGCGTCGTCGCGCGACCTGTCGTTCCGGGAGAGGTTCCTGGAGGTCACCGGCGGGTCCGGGGTGGATGTCGTCCTCAACGCCCTGGCCGGGGAGTTCATCGACGCCTCCCTGGATCTGCTGCCGCGCGGCGGCCGGTTCGTGGAGATGGGCAAGGCCGATCTGCGCGCCCCGGACGTCGTCGCCGCCGACCACGAGGGAGTGCGCTACCGGTCCTACGACCTCGTGGAGGCGGGGCCGGACCGGATCCAGGAGATGCTGGCCGAGGTCGTGTCGCTGTTCGAGCAGGGGGTGCTGGAGCACGCGCCGGTGCGTACGTGGGACGTGCGCCGGGGTGCGGAGGCCTTCCGGTTCCTGCGTGAGGGCCGTAACACCGGCAAGGTCGTCCTGACCGTCCCGGCGCCGCTGGACGAGGACGGCACCGTCCTGATCACCGGTGGCACCGGCGGCCTCGGCGCACTGTTCGCCGAGCACCTGGTCCGGCGGTACGGCGTCAGGCATCTGCTGCTGGTCAGCCGGCGCGGACCCGACGCCGAGGGCGTACCGGAACTGCTCGCGAAACTGGCGGAACTCGGCGCCGACGCCCGCGCGGCGGCCTGCGACGTATCCGACCGCGACCAGCTCGCCCGACTGCTCGACGGACTGGAGCACCCGTTGCGCGCGGTGATCCACTCGGCCGGCGTGCTCGACGACGGTGTGGTCGAATCGCTCACCCCGGAACAGGTCGAGCGGGTGATGCGGCCCAAGGTCGACGCCGCCCTGCACCTGCACGAACTGACCGCGGACATGGAGCTGTCGGCGTTCGTGCTCTTCTCCTCCCTCGCCGCGCTGATCGGCAGCCCCGGTCAGGCGAACTACGCGGCCGCCAACGCCACCCTCGACGCCCTCGCCGCGGTCCGGCGCGCCGAGGGACTGCCGGCGACCTCACTGGCCTGGGGCCTGTGGGGTGACGCCACCGGAATGACCGGCGAACTCGGCGAAGCGGAACTCGCCCGCCTCGAACGCATGGGCGTCGCCGCGCTCTCCAACGAGCTCGGCCTCCAGCTCTTCGACGCCGCCCACCGGCACGACGAGGCCGTCCTCGTACCCGCACGCCTCGACCAGGCGGCCCTGCGAACACAGGCACAAGCGGGCCGGCTGCCGGCGCTGCTGCGCGGGCTCGTCCGGGTGTCGGCGCGGCGCACGGAGAGCGTCGGCGGCTCCCTGGCCGACCGGCTGGCCGGCGTCGATCCGGCAGAGTGGGAGGACGTCACCCTGGACCTGGTACGCGCCCAGGTGGCCTCCGTGCTCGGTCACGCCTCGGCCGAGGCCGTCGATCCCGACCGTGCCTTCAAGGAGCTGGGCTTCGACTCGCTCGCCGCGGTCGAGCTGCGCAACCGGCTCACGTCGGCCACCGGCCTGCGACTGCCGACCACTCTCGTCTTCGACCACCCGAACCCGCTCGCGGTGGCCCGCTACCTGATCCCCGCCGCCATGCCGGACTCGGCACCGGCCGACACGGGACGGCGCTCGGAGGAGGACGAGATCCGCGACCTGCTCGTCACCATCCCGATCGGGCGCCTGCGCCAGTCCGGGCTCCTCGACGCACTGCTCGACCTGGCCGACGGCGGATCCGACGACACCCGGTCCGACGACGCGGACGGAGACGCCGTGTCGATCGACGAGATGGACGTCGCGACGCTGATCCGGATGACCCAGGGCGACGCGGAATGACAGACGCCTCAACCACGCCTGAGAAGAATCCAGCTGAGAACACGGCCGCGGCAACGCGTCCGAACGGGGGAACCAAGGCGATGTCCGCCAATCAGAACGAGCTGGTCGAAGCGCTCCGCAAGTCCCTGAAGGAGACCGAGCGCCTGCGGCAGCAGAACCGCCGGCTCCTGGCCCAGGCCACCGAACCCATCGCGATCGTGGGCATGAGCTGCCGTTATGCCGGCGACGCGGACTCGCCGGAGGCGCTGTGGCGGCTAGTGGCGGAGGGCCGGGACGCGGTCTCGGGCCTGCCGACCGACCGCGGCTGGGACGTGGAACACCTCTACGACCCCGACCCCGATCAGGTCGGCAAGGTCTACGCGAGCGGAGGCGGCTTCCTCCAGCGCGTCGGCGACTTCGACGCCGGGTTCTTCGGGATCAGCCCGCGTGAGGCGACGGCGATGGACCCCATCCAGCGGCTGCTCCTCGAGGCGTCCTGGGAGGCCCTGGAGGACGCCGGACTCGACCCGGCCTCGCTGCGGGGCAGCGACACCGGCGTCTTCGCCGGCGCGGTCATGTCCGACTACGGCGGTACGTCCCAGCCCGAGCTGGAGGGCTTCCGCCTGGCGGGCACCGCGTCGAGCGTGGTGTCCGGCCGGGTGGCGTACACCTTCGGCTTCGAGGGTCCGGCCGTGACGGTGGACACGGCCTGCTCGTCGTCGTTGGTGGCGATGCACATGGCTGCGCAGGCGCTGCGGTCGGGTGAGTGCTCGCTTGCCCTGGTGGGCGGTGTCACGGTCCTGGCGGGGCCGTTCCTGTTGCAGGAGTTCAGCCGTCAGCGGGGGCTCGCCCCGGACGGTCGGTGCAAGCCCTACGCGGCGGGCGCGGACGGCACCGGGTTCTCGGACGGCGTCGGCCTGGTCGTCATGGAGCGGCTGTCGGAGGCGCGGCGCAACGGGCACCGGGTGCTGGCGGTGGTGCGGGGTAGTGCGGTCAATCAGGACGGTGCGAGCAATGGGCTGACGGCGCCGAACGGGCCGTCGCAGGAGCGGGTGATCCGCCAGGCCCTGGCGAATGCCGGCCTGAGCCCCGCCGATGTGGATGCGGTCGAGGGGCATGGCACGGGGACCCGGCTGGGGGATCCGATCGAGGCTCAGGCGCTGCTGGCGACGTATGGCCAGGAGCGGGTGAATGGTCCGCTGCGGCTGGGGTCGATCAAGTCGAACATCGGGCACACGTCTGCTGCGGCGGGTGTGGCCGGTGTGATCAAGATGGTGAAGGCGATGCAGCACGGGGTGCTGCCGCGCACGCTCAACGTGGATGAGCCCTCGCCGCACATCGATTGGTCTGCGGGTGAGGTGGAGCTGCTGACCGATCCTGTGCAGTGGCCTGCTGATGGGGAACGGCCGCGTCGTGCGGGTGTGTCGTCGTTCGGTATCAGCGGGACGAACGCGCATCTGATTCTGGAGGAGGCTCCGGCCGTCGAGGAGCCGGCTGCTGGGGTGGCCGTGGTGCGGCGTCCGCCGGTGGTGCCCGTGATCGTGTCGGGTAAGAGCGGGGCTGCGCTGCTCGGGCAGGCGGAGCGGCTGCGGTCGCATGTGCTGTCGCGTGCGGGGCTGGGTGTGGTGGATGTGGCGTTCTCGGCGGTGACGTCGAGGGCGCAGTTCGACGAGCGTGCGGTGGTGACCGCCAGCGATCGGGATGGTCTGCTGGCGGGGCTGGCCGCGTTGGCGGACGGGCAGCCGGCTGCGGGTGTCGTCACGGGTCGGCCCGTGGCTGGGAAGACCGGGTTCTTGTTCACCGGGCAGGGTGCCCAGCGGGCCGGTATGGGCGCGGAACTGGCCGCCGTCTATCCCGTGTTCGCTGAGGCCTTGGACGAGGTATGCGGCCGGCTTGATGGTCTGCTGGGTCGTTCGCTGAAGGAGCTTTTGTTCGCGGCGGAGGGTTCGCCGGAGGCTGGGCTGCTGGATCGTACGGAGTTCACGCAGCCGGCGTTGTTCGCCGTCGAGGTGGCGTTGTTCCGGCTGCTGGAGTCCCTCGGGGTCCGGCCGGATGTGCTTGTGGGGCATTCGGTGGGTGAGCTGGCGTGTGCCCATGTGGCGGGTGTGCTGTCTTTGGACGACGCGTGCACGCTGGTTGCCGCCCGTGGACGCCTGATGGGTGCGCTGCCTGCCGGTGGTGGCATGGTCGCGGTGCAGGCGACCGAGGCGGAGGTGGCCGAGTCTCTGGCCGGTTTCGAGGGGCGTTTGTCGGTCGCTGCGGTGAACGGTCCGACAGCGGTCGTGGTCTCGGGTGAGCTGGCCGCGTTGGAGGAGTGGCTGCCGTACTGGCAGCAGGCCGGTCGTAAGACGACTCGGTTGAAGGTCAGCCACGCGTTCCACTCGCCGTTGATGGAACCCATGCTGGACGAGTTCCAGGCCATCGCCCAGAGTCTGACGTTCCACGCTCCTCAGGTTCCGGTGGTGTCGAATGTGACGGGCACGTTGGTGTCCGGTGAGCTGACGGATCCGGGTTACTGGGTTTCCCACGTCCGTGAGGCAGTCCGCTTCGCCGACGGGGTACGCACCCTCGCCGAGCAGGGTGTGACGCGTTTCGTCGAGGTCGGCCCGGATGCCGTGCTGACCGCCCTCGCCCAGCAGACACTGGACGACGAGGACGCAGTCTTCGCACCTGTCCTGCGTGCCCGTACTCCCGAAGCGGAAGCCTTCGCCACCTTCCTCGGCCGGGCGCACGTCGCCGGTATCCCCGTCGACTGGGACGCCTTCTACACCGGCACCGGCGCTCAGCGTGTCGAGCTGCCGACCTATGCCTTCCAGCGCGAGCGGTACTGGATGACGTCCGGGTCGGCCGGGGCGGGCGATCCGGCCGCCGCCGGTCTCGTACGGGTGGACCACCCCGTGATCGCGGCCGGGGTGCGGGTCGGTGACCGGGACGAGTGGCTGTTCACCGGTCGCCTGTCCACCGAGGCGCAGCCGTGGACGGCCGAGCACGTGCTGCTCGGCAACATGGTCGTACCGGGCACCTCCCACATCGAACTGGCCCTGACCGCAGGACGTCAGGCGGGCAGCCCCGTTGTCGAGGAGCTGGTCCTCGAAGCGCCACTGATCCTGCAGAACGACCAGCCGGTCCAGGTGCAGGTCACCGTCGGTGAGCCCGACGAGGACGGCCGTCGGCCCGTGGCGATCTACTCCCGGCCCGAAACCGGGGGCGAGGCCGGGCGGGAAGCGATCTGCCACGCCCGGGGCACGCTCGCCGCCGACACCGAGCGGGTGGCGGACTGGCCTGCCGAATGGCCGCCGCGCGAAGCGGAGGCCATCGCGGTCGAGGACGCCTACGCGCGCCTGTCCGACATCGGCTACGACTACGGCCCCGTCTTCCAGGGCCTGCGCGCGCTGTGGCGCGACGGTGCCGACGTGTACGCCGAGGTGGAGCTGCCCGACGAAACGGCCACCGCGGGCTTCGGTATCCACCCAGCCCTGTTCGACGCCGCACTCCAGAGCGGCGCCGCCGTTCTTCTGCTGGAGGGCGAGAACGGCGAGCGCAAGATGCCGTTCAGCTGGTCCGGCGCTCGGCTCGCGCACCCCGGAGCGACCCGGCTGCGCGTGCGCACCGTCGCGGCCGGCGACTCCGCGCTGCGGCTCGACGCCGTGGACGAATCCGGTACCGAAGTGGTGTCGGTCGAGTCCATCGCCGTACGTCCGGTCGCCCAGGAGCAACTGGCGGGTGCCCAGCGGGGAAGCGCCAACGCGCTGTACCGCGTCGACTGGGCGGAGGTCCCCGCCGAGACGACCCCCGCGCCGGTGGCCTTCGAGGTGCTCGGCCGCCCGGACGGGTACGCCGACCTCTCCGCGCTCACCCGTGCCGTTGCCGACGGCGCCGCTGTTCCGGACCTCGTCGTCGCCGTGGTCGACGGTTCGCCCGGGCCGACGACGACGGCCGCGTACACCGTTTCCGAGCGCGCCCTTCGGCTGGTGCAGGACTGGCTGGCCGACGAGGCCCTCGCCGGCGCGCGCCTCGTGGTGGCGACGCGGCGCGCGGTCGCGGTCGGTGACGAGTCACCGGATCTGGCGGTCGCACCCGTTTGGGGCCTCGTGCGCAGCGCGCAGTCCGAGCACCCGGGCCGCTTCCTCCTGGCCGACTTCGACTCCGATGTCGACTTCGGGTTCACGTCCGATGGTGACGGGCCGGAGTGGGCCACGCTCGCGTCCGCGGACGAGCCGCAGCTCGCGGTGCGCGACAGCCGCCTGCTCGCCCCGCGACTGGCTCGGGTGAGTACAACGCCGCCCCACGTGGCGCTCTCCGACAATACGGTTTTGATCACGGGTGGTACCGGAGGGCTCGGCGGCCTGGTGGCACGGCATCTCGCCGCGTCGGAGCAGGTGCGCGACCTGCTGCTGGTCAGCCGTCGTGGGATGGCGGCCGAGGGTGTCGAGGAACTGGTCGGTGAGCTTCGGGCGGCGGGCGCCCGGGTGCGTGTCGAGGCGTGCGATGTGGGTGATCGCGAGGAGCTCGCTCGGCTGATCGGTTCGCTGGAGCGGCCGCTCGGCGCGGTTGTGCATGCGGCCGGTGTGCTGGACGACGGTGTGATCGAGTCGCTGACGCCGGAGCAGCTCGAGCGCGTCCTGCGACCGAAGCTCGACGCGGCGCTGCATCTGCATGAGCTGACGGCGGGTATGGACCTCTCGGCGTTCGTGCTGTTCTCGTCGGTGGCGGCGCTGGTCGGCAGCTCCGGCCAGGCGAACTACGCTGCGGCCAACGCGTTCCTGGACGCCCTCGCCGCCGCCCGCCGGGCCGACGGGCTGCCGGCGACCTCACTGGCGTGGGGCCTCTGGGCGAACAGCACCGGAATGACCGGTGCCCTGGACGAGGCCGAACTGGCCCGGTTGGCCCGCCAAGGCGTCGGAGCCCTGCCGACCGAGCTCGGTCTGGAGTTGTTCGACCGGGGGTTGGGTCTGGGTGAGGCGTTGGTGGCGCCTGTGTTGTTGGACCCGGTGGCGTTGCGGTCGCAGGCTCGTGCGGGGTTGCTTCCGGCGCTGTTTCGTGGGTTGGTGCGGTTGCCGGTGCGGCGTGCTGGTGGGGGTGGTTCGCTGGCGCGGCAGTTGGCTGGTGTTGCGCGGGGTGAGTGGGAGCGGGTTGCTCTCGATCTGGTGCGTGGGCAGGTGGCTGCTGTTCTGGGGCATGGGTCGGGGTCGGTGATCGATCCGGATCGGGCGTTCAAGGATCTTGGGTTCGATTCGCTGGGTGCGGTGGAGTTGCGTAACCGGCTGTCGCAGGTCAGTGGTGTGCGGTTGCCGTCGACGTTGGTGTTCGATCATCCGACGTCGTCGGCGGTGGCGCGGCTGTTGGTGTCTGAGGTGGGTGGTGTGGAGCCGGCTGTGGCGCCGGTGCGTGCGAAGCGTCGTCGTTCCACGGTGGACGAGCCGTTGGCGATCGTGGGGATGGCGTGCCGTTATCCGGGTGGGGTGACGTCGCCGGATGATCTGTGGCGGCTGGTGGCGGAGGGCCGGGACGCGATCTCGGGCCTGCCTACCGACCGGGGCTGGGACCTGGAGCGCCTCTACGACCCGGATCCGGATCACGCCGGGACGGTGACCACGCGTGCCGGCGGTTTCCTGGAGAACGCCGGCGCCTTTGACGCCGGGTTCTTCGGGATCAGTCCGCGTGAGGCGACGGCGATGGACCCGCAGCAGCGGTTGCTGCTGGAGGCCGCGTGGGAGGCCATCGAGGACGCCGGTATGGATCCGACGTCGCTCCATGGCTCGGACACGGGCGTGTTCACCGGTGTGGTGACCTCCGACTACGGTACCCAGACGCCGCCCGAGCTGGAGGGCTTCCGGCTGACGGGGACGACGTCGAGTGTCGTCTCGGGGCGTATCGCGTACAGCCTGGGGCTGGAAGGGCCCGCGGTGTCGGTCGACACGGCTTGCTCGTCGTCGTTGGTGGCGATGCACATGGCTGCGCAGGCGCTGCGGTCGGGTGAGTGCTCGCTTGCCCTGGTGGGCGGTGTCACGGTCCTGTCGGGGCCGTTCCTGTTGCAGGAGTTCAGTCGGCAGCGTGGTCTTGCTCCGGACGGGCGGTGCAAGTCGTATGCGGCGGGTGCGGATGGGACCGGGTTCTCGGACGGGCTCGGTCTGTTGGTGGTCGAGCGGCTGTCGGATGCGCGGCGCAACGGGCATCGGGTGCTGGCGGTGGTGCGGGGTAGTGCGGTCAATCAGGACGGTGCGAGCAATGGGCTGACGGCGCCGAACGGGCCGTCGCAGGAGCGGGTGATCCGCCAGGCCCTGGCGAATGCCGGCCTGAGCCCCGCCGATGTGGATGCGGTCGAGGGGCATGGCACGGGGACCCGGCTGGGGGATCCGATCGAGGCTCAGGCGCTGCTGGCGACGTATGGCCAGGAGCGGGTGAATGGTCCGCTGCGGCTGGGGTCGATCAAGTCGAACATCGGGCACACGTCTGCTGCGGCGGGTGTGGCCGGTGTGATCAAGATGGTGAAGGCGATGCAGCACGGGGTGCTGCCCCGCACGCTGAACGTGGACGAGCCTTCGCCGCATATTGACTGGTCTGCGGGTGAGGTGGAGCTGCTGACCGAGCCGCAGGAGTGGACCGCTCAGGCGGAGCGGCCGCGCCGTGCGGGTGTGTCCTCCTTTGGCGTCAGTGGGACGAACGCTCACGTGATCCTTGAGGAGGCTCCGGCGGTCGAGGAGCCGGCTGC
>NZ_JBEZVJ010000052.1:0-26563 GCF_040636935.1 Streptomyces sp. NPDC032940 | reverse complement strand
GTGGACGGACTGGACCCGGCAACCGTGACCACGCGACACTTCGACAACAGGGCCTCTTGATCCTCGCTGGACTCGACATCCGCGAGCTACCAAGAGGCCCTTCTTCCATGCACCCGCACCGGCCGACTCACCCGCACCAGGCCCCTGTTCGAACCCCACCCGGTCACCCGAGCGGATAGAGAACAGCCAGTTAGGCAGCCACTTTGGGGCGAGCCTCTAAGATCTTGGCCCCAACGTCGTGCTTTAACAGGCAGGTCCACAGACTGCCCGACTCGCCATCAGCTTACGGGGCCAAGATCACTCGCCCCAAAGCAGCTCCAGCCCAAAGCCGCTCCACCGACTGTTGGTATGTGTCGGTTCTCTACGGGGACCGCTCCTTCTACTCAAAGGGACGCGGAACCTTCGCTCCCTTGCCCCAGCATTCACCTGGACGCCGGATGTTTCGGGGAGGGAAGATGGTCAGCGGCCGCTGATCGTTAACCATCGGCAACGAGACCAGGTCGGATTTCTGGATCATTTCCGCAATAGCCGCCCTGGCTGCAGGAGTGAGCGGGGCATCGTCGTGATGGAGAACCCAAGACGTAATCGGATGACGTCTCGCGACCTCAGGGGTCAGCAATCTTTCCTGGCTCCAATTTTGCAAGAATAGGGCAGCATTATACGCCTCTCGAAACAGCGCTTCTGTTGCCCGTTCACCGCGATGGACAACTGAATTTCGGTTCCGCCAAACTGTCTTCTGGGCGTTTGAGGCGGCTGTGGGGTCGCCGCCCAAGTGTGATGAGAGAATGCCGAATGTCTCTGCAGCGTTCTTCTCTTCAAGGCCCGCAGATGCGAACTCTGCGCTCGTATAGCCGTGGTCTGCAGCTATCCCGCAAACCAGATGATGCATCCAGTCTTCCAGAGCGGCCTGCTGTGCCACGATCGCTTCTGCCCATTCCTTCCGGTGGGCGCGAAGCACAGATCGCCGCATCCAGGAGAACAGTCTGCGCACAGGAGCGGAAGAGCTGAGTTCAGAGTATGCCAACTCTAGGCCCGCTTCTGCGGAAATGACGGGATAGCCTTCACGGTCTGAGGAGTAGGATCCGAGCGGACTGGTGGCTGGAAGTCTCACGTAAAATGGTTCATTGGAGATTGCTGGATTAATGCGTACCAGGCCGTCACCGATGAGATCTCCGTGCGAGATGGGTCCAGCGAGAATTGGCCCGTCCTCGGCTGCGCTAAATAGAGCTTGGTTGATCGCGAATAGGATGCAATCGTAAAAGTCCTCAAATTTCGGTGGGTTTTTTATGGGTTGGCCATTCTCGTCCGAAAGGTAGAGCTGGCTCCAATCTGGAAGGGTAAAGCTGAGGGAGACACTCGTTCTTGGTGGCGAGGCGTCGGGTGTGCCGAATGCGGCTTCATCGATCCATTCTGGATGGTCATCCCCGAACAGCCTCACGGTGCCTTCATAGGTCCCAGGGTTTATTCCCTCGCCGAATCCGGTCCCTGGTGACAGTGTCGTCAAGGCGACAATGGCGGGAACATGCTCATCTCCAAAATGCGTATTTACCTGGACGGAATAGTAATTTCCCTCGACGGTAGTTGCGGCCCAGGGAATCTCACAGCAGGCGTATACCTCGGCGCTCAGGTCCACATGTGCCTCCGTATTTGTCATGGATGAGCAGTATGGGGCGGGTCCGGCTGCTCGCGCATGCAGATTCCCCGAGTGCAGAGGCCTGAGCCAGGGCTGTACCTCGGCGCAGACCAGCAGTGGAAAGTGACGGCTGGCCGCAGCCATTCCCGCTGAGCGGGCGCCATA
Organism: Streptomyces sp. NPDC032940; assembly: GCF_040636935.1. Classification (NCBI taxonomy): domain Bacteria; kingdom Bacillati; phylum Actinomycetota; class Actinomycetes; order Kitasatosporales; family Streptomycetaceae; genus Streptomyces; species Streptomyces sp. NPDC032940. The sequence goes on along the minus strand of NZ_JBEZVJ010000052.1, from coordinate 24,765 downwards.
CCCGAGTGCCCGCCTACTGCGAGGCCGTGACCTCGCCACCGTCTAGCAAGACTGAGTCGTCCCTGGGCCGTCCCTGGGCCGTCCCTGGGCCGTCCGAGGCCGACCAACGCTGACAGCCGGCACCCACTGGTGACCACCCACACCCCGCTCTGGCCTGGGCGCCCGGAGATGATCTGCGACACTGGTTGAGTCATGCCTAAGCCCGGAGATTGCTCATCGCTAGGCATACTGAGCGATGAACTCCGGCCGGTACGTGGCTTGGTAGTCGTCGAGTGCCCGGCGAAGCATGGCGGCGCCGCGGGGAACGCCGGCCGCGAGCTGATCCCAGCCGAGGAAGCGCACATGGGTAGGGATGCTGACCAGTCCGGTGATTGAGTCCCAGAAGGCATCCCAGTTCATGCCGTAGAAGTCCGGGAAACCCAACTCCCGCTTCAGAAGCAGGTGCAGGGCGCGCTCGTCGGTCACCTCGCTGACGTCAATGGTGATCACGGTGACATGCTCGCATGCGGTCGCAGGGGTCTGACATCCACGCGTGACATCAACGGCAGCGGACGGCAGCGGCAACCGGCGGTCGTGTGCGGCACTGGTGCCCGAGGCGGGCCCCCGCCGGACCAGAACGAGAACGAACTTGTAGAGCGGCGCTCACGCACGAGCGCCCTCCCGGGCCGTCCTCGGGCCGTGGAAGGGCGCTCAATGTCAACCAACGCCGACAACTACCGACAGCTCGGCAGCAGGTCAGGACGTTGATCGATAAGGCGGCCGCAGGTCACGGCCGCCGTTGGTCAGTTGTGGCTGTGCAGCACCTCGTTCAGCCCGCCCCACACCGCGTTGTTCGGGCGGGCCTCCACCGCGCCCGTGACCGAGTTGCGGCGGAAGAGGATGTTCGAGGCGCCGGAGAGTTCGCGGGCCTTGACGACCTGGCCGTCGGGCATGGTGACGCGGGTGCCGGCGGTGACGTACAGGCCGGCCTCGACCACGCACTCGTCGCCCAGCGCGATGCCCACGCCCGCCTCGGCGCCGACCAGGCACCGCTCGCCGATGGCGATGATCACGTTGCCGCCGCCGGAGAGCGTGCCCATGGTGGACGCGCCGCCGCCGATGTCCGAGCCGTCTCCGACGACGACGCCCGCGGAGATGCGGCCCTCGACCATCGACGTGCCCAGCGTGCCCGCGTTGAAGTTGACGAAGCCCTCGTGCATGACGGTCGTGCCCTCGGAGAGGTGCGCGCCGAGGCGGACGCGGTCGGCGTCGGCGATGCGAACGCCCTTGGGGGCGACGTAGTCCGTCATGCGGGGGAACTTGTCGATCGAGGTCATCTGGAGGTGCAGGCCCTCGGCGCGCGCGTTGAGGCGGACCTTCTCGACGTCGTCCACGGCGACCGGGCCGAGCGAGGTCCAGGCGACGTTGGCGAGGTGGCCGAAGATGCCCTCCAGGTTCTGGCCGTGCGGCTTGACCAGGCGGTGCGAGAGCAGGTGCAGGCGCAGGTAGACGTCGTGGGCGTCGATCGGCTTGTCGTCCAGCGAGGCGATGACCGTGCGGACCGCGACGACCTCGACGCCACGGCGGGCATCCGGACCGACCGCCGCGGTCGCGCCGCCGCCGAGGAGCTGGGCGGCCTGCTCGGCGGAGAGCCGCTCGGTGCCGGCCGGGCCGGGCTCGGCGGACAGTTCGGGGGCGGGGAACCAGGTGTCGAGGACGGTGCCGTCGGCGGCGATGGTGGCGAGCCCGGCGGCCACGGCGCCGGTGGTGCGAGGAGCAGTCGTGTCGGTCATGAGGGCAACCTAACCGGCGGGGGGCGTCGGGTGCGAACCGGCCACCGGCCGTCTCACGTGCCGGTCGCCCCGCCCCCGGCGGCCTCACCCACCCCGCGGTCTCCCTCACGCCCGCCCCACACCCACCCCTTCAGCCCAGTACCCGCCCCAGCACCACCCGCGCGTACTCCTCGTCGTACCGCGCCCCCGTCAGCAGCACCTGCAGACAGATCCCGTCCAGCACCGCCACCAGTGCCCGCGCCGTCACCGGGTCCGTGCGGGCGGCCAGGAGGGTGCTCACGCCCTCCGCCCACTCCGCCGCGACCGGACGCAGCGCCGGACGGCGCAGCGCGGCCAGGTACAGCTCGTACTCCAGCTCCACGCCGTCGCCGCCCAGCCATTCGCCGAGGACGTGGGCGAGAGCGTCGGCCAGGTCGGCCTCCGGGTCCGACAGCGCCGCCTCGGCGGCCAGGGCCTTCGCGAAGCCCTCGTTGGCCTGGCGCAGGGCTGCGACCAGGAGGTCGTCCAGGGTCGCGAAGTGGTACGTCGTGGAGCCCAGCGGCACGTCCGCCTCCGCGGCGACCGTGCGATGGCTGAGCCCCGCGATGCCCTTCGCCCCGACGACGCGGATCGCCGCGTCGATGATGCGCTGACGCCGCTCCGGGTCGTACCGCCGGACGGCCATCAGTGCGCCCCGCCCAGGTTCAGCACCACCACGCCCACGATGATCAGCGCGATGCCCGCCGCCTTGGTGAGGGTCATGCCCTCACCCATGAACGCCACCCCGATCGTGGCGATGGCCGCGGTGCCCACGCCGGACCAGATGGCGTACGCCGTGCCGACGGAGAGGGTCTTCAGGGTCTGGGCCAGCAACGCGAAGGAGATCAGGTAGCCCAGGGCGGTCAGGACCGAGGGGCCCAGCCTGCTGAAGCCCTCGCTGTACTTCATGGCGGTGGTCCCGGCGACCTCTGCGGCGATGGCTCCGGCCAGGAGCAGATATCCCATGTGTACGAGCGTACATAACGCACCCCGTCACAGACAGCGGAACGGCGGCGCCCACCGGGCACCGCCGTTCTCCCACGCAGTGTGTCTCAGACGTTGAACCCGAGCGCCCTCAGCTGCTCGCGACCGTCGTCCGTGATCTTGTCCGGGCCCCACGGCGGCATCCAGACCCAGTTGATGCGCAGCTCGCTGACGAGGCCGTCCGTGGCGGACTTGGCCTGGTCCTCGATCACGTCCGTCAGCGGACACGCCGCCGACGTCAGGGTCATGTCGACGGTCGCGATGTTCGCGTCGTCGACGTGGATGCCGTAGATCAGGCCCAGGTTGACGACGTCGATGCCCAGTTCGGGGTCGACGACGTCCATCAGGGCCTCGCGGAGCTCCTCCTCCGAGGCCGGCTTCATCTCCACGGTCTCGCTCATGCCGTCGTCTCCTTCTCGGCGTCGGCGTCCAGCGCCTGGGCCGTCGCGTCCTTCCAGGCCATCCAGCTCAGCAGGGCGCACTTCACCCGGGCCGGGTACTTCGACACCCCGGCGAACGCGACCGCGTCCTCCAGGACGTCCTCCATGGCGTCGTCGGGCTCGACCTTGCCCTTGGACTGCATCAGCTCCAGGAAGGTCTCCTGGATCTTCTGCGCCTGGGCGAGGTCCTTGCCGACCAGCAGATCGTTGAGTACGGAGGCGGAGGCCTGGCTGATGGAGCAGCCCTGCCCCTCGTACGAGACGTCGCTGATCGTCGTGCCGTCGTACTTCACTCGGAGCGTGATCTCGTCACCGCAGGTGGGATTGACGTGGTGGACCTCGGCGTCGCCATCCCGCAAGCCCCGCCCGTGCGGGTTCTTGTAGTGGTCCAGGATGACTTCCTGGTACATGGAGTCCAGCTTCATGCGATTCGCTCGTCCCGTCAGCCGAAGAAGTTCCGTACGTGCTCCAGGCCGTCGACCAGCGCGTCGATCTCGGCCGGCGTGGAGTACAGATAGAACGACGCTCGCGTGGTCGCAGGAATTCCGTACCGCAGGCAGACCGGCCGCGCGCAGTGGTGGCCGACCCGGACCGCGATGCCCTGCTCGTCCAGGACCTGGCCCACGTCGTGCGGGTGGATGTCTCCCAGGGTGAAGGAGATCGCGGCGCCGCGCTCCTCGGCCGTCGCCGGACCGATGATGCGCAGGTCGGGGACCTCCGCGAACCGCTTCACCGCGTACTCGACCAGCGCGTGCTCGTGGGCGAGGATCTTGTCCATGCCGATCGAGTTGAGGTAGTCGATCGCCGCGCCCAGACCGACCGCCTGGGCGACCGGCGGCGTGCCCGCCTCGAACTTGTGCGGCGCCGGGGCGTAGGTGGAGGAGTGCATCGAGACGGTCTCGATCATCTCGCCGCCGCCGAGGAAGGGCGGCAGGTCCTCCAACAGCTCCTGGCGGCCCCACAGCACACCGATGCCGGTCGGACCGCACATCTTGTGGCCGGTGAAGGCCACGAAGTCGGCCTGGAGGGCCTGTACGTCCAGCGGCATGTGCGGCGCGGCCTGGGAGGCGTCGATGCACACGAGGGCGCCGACCTCCTGGGCGCGGCGCACGATCGCCTCGACCGGGTTCTGGGTGCCCAGGATGTTGGAGACGAGCACGAAGGAGACGATCTTCGTCTTCTCGGTGATGATCTCGTCGATGTTCGAGAGGTCCAGACGGCCGTCGTCGGTGAGACCGAACCAGCGGAGCTTCGCGCCCGTACGCTGCGCGAGCAGCTGCCACGGCACGATGTTGGAGTGGTGCTCCATCTCCGTGATGACGATCTCGGTCTCGTGGTCCACGCGGTAGGGCTCGTCGGCCCAGCCGAGCATGTTCGCCACGAGATTGAGGGACTCCGAGGCGTTCTTGGTGAAGATCACCTCGTCGCGCGACGGTGCGTTGATGAACTCCGCGACCTTGTCACGCGCGCCCTCGTACAGCGCCGTGGCCTCCTCGGCGAGGACGTGCACGCCACGGTGGACGTTGGCGTTGTGCTGCTCGTAGTACTCGTCGAGCACGTCGATGACCTGGCGCGGGGTCTGCGAGGTCGCGGCGTTGTCGAGGTAGACGAGTTTCCTGCCGTCGTGGATCACTCGGTCCAGGATCGGGAAGTCCTTGCGGATCGCCTCGGTGTCGAGGAGGCCCGGCAGCTGTGTCACTCGGATGCGCCGCCCTTCGTGTATGCCTCGTAGCCCTCGGCCTCCAGCTTGTCGGCCAGCTCGGCGCCGCCGGACTCGACGATGCGGCCGTTGGCGAAGACGTGGACGTAGTCGGGCTTGATGTAGCGCAGGATGCGCGTGTAGTGGGTGATCAGCAGGGTGCCGACCTCGCCGGTCTCGCGGACCCGGTTGACGCCCTCGGAGACGACGCGCAGGGCGTCGACGTCCAGGCCGGAGTCGGTCTCGTCGAGGATCGCGACCTTCGGCTTGAGCAGCTCGAGCTGGAGGATCTCGTGGCGCTTCTTCTCACCGCCGGAGAAGCCCTCGTTGACGTTGCGCTCGGCGAAGGCGGGGTCCATGTTGAGGCGCTGCATGGCCTCCTTGACCTCCTTCACCCAGGTGCGCAGCTTGGGGGCCTCGCCGCGGACGGCGGTGGCGGAGGTGCGCAGGAAGTTGGAGACGGAGACGCCGGGGACCTCGACCGGGTACTGCATGGCGAGGAAGAGGCCGGCGCGGGCGCGCTCGTCGACGGACATCTCGAGGACGTCCTCGCCGTCGAGGGTGACGGTGCCGCCGGTGATCGTGTACTTGGGGTGACCCGCGAGCGAGTAGGCGAGGGTCGACTTGCCGGAGCCGTTGGGGCCCATGATGGCGTGCGTCTCGCCCTGCTTCACGGTGAGGTCGACGCCCTTGAGGATCTCCTTCGTGGCGTTGTCGGCCTCGACGGTGACGTGCAGGTCTCGGATTTCAAGCGTTGCCATGGGTGCCTCAGGACTCCTGGGTGAGGGAGACGAGCACGTCGTCCCCTTCGATCTTTACGGGGTAAACGGGGACGGGGCGCGTCGCCGGAAGACTGTCGGGCTTGCCGGAGCGGAGGTCGAAGCGCGAGCCGTGCAGCCAGCACTCGATGTGGCAGTCGTCGACCTCGCCCTCGGAGAGGGAGACGTTCGCGTGCGAGCAGATGTCGTGGATCGCGAACACCTCGCCCTCCGTGCGCACGACGGAGATCGGCGTGCCGTCGAGTTCCACCCTCTTGGGGGTGTCCTCCTCCAGCTCGTCCGCTCCACAGACGCGTACGAAGGTCATGCGACCGACGCCTCCAGCTCCTCTTCGATCTTGGCGAGGAGGCGCTCCTCGATGTCCGGGACACCGATCTGCTGGACCAGTTCGGCGAAGAAGCCGCGGACCACCAGGCGGCGGGCGTCGATCTCGGGGATGCCGCGCGCCATCAGGTAGAAGAGCTGCTCGTCGTCGAAGCGGCCGGTGGCGGAGGCGTGGCCGGCGCCCACGATCTCGCCGGTCTCGATCTCCAGGTTCGGCACCGAGTCGACCCGCGCGCCGTCGGTGAGGACGAGGTTGCGGTTCATCTCGTAGGTGTCGGTGCCCTCGGCCTTGGCCTCGATGAGCACGTCGCCGATCCACACCGCGTGCGCGTCGTCGCCCTGGAGCGCGCCCTTGTAGACGACGTTCGACTTGCAGTGCGGGACGTTGTGGTCGACGAGGAGGCGGTGCTCCTGGTGCTGGCCCTTGTCGGTGAAGTACAGGCCGAACAGCTCGGCCTCGCCGCCGGGACCGGCGTACTGGACGCGCGGGTGCAGGCGGACGACGTCGCCGCCGAAGGTGACGACGACCGACTTGAAGCTGGCGTCACGGCCGACCAGGGCGTTGTGCTGGCCGACGTGGACGGCCTTGGCGTCCCAGTCCTGGACGGAGACGACGGTGAGCTTGGCGCCGTCACCGAGGACGAAGTCGACGTTGGCGGCGAGCACCGCGTCACCGGTGTGGTCGATGACCACGACGGCCTCGGCGAAGGCACCGAGCTGGACGAGCTGGTGGCCGTAGGCGACCCCGCCCTCGCCGTGCACGGCGATGCGGATCGGCTCGGTGAGCACCGTCTCCTTGGGGACGGTGACCACACCGGCCTGCTCGAAGGCGGAGTACGCCTGGGCGGCGACGCGGTCGACCGGGGTGCCCGCCTTGCCGAGCCGGGCGTCGTCGCGGCCGACGGTCTCGACGGTGACGCCCTCGGGGGCCTCGACGGCGATCTTCACGCCCTCGCCGGTGGCGGTCGCGGTGCCGTCGTGCAGGCCGCGCAGCCGCTCCAGCGGGGTGAACCGCCACTCCTCCTCGCGGCCGTGCGGGACCGGGAAGTCCGCCACGTCGAAGGAGGGGGGCGCGCTCATGCGCGTGGCGACGGTCGAGTCGGCCTCGGCGGCCACCGCGATCGCACCGGCGGTGGTGGAGCCCACCGGGATGTTCTGAGCCTCAGCCATGGCTGTCGTAGTGCTCGCTTTCCGTTACGTAAGGGGCTGGACGGTCAGGACCGGGGGCGGGTCAGCCCACCGCGCCTTCCATCTGGAGCTCGATCAGCCGGTTGAGTTCGAGCGCGTACTCCATCGGCAGCTCCTTGGCGATCGGCTCGACGAAGCCGCGCACGATCATCGCCATCGCCTCGTCCTCGCTCAGGCCACGGCTCATCAGGTAGAAGAGCTGGTCCTCGGAGACCTTGGAGACGGTCGCCTCGTGGCCCATGGACACGTCGTCCTCGCGGACGTCCACGTAGGGGTAGGTGTCCGAGCGGGAGATGGTGTCGACGAGCAGCGCGTCGCACAGCACGTTGGACTTGGATCCCGGGGCGCCCTCGCCGATCTCGATCAGACCGCGGTAGGAGGTGCGGCCGCCGCCGCGCGCCACCGACTTGGAGACGATGTTGGAGGACGTGTTCGGGGCCATGTGGACCATCTTGGCGCCGGCGTCCTGGTGCTGGCCCTCGCCCGCGAAGGCGATGGACAGGGTCTCGCCCTTGGCGTGCTCGCCCATGAGGTAGACGGCCGGGTACTTCATCGTCACCTTGGAGCCGATGTTGCCGTCGATCCACTCCATGGTCGCGCCCTCGTACGCCACGGCGCGCTTGGTGACCAGGTTGTAGACGTTGTTCGACCAGTTCTGGATGGTCGTGTAGCGGCAGCGGGCGTTCTTCTTGACGATGATCTCGACCACGGCGGAGTGGAGGGAGTCGCTCTTGTAGATCGGAGCGGTGCAGCCCTCGACGTAGTGCACGTAGGCACCCTCGTCGACGATGATCAGGGTCCGCTCGAACTGGCCCATGTTCTCCGTGTTGATGCGGAAGTAGGCCTGGAGCGGGATCTCGACGTGCACGCCCTTCGGCACGTAGATGAAGGAGCCGCCGGACCACACGGCGGTGTTCAGCGCGGCGAACTTGTTGTCGCCGGCCGGGATGACCGTGCCGAAGTACTCCTTGAAGAGCTCCGGGTGCTCCTTGAGCGCGGTGTCGGTGTCGAGGAAGATGACGCCCTGCTCCTCCAGATCCTCGCGGATCTGGTGGTAGACGACCTCGGACTCGTACTGGGCCGCGACACCGGCGACGAGGCGCTGCTTCTCCGCCTCGGGGATGCCGAGCTTGTCGTACGTGTTCTTGATGTCCTCGGGCAGGTCCTCCCAGGACTCCGCCTGCTTCTCCGTGGAGCGCACGAAGTACTTGATGTTGTCGAAGTCGATGCCCGACAGGTCCGAGCCCCAGTTCGGCATGGGCTTCTTCTCGAACAGCTTCAGGCCCTTGAGGCGGAGCTTGGTCATCCACTCCGGCTCGGACTTCTTGTCGGAGATGTCCCGGACGACGTCCTCGTCGATGCCGCGCCTGGCGGAGGCGCCGGCCGTGTCGGAGTCGGCCCAGCCGTACTCGTACTTGCCCAGGCCCTCGAGCTCAGGGTGAGCAGTCTCCGTGGGGAGAGTCATGCGGGGTTCCTCCCGGCCGTGCTTGCGGATGCGTTGTCGTTGGTCTTGGAAGTCTTGGGGACGTACGTGGTGCAGACGCCGTCGCCGTGCGCGATGGTCGCGAGCCGCTGCACATGCGTACCGAGCAGCTCGGCGAAAAATTCCGTCTCCGCCTCGCACAGCTGCGGGAACTGCTCGGCGACGTGGGCGACCGGGCAGTGGTGCTGGCAGAGCTGCTCACCCTGCTGGGGCCGGGGCGCGCTGCGCGCGGTAGCAGCGTACCCGTCCGCGCTCAGGGCCTTGGCCAGGGCTTGGGTCCGCTGTTCGGGGGCGACGCCCTCGACGGCCTTGCGGTACGCGCCCGCCTGGGCGGCGATCCGGGCGCGGGCGAAGGCGGCGATCGCCTGCTCCCCGCCCTCCTGGTCGGCGATCCAGCGCAGGGCGTCCACGGCGAGCTTGTCGTACGACTGGTCGAAGGCGTCGCGGCCGCAGTCGGTCAGCGCGAAGACCTTCGCGGGGCGCCCGCGCGTGCGCGTGCCGTAGACCCGCTGTTCACGGGCCTCGACCACGTCGTCGGCGACCAGGGCGTCGAGGTGGCGCCGGACGGCGGCCTGGGTCAGGCCCAGGCGCCCGGCGAGCTCGGCGACGGTCGACGGCCCGTGGTCCAGGATGGAGCGCGCGACACGGTTGCGGGTGGACCGCTCACCGGTCGCGAGTTCCTCCTGCGGAGCCTCGCCAACGTTTTTCACAACGCCATTGTTGCGTAATTCCTCAAGGGCGGGCAAGCCGCGTCCGGACGGCCTGATGGTGCCCTGCGTCACTTAGGCATACCTAAGGTGACCTGCGAAAACGATCTTTGATCGATCAAAACGGTGGCGTCCACGCCGGGCTTCGGCAAGACTCCCCCGCATGTCCGCAACCGCTCCGACCGGCCCACTCGTCACCCGCGGCACGATCGCCGCCGGACTGCGCGAGCTGGGCGTCCGGACCGACGACACCCTCCTCGTGCACTCCTCGCTCAGCTCCCTCGGCTGGGTCTGCGGAGGTCCCGTCGCGGTCGTCCAGGGGCTCCTCGACGCGCTCGGTCCGGACGGCACCCTGGTGGTCCCCACCCAGACCGGTGATCTCTCCGACCCGGCCCTGTGGAGCAGTCCGCCGGTGCCCGCCGAGTGGTGGGACGCCGTCCGCGCCGCGATGCCCGCCTACGACCCGCTGATCACGCCCTCGCGCGGCGTCGGGGTGATCCCCGAGACCGTGCGCACCTGGCCCGGCGCCCTGCGCAGCGCGCACCCGCAGACTTCCTTCGCCGCCCTCGGCCCGCGCGCCGCCGAGGTCGTCGCGGGCCACGCCACCGACTGCCGCCTCGGCGAGCGCAGCCCGCTCGCGACCCTGGAACGGATGGGCGCGCGGATACTCCTGCTGGGGGCGGGCTACGACGCCTGCACCGGCTTCCACCTGGCCGAGTACCGGATCCCCTCGCCGCTGGTGGAGGTGGGGCGGCCGGGACCGGTGGGCTGGGAGCGGGTGACCGAGGTCTCGATCACCTCGGAGCGGTTCGAGGAGCTGGGCCACGATTTCGAGCGGGACCGCCCCGTCGTCCGCGGGCGGATCGGCGCGGCCGGCGTACGGCTGTTCCCGCTGGCGGACGCGGTCGCCTACGCCGAGCGGTGGCTGCCGCTGCACCGTCCCCGTGCGGAGGACATCGCGCACCCCCGCGCCTGAGCCCTCACGGGCGTACCTAGACTCGTGACCCATGCGAAGCGAGCCCGTGGTCCAGGTCCAGGCCCTGGTGAAGCGGTACGGCACGAAGACCGCGGTGGACGGCCTCGACCTGGTGGCCCGGGCGGGTGTCACCGCCGTACTCGGTCCCAACGGGGCCGGCAAGACGACCACCGTCGAGACCTGTGAGGGGTACCGCAGGCCGGACTCCGGCACGGTGCGCGTCCTTGGCCTGGACCCGGTGCGGCAGGGCCCCGAGCTGCGGCCCCGGATCGGCGTGATGCTCCAGTCCGGCGGCGTGTACTCCGGCGCCCGCGCGGACGAGATGCTGCGCCACGTCGCGAAGCTGCACGCCCACCCCCTGGACGTCGACGCCCTGATCGAGCGGCTCGGGCTGGGCTCGTGCGGCCGGACGACGTACCGCAGGCTCTCCGGGGGCCAGCAGCAGCGGCTCGCCCTCGCGATGGCCGTGGTCGGCCGCCCCGAGCTGGTGTTCCTGGACGAGCCGACCGCGGGCCTCGACCCGCAGGCCCGCCGCGCCACCTGGGACCTCGTACGGGACCTGCGCGGCGACGGCGTCTCGGTGATCCTCACCACGCACTACATGGACGAGGCCGAGCAGCTCGCCGACGACGTCGCCATCGTCGACGCCGGCCGGGTCGTCGCCCAGGGCTCACCCGAGGAGCTGTGCCGCGGCGGCGCCGAGAACACGCTGCGCTTCACCGGCCGCCCCGGCCTCGACGTGGCGTCGCTGCTCAAGGCCCTGCCCGCGGACTGCTCGGCCGCCGAGCTGACCCCGGGCTCCTACCGCGTCGTCGGCAAGGTCGACCCGCAGCTGCTGGCCACGGTGACCTCCTGGTGCGCCCAGCACGGGGTGATGCCGGACCGCATCTCGGTGGAGCGGCACACCCTGGAGGACGTCTTTTTGGAGCTCACGGGCAAGGAACTGCGCGCATGACGACGACAACGCCGACCACGGGCGCCTACACCCCCCGGCCCGGCGCCGCACCGCTCGGTCGCATGATCGCGGCGCAGGCCGTGCTCGAGACGAAGATGCTGCTGCGCAACGGCGAGCAGCTGCTGCTGACGGTGATCATCCCGACGCTGCTGCTGGTGCTGTTCAGCTCGGTCGACATCGTCGACACCGGCGAGGGCGAGGCCGTGGACTTCCTCGCACCCGGCGTCCTGGCGCTGGCCGTGCTGTCGACGGCCTTCACCGGGCAGGCCATCGCCACCGGCTTCGAGCGCCGCTACGGGGTGCTCAAGCGCCTCGCCGCCTCCCCGCTGCCGCGCTGGGGATTGATGACCGCGAAGACGGTGTCCGTGCTGGTCACCGAGGTGCTCCAGGTGATCCTGCTGACCGCCATCGCCTTCGCGCTGGGCTGGTCGCCGCACGGCAGCCCGTTCGCCGTGCTGCTGCTCATGGTGCTCGGCACGGCGGCCTTCTCCGGGCTCGGGCTGCTCATGGCGGGCACGCTCAAGGCCGAGGCCACGCTCGCCGCCGCCAACCTGGTCTTCCTGCTGCTGCTGGTCGGCGGCGGGGTGATCGTGCCGCTGGACAAGTTCCCGGACGCGGCGCAGGACGTCCTCGGCCTGCTGCCGGTCTCCGCCCTGTCGGACGGGCTGCGGGACGTGCTGCAGCACGGGGCCGGGATGCCGTGGGGCGACCTCGGGATCCTCGCCGCGTGGGCGGTCGTGGGGCTCGTGGCCGCCGGGAAGTTCTTCCGCTGGGAGTAGCCGGGAGCAGGGGGAGGCCGTGATGGGCGACCCTCGTGAACGCGTGCACAAGCGGCCGCCTACGATGGACGGCGTGCCAAACGTGACCCGCGCCGACGCCGCAGCCGCGGTGCGCAACCCGCTCGCCTTCATCGCCGCGCGCTGGACCCCGGAACCCCGGACGGTCCAGCGGGCGGCCCTCGCACCCGTCGTCATGTCGGTGATCATCGTGATCACCGGTGGTGCCGTCCGGCTCACCGGGTCGGGACTGGGCTGTCCGACCTGGCCCAAGTGCACCGACGACTCGCTGACCACCACGAGCGAGATGGGCTTCCACGGCGTCATCGAGTTCGGCAACCGCATGCTCACCTACGTGCTGTGCGCCGCGGTCGGCTGGGCCATCATCGCCGCGCGCTCGCAGAAGCCGTACCGGCGCAGCCTCACCCTGCTCGGGTGGGCGCAGTTCTGGGTCGTGATGAGCAACGCCGTCCTCGGCGGGATCGTCGTGCTCGTCGGACTGAACCCGTACACCGTCGCCGCCCACTTCGTCGCGACGACGGCGCTGATCACCCTGGCCACGGTGATGTGGCAGCGGACCCGGGAGGGCGACGCGGCACCGCGCCCCCTGGTCGGCAAGGCCGTCCAGCAGCTGGTGTGGGTGCTGATCGCCGCCTCGGGGCTGCTCGTCCTGGTCGGCACGGTGGTCACCGGGGCCGGTCCGCACGCCGGTGACTCCAGCGACGTCCCGCGGATGCCGGTCGACTGGGAGATGATCACCAAGGGGCACGCCGTGTTGGCGTGGATCGTGGTGACGCTGACCTTCGCGCTGTGGTTCGTGCTGAAGGCGGTCGACGCCCCCAAGGGCCCGCTGGCACGCACCCGCGACCTGTTCCTGATCCTGCTCGCGCAGGGCCTCATCGGCTACGTGCAGTACTTCACCGACCTCCCCGAGATTCTGGTCGGCCTGCACATGTTCGGCTCGTGCCTGGTGTGGATCGGGGTGCTGCGGGTGCTGCTGTCCCTGCGCGAACGGCCGGAGGAGGACGCGGCGGCCGGACCGCCCGTTCAGGAGTACGAGGCCACCAGCGTGTCGATGGCGGGCCCCAGGTAGTCGCGGGTCAGCTGGGCGCGGCGGGCCGTCCACTCCTCGGCGGGCGGGGCGGGAGTCCCGTAGCGCCGCCGTGCGATGTCCTCGACGACCTCGACGGGTGCGCCGAGGCCGGGCAGTTCCGCCAGGGCCTCCCGCTTGGTGATCAGGCGGCCGTCCCGCAGTGTCACCGTGGCGCGGGCGAAGGTGAGCAGGCCCAGGTCGACCCAGACGTCCTCCCGCCACAGCTCCGCCCTGCGCACGGCCTGCCGCCAGTAGTCGCGCTCGTTGCGCAGGACGTACGCGGCCAGTTCCGCGTCCGGCACCGGCGGCAGCAGGAGACCGGGCGGCGCGCCGTGCAGGACGCGTCCGAAGCTGTGCAGCTCGCGCCGGGTGACCGGGGTGACCGTCCGTTTGAACAGCTGCCGGTGGGCCCAGGTCAGGTGCCGCTGTTCGGGGTCGGCGACGGTGTCCGGCGACAGATAGGTGCAGTGCAGCCGCCCGGCCAGGGGTGCGTCGCGCAGGCGGGCGTGGAGCAGGCCCAGCCGCCAGGCCGTGCGGGCGGTGGCCGGGCGGGGCAGGACCGCGATCAGGTCCAGGTCGCTGAGGCCCTCCTGGTAGTCGCCCCCGCCCAGTGAGCCGTGGGCCCAGACGGCGGCGGGGCCGAGGGGCATCAGGCCGGTGAGGAAGCGGTCGAGCAGCGCGTCGGTCGGCATCGCATCATTGTGCTCGGGTCACTCCAGGGCGTACACCCGGCGTGCGTTCCCCGCGGCGATCATCGTCGCGACCCGCTGCGCGTCCGCCCGCGCCCACGCGCCCTCGGCCACCCAGGTGCCGAGCACCCGGTCCAGGGCCTCGCGGAACAGGTGCGCGCCCACGACGTGCAGCTCGGGCAGGCCCTGCGCGCCGCTGGAGAAGAGGATCTTGCCGAAGGGAGCCAGCTCCAGGATCTCCGCGAGCACGGTCGCGGCGCGGGCGCCGGTGCGCACCAGGGCGGCCCCCGAGTCGGCGTAGACGTGCGGGAAGACACCGGCGAGGTGGGCGGCATGGCGGTGGTAGGGGTAGCCGTGCAGCAGGACCAGGTCGGTGCTGAGGCCGGCGGTGGCCCGCACGAAGTCGGTCAGCAGCACGGGGTCGGTGCGGTCGATGCGCAGGCCCGGCTCGCCGAGCCCCGCGTGCAGCTGGAGCGGCAGGCCCGAGGCGACGGCGATCCATAACAGGTGGCGCAGCAGGACGGGGTCGCTCAGCTCGCTGCCGACCTCGCGTCCGGCCAGCCAGCGGGCGGCGGCGCCGCGCACCTCGCCGGGGCCCGGCGGCTCGGGGGCGAGCGCCAGCCCGTGCCGGACTCCGGCGACGGAGGTGAAGGCGACGGCGTCCACGGCGGCGCCGTGCACGGCCTCGGCGAGGTTGGCGAGGAAGGACTCGACGGTGCCGGAGGTGTCGGCGACCTGCTCGGCCAGCAGCTCCAGGCGGACGATCGCGTGGGCGTCGGCGTCGGCCGCGCCGGCCAGCTCGGCGGGGGTCGTGAGGTCGCCGGGCAGGTCCGCGTCGACCAGGTAGGTGGTGATGCCGCTGCCGCGCAGCAGTCTGCGGTCCGCCTCCAGGACGCCGAGTTCGCGGCGCCGGGCGAGGTAGCGGGCGGGCGGGCAGTGGGGTTCCAGGCCGAGCAGGGGCGGGCACCAGCGGCGCACCGCGAAGCCGGTCTGGGTGTCGAAGAGGGTGGTGCCCGGTGCGGGCGGTCCCTCGGTGCGGGCCAGCTGGGCCTCGAAGGTGCCGAGGCCCAGCTCCGTGCGCAGGACGCCGTGGCAGTACTGGTCCACCAGGGACGGCGTTTCGATCATCCGGGCTCCCCGCGTCGGGACCGTGCGCCTCACGGCTTCCTACGGTCCTAACGGGTGAACCCGGCGTCAGGTGTTGCTCGGACCGCCGATCTGGATGCCGGCCATGCGCGACCACTCGTACGGACCGGTCGTGACCTTGGCCGCGAACTCGCCGTCGAAGTCCTCGTGGACGGTGATCCCGGCCTTCTCGACGGCCTTCTGCGCGATCTCGTAGGTGGGCGCGACGACGTCGCCCCAGCCGCCGTCCGCGCCGACGAGTACGACACGGGCGCCGCGCTCGCCGATGTAGGCCACCTGGCCCTCGGCGCCGCCGTGCGCCTTGGAGAAGGAGTCGATCCGCCGTGCCAGCCGGGCCACCCGGCGCTCGGCCTTCGCGTCAACCTGCTGCGTGTCTGCCATGCCCAGATGCTACCGATGGGTAGATCGAACGGCGACGGGCGGGGTGCGTGGCCTTGACCACGCGCCCCGCCCGTCGGATGCCTCGAGGAAGCGGTGTTCAGCGCAGGAAGGGGTCCACCGCGATGGCCAGGAAGAGCACCGACACATAGGTGATGGACCAGTGGAACAGCCGCATCTCCTTGAGCTTGCCGCCCGTGACCTCGGCCTTGGCGCGGTTCTGCAGCCCGTGGGCCTCCCAGAGCCACATGCCGCCGGCCGCGACGGCGACCGCCGTGTAGAACCAGCCGGTGTAGCCCAGCGGGGTCAGCAGCAGCGACACCGCGACCATCACCCAGCTGTAGATGACGATCTGCCGGGCGACGACCTTGTTGGAGGCGATGACCGGGAGCATCGGCACGCCCACGCGCGCGTAGTCCTCCTTGACCTTCATGGACAGCGGCCAGTAGTGCGGCGGCGTCCAGAAGAACATCACCCCGAAGAGGATGACCGGCGCCCAGGACATCGAGTTGGTCACGGCGGACCAGCCGATGAGCACCGGCAGACAGCCGGCGATGCCGCCCCAGACGATGTTCTGCGAGGTGCGGCGCTTGAGGATCATCGTGTAGACGACGACGTAGAACAGGAGTGCGCCCAGCGACAGCCACGCCGACAGCCAGTTGACGGTGAGGCCGAACAGCAGCGTCGAGACGATCGCCAGGGCGATGCCGAAGGTGAGGCACTCCCGCGGGCTGACCATGCCGGTGACCAGCGGGCGCTGCGAGGTGCGGTCCATCAGCGCGTCGATGTCGCGGTCGATGTACATGTTCAGCGCGTTGGCGCCGCCCGCGGACAGGTAACCGCCGACGCAGGTGAGCAGCACCAGCTTCAGATCGGGCACGCCCTGCTCCGCGAGGAACATCACCGGAACGGTGGTGATCAGCAGAAGCTCGATGATCCGTGGCTTGGTCAGCGCCACGAACGCCTTGACACGGGCCCCGAACGGCCGGTGACTCGGGCTCTGGCTCGTCCCGATTACCCCCGCAGGACGGGATTCAACGGCCGTCACGCACACCCCTGACAGAGACTCCCAGCGAGCCTGCCCGTGAAGTGGCGTCAAAGGCTCGCGCGTACCACGCCACTTTAGACGTTGCCCAGACCCCGGCATTCGCGGGGGTGCGTTCGTGTTGAGAAGGGCGCTCCGACGTGCGTACGGAGAGTCGATTGAGCAGTCAGATGAGCGGCTGCGTATTCACTTGCCGAATGCGGTTTCGCCCAGTCGACAGGCGGATCCACACGAGTCCCGGCAGTCTGGTTTCCAGCGGAAAAACGCACGTACTTACGGGGGTAGGCTCGTCAGCGGCCGGCCGACGCACGAATGCGCCGGCAGCCGGTGGGCGCCACGTGCACCGGCATCCGATCATGTGGAGAGGAGCCCTGACTCAGGGTGAGCACCAAGCCGACCACCACAGACCTCGAGTGGACCGAACTGGACCAGCGGGCCGTGGACACCGCCCGCGTCCTGGCCGCCGACGCCGTACAGAAGGTTGGCAACGGCCATCCGGGTACGGCGATGAGCCTGGCGCCCGCCGCCTACACCCTCTTCCAGAAGGTGATGCGGCACGATCCGGCCGACGCGAACTGGGTCGGACGCGACCGTTTCGTGCTGTCCGCCGGACACTCGTCCCTGACCCTCTACACCCAGCTGTACCTGGCCGGCTTCGGCCTGGAGCTGGACGACCTGAAGTCCTTCCGGACGTGGGGCTCGAAGACCCCGGGTCACCCCGAGTACGGGCACACCACGGGCGTGGAGACGACGACCGGCCCGCTGGGCCAGGGTGTCGCCAACGCCGTGGGCATGGCGATGGCCGCCCGCTACGAGCGCGGTCTGTTCGACCCGGAGGCCGCCGAGGGCGAGTCCCCGTTCGACCACTTCATCTACTGCATCGCCGGTGACGGCTGCCTCCAGGAGGGCATCTCCGCCGAGGCGTCCTCCACCGCGGGCCACCAGAGGCTCGGCAACCTGATCCTGCTGTGGGACGACAACCACATCTCGATCGAGGGCGACACCGAGACCGCCGTCTCCGAGGACACGGTCAAGCGCTACGAGGCCTACGGCTGGCACGTGCAGCGTGTCGAGCCGAAGGCGGACGGCGACCTGGACCCGCACGCCCTGTACGCGGCGATCGAGGCGGCCAAGCAGGTCACGGACCGGCCGTCCTTCATCGCGATGCGCTCGATCATCGCCTGGCCCGCCCCGAACGCGCAGAACACCGAGGCCGCGCACGGCTCGGCGCTCGGCGACGAGGAGGTCGCGGCCACCAAGCGCGTCCTGGGCTTCGACCCGGAGCAGACCTTCGAGGTCTCCGACGAGGTCATCGGCCACACCCGCAAGGCTCTGGAGAAGGGCCGGGCGGCCCGCGCCGTGTGGGACAAGTCCTACCAGCAGTGGCGGGACAACAACCCCGAGCGCGCCGCCGAGTACGACCGGATCGCCAAGGGCGAGCTTCCCAAGGGCTGGGAGGAGAAGATCCCGGTCTTCGAGACCGGCAAGGGTGTGGCCACGCGTGCCGCGTCCGGCAAGGTCCTCCAGGCGCTCGGCGCGGTGATCCCCGAGCTGTGGGGCGGCTCCGCCGACCTGGCCGGCTCGAACAACACCACGATCGACAAGACGTCGTCCTTCCTCCCGGCGGGCAACCCGCTGCCCGAGGCCGACCCGTACGGCCGGACCATCCACTTCGGCATCCGCGAGCACGCGATGGCCGCGGAGATGAACGGCATCACGCTGCACGGCAACACCCGCGTCTACGGCGGCACCTTCCTGGTGTTCTCCGACTACATGCGCAACGCCGTGCGCCTGTCCGCGCTGATGCACCTGCCGGTGACGTACGTGTGGACGCACGACTCCATCGGCCTGGGCGAGGACGGACCGACCCACCAGCCGGTCGAGCACCTGGCCTCGCTGCGCGCCATCCCGGGCCTGAACCTGGTCCGCCCGGCCGACGCCAACGAGACCGCCGTCGCCTGGCGCGAGATCCTGCGCCGCTGGACGAAGGAGTTCGGCAAGGGCCAGCCGCACGGTCTGGCGCTCACCCGCCAGGGCGTGCCGACCTACGAGCCGAACGAGGACGCCGCCAAGGGCGGCTATGTGCTGTTCGAGGCGGAGGGCGGCGAGCCCGAGGTCGTCCTGATCGCCACCGGTTCCGAGGTGCACGTGGCCGTCGAGGCCCGTGAGGCGCTCCAGGCCGACGGCGTGCCGACCCGTGTGGTGTCCATGCCGTGCGTCGAGTGGTTCGAGCAGCAGGACCAGGGGTACCGGGACAGCGTCCTGCCCCCGTCCGTGAAGGCCCGTGTCGCGGTCGAGGCCGGCATCGGTCTCACCTGGCACAAGTACGTCGGTGACGCCGGCCGCATCGTTTCCCTGGAGCACTTCGGTGCTTCGGCCGACGGCAAGCTCCTCTTCCAGGAGTTCGGCTTCACTGCCGAGAACGTGGCCGCCGCCGCCCGGGAATCGATCGCCGCAGCCCGGCGCTGACGCTCACACACGACACGTAGGAGATGCATTTTCCATGACAGACGCACTCAAGCGCCTCTCCGATGAAGGCGTCGCGATCTGGCTGGACGACCTGTCGCGCAAGCGGATCACGTCCGGCAACCTCGCCGAGCTGATCGACCAGCAGCACGTCGTGGGCGTCACCACCAACCCGTCGATCTTCCAGAAGGCGATTTCGCAGGGCGACGGCTACGACACGCAGCTGACCGACCTCGCCGCCCGTGAGGTCACCGTCGAAGAGGCCATCCGCATGATCACGACGGCGGACGTCCGCGACGCCGCCGACATCCTGCGCCCGGTGTTCGACAACACCGGCGGCAAGGACGGCCGGGTCTCCATCGAGGTCGACCCGCGCCTCGCGCACAACACCCGGGCGACGGTCGCCGAGGCCAAGCAGCTCGCCTGGCTGGTGGACCGGCCCAACACGCTGATCAAGATCCCGGCGACCGAGGCCGGTCTGCCGGCGATCGCCGAGACCATCGGCCTGGGCATCAGCGTCAACGTCACGCTGATCTTCTCCCTGGAGCGCTACCGCAAGGTCATGGACGCCTTCCTGACCGGCCTGGAGAAGGCCAAGGAGCGCGGCCTGGACCTGTCGCTGATCCACTCGGTGGCGTCCTTCTTCGTGTCCCGCGTGGACACCGAGATCGACAAGCGGCTCGACGCGCTCGGCACCGACGAGGCCAGGGCGCTGCGCGGCAAGGCGGCTGTCGCCAACGCCCGCCTCGCCTACCAGGCGTACGAGGAGGTCTTCTCCTCCGACCGCTGGGCCGCCCTGGAGAAGGCCGGCGCCAACAAGCAGCGTCCGCTGTGGGCGTCGACCGGCGTGAAGGACAAGGCGTACAGCGACACCATGTACGTCACCGACCTGGTCGCACCCAACACGGTGAACACCATGCCGGAGGCGACCCTGTTCGCCACCGAGGACCACGGCGAGATCACCGGGAACACCGTCGCCGGCACCTACGAGCAGGCCCGCGCCGACCTCGACGCGGTCGAGAAGCTCGGGATCTCCTACGACGAGGTGGTCCAGCTCCTGGAGGACGAGGGCGTCGAGAAGTTCGAGGCCTCGTGGAACGACCTGCTGAAGTCGACGGAGGCGGAGCTCAAGCGCCTCGCTCCCTCGGAGGGCTGACAATTTGTCAAGCAGCAACCCGCTGCGTGACCCAGCAGACCGGCGGCTCCCGCGTATCGCGGGGCCGTCGGGTCTGGTCATTTTCGGCGTCACCGGCGATCTGTCCCGCAAGAAGCTCATGCCCGCCGTGTACGACCTCGCCAACCGGGGTCTGCTGCCGCCGGGCTTCTCGCTCGTCGGTTTCGCCCGCCGCGACTGGGAGCACGAGGACTTCGCCCAGGTGGTGCACGACGCCGTCAAGGAGCACTCCCGCACGCCGTTCCGCGAGGAGGTCTGGCAGCAGCTCATCCAGGGGATGCGCTTCGTCCAGGGCACCTTCGACGACGACGAGGCGTTCGAGCGGCTGCGCGCCACCATCGAGGAGCTGGACAAGGCACAGGGCACGGGCGGGAACTTCGCCTTCTACCTGTCGGTGCCGCCGAAGTCCTTCCCGGTGGTCATCCAGCAGCTGAAGAAGCACGGTCTCGCCGACCAGTCGAGCGGCTCCTGGCGCCGTGCGGTGATCGAGAAGCCGTTCGGCCACGACCTGAAGTCGGCCGAGGAGCTCAACGCGATCGTCCACGAGGTCTTCGCGCCGGACCAGGTCTTCCGCATCGACCACTACCTGGGCAAGGAGACCGTCCAGAACATCCTGGCGCTGCGCTTCGCCAACACGATGTTCGAGCCGATCTGGAACCGGTCCTACGTGGACCACGTGCAGATCACGATGGCCGAGGACATCGGCATCGGCGGCCGGGCCGGCTACTACGACGGCATCGGCGCCGCCCGGGACGTCATCCAGAACCACCTGCTCCAGCTGCTCGCCCTGACCGCGATGGAGGAGCCCGCCTCCTTCGACGCGGACGCGCTGGCGGCGGAGAAGACCAAGGTGCTCGGCGCGGTCCGCCTCCCCAAGGACCTGGGCCGGGACACCGTGCGCGGCCAGTACGCGGCCGGGTGGCAGGGCGGCGCGAAGGCCGTCGGCTACCTCGAGGAGGACGGCATCGACCCCAAGTCGAAGACCGACACCTACGCCGCGATCAAGGTCGGGATCGACAACCGCCGCTGGGCGGGCGTCCCCTTCTACCTGCGCACCGGCAAGCGCCTGGGCCGCCGGGTCACCGAGATCGCGGTGGTCTTCCAGCGGGCCCCGCACTCCCCCTTCGACACGACGGCCACCGAGGAGCTGGGCCAGAACGCGATCGTCATCCGCGTCCAGCCCGACGAGGGCGTCACCGTCCGCTTCGGTTCCAAGGTGCCGGGCACGTCGATGGAGATTCGGGACGTGTCCATGGACTTCGCGTACGGCGAGTCCTTCACGGAGTCGAGCCCGGAGGCGTACGAGCGGCTGATCCTTGACGTACTGCTCGGTGACGCGAACCTCTTCCCGCGCACCGAGGAGGTCGAGCTGTCCTGGAAGATCCTCGACCCGATCGAGGAGTACTGGGACGAGCACGGCACGCCCGCGCAGTACGCGTCCGGTACGTGGGGGCCCGTCGAGGCGGACGAGATGCTCGAGCGAGACGGACGGAGCTGGCGCCGGCCATGAAGACAGACCTCACGGACACCACCTCCAGCAAGATCAACAAGGCGTTGGTGCTGGGCCGCCGGGCGATCGGCACGCCGGCCGTCGGCATGGTGCTCACGCTGGTCATCGTCACCGACGAGGAGAACGCCTACGACGCGCTGAAGGCCGCGAGCGACGCCGCGCACGAGCACCCCTCGCGCACGCTCGTCGTCATCAAGCGCGTCTCGCGTTCGCCCCGGGACCGCACCCAGTCCCGGCTGGACGCCGAGGTCCGCCTCGGTGCCGACGCGGGCACCGGCGAGACGGTGGTGCTGCGGCTGTACGGCGACGTCGTCGACCACGCCCAGTCGGTCGTCCTGCCGCTGCTGCTGCCGGACGCGCCGGTCGTGGTGTGGTGGCCGGTGAACGCCCCGCTGGATCCGGCGGGTGACCCGCTGGGCGCGCTGGCCCAGCGCCGGGTCACCGACACCTACGCCTGCGAGGAGCCGGTGCGGGAGCTGGCGGCCCGCGCCGACGCCTACACGCCGGGCGACACCGACCTGTCCTGGACCCGCATCACGCCGTGGCGGTCGATGCTCGCGGCGGCCCTGGACCAGGTCGACTGCAAGGTGCAGGCGGTCGAGGTGGAGGGCGAGGAGTACAACCCGAGCTGCGAGCTGCTGGCGATGTGGCTCGCGGACCGGCTGGACGTGCCGGTGCAGCGGACCACGTCCGGCGGTCCGGGGCTGACCGCGGTCCGGATGGAGACCGACTGCGGGCCGGTCGTCCTGGACCGGGCCGACGGTTCGCTCGCGACCCTCTCCATCCAGGGCCAGCCGGCCCGTGCCGTGGCGCTCAAGCGCCGCGAGACGGCCGAGCTGATCGCGGAGGAGCTGCGGCGCCTCGACCCCGACGACACGTACGCCTCGGCGCTGCGCTTCGGGGTGGACCGGCTGAACGCGTCGGGCGACGGGAAGGCGGGCGCGGCTGACAAAGGGCCCCTCGCGGTCCGCGCTCCCGTCGAGACGGCTGCGAAGGCGCCCGCGAAGGACGCGGCGCAGGAGAAGACACCGGTGAGGAAGGCGGCGGCGAAGTGAGCGACACCCCCCAGCTGGTCGTGCACCGGGACAAGGAGCTGATGGCCGAGGCCGCCGCGGCCCGGCTGATCACGAAGATCGTGGACGCCCAGTCCTCCCGGGGCTCGGCGTCCGTGGTCCTGACCGGCGGCCGCAACGGCAACGGCCTGCTGGCCGCCCTGGCGGCCTCCCCGGCCCGGGACGCGGTCGACTGGTCCCGTCTCGACCTGTGGTGGGGCGACGAACGCTTCCTGCCGGAGGGCGACCCGGAGCGCAACGTCACGCAGGCCCGCGAGGCCCTGCTGGACGCGGTGCCGCTGGACCCGGAGCGGGTGCACGCGATGCCCGCCTCGGACGGCCCGCACGGCGACGACGCGGAGGCCGCCGCGGCGGCGTACGCGCAGGAGCTGGCGAAGGCGGCCGCGCCGGAGAACCACGCGGCGGTGCCCTCCTTCGACGTCCTCCTCCTCGGCGTCGGCCCGGACACCCACGTGGCCTCGCTGTTCCCGGAGCACCCGGGAGTGCGGGAGACGGAGCGCATGGTGATCGGCGTCCACGGCTCCCCGAAGCCGCCGCCCACCCGGGTCTCCCTGACCCTGCCCGCGATCCGCACGGCCCGCGAGGTGTGGCTGCTCGCGGCGGGCGAGGACAAGGCGAACGCCGTGGCGATGGCCCTGTCGGGCGCCGGCGAGATCCAGGCCCCGGCGGCCGGGGCACGGGGCCGCGCCCGCACCCTGTGGCTGCTGGACGCGGCGGCGGCCTCGCAGCTGCCGCGGACGATGTACCCGCCGGCCTCGGCATAACCGCCCCGCACGCACCGGAACGCCGGGTCCCGCTTCGACGGGGCCCGGCGTTCCGGTGTGTGCGGCGGACGCGAGCGGCGGACGGCGGTCGTCAGGATCCGCTCGGTCCCGGGGAGTAGGGATTGCCGCCCGGGTGCGGCGTGTACGGCGGCTGCGGTGGCGGCGCGTAGGGGTTGCCCGCTCCGGGAGTGTACGGGTGGCCGGCGCCCGCGGGCGGGTACGGGGGCGCGTACGGGTTGCCCTGCGGCGGCACGTACGGCGGCGCGGCGGGCGGGAAGTGCCCGTGGGGCGGCGGGATATGTCCGGGGAGCGGCGGGAGGGTCGCCGGGTGGGCCTTCAGCCGGATCCCGTAGCGCCGCCTGAGCCGGCCCATCTCCAGCAGGGCGATCGCGGTGACCGTGACGGGCGCGCCCAGGATGAAGACGATGCCGAGGGTGAGGCTGAGCCCGTGCAGGTCGCCGGTGACGAGGTCCGGGATGGCCATCAGCCAGCTCGTCACGGTGGCCAGCAGCGCCGGGAGGCAGCGGTGGACGGCGGCGGTGCCGAAGAAGTTCCCGGAGACCCTGATGGCCCCCCAGACCACGAACCCGATCATCCACAGCATCGTCAGACCGCCGATCATGATCACCGCCGGGTTGGCCGAGGCGTTGATCATGTTGACGAGCACCACCAGGCCGGCGACGCAGCCGACGAACAGCAGCAGCAGCTTGAGCGCGTTGAACAGCGGCCCCCGCAACTGCCCGACGGTGCCGGTGCGCCGCCAGACGAAGAGCATCGCGCCGACGGACAGCGGGGTGATGAACAGCAGGACGACGGAGGCCGTCAGCGCGTTCTCCAGCAGCTCGGTGACCGAGAAGCCGCCCTCGAGGAAGGTGTAGACGCCGAGCGAGGCGACCGCGCCCGCGATGACCCGGAAGCGTTTGAGCTGGTCGATCGAGGGATCGACCGAAGGCGGGATCCACGCGGGGTGGAACACCGCGGTCGCCGCCTGCTTGGGATTGAGGAGGGACCGGGCCGTCAGCCTGCCGCCGGTCCAACTTCCATGCCTACGTGCCACCTTGCTCCCCCGAGCGCTTGCCGTGATGATCGCCGGGGGATTCTACGACAGGCGGACGGGGTGGTGCCGCCCGCCTGTCCGTGCCGGACTCACGACCGGCCGCGCAGCTCCCGGTACGCGGTGACCAGGGCCTTCGTGGAGGCGTCCAGGCCGGGGACCTCGGCGCCGTCGGTGAGGGCGGGTTCGACGCGCTTGGCGAGGACCTTGCCGAGCTCGACGCCCCACTGGTCGAAGGAGTCGATGTCCCACACCGCGCCCTGGACGAACAC